>DAHUXW010000008.1 GCA_027306925.1 Acidimicrobiaceae bacterium | reverse complement strand
ATCGCGACGGGCGAGGTCCGATTCGAGTGGAGCGCCGCGGCCCACGTCCCGCTGTCGGACTCGTACCTCCCGGCGCCGGGCGCGGCCGCCGACCCATGCGACTTCTTCCACGTGGACTCCATCGACATCCTGCCCAACGGGGACCTGCTCATCTCGTCGCGCCGCACCTGGGCGCTCTACCGGGTCAGCCGGCCGGGCAGGCGCGTCGTGTGGCGCGTCGGCGGCAGGCAGAGCGGCTTCGAGGTCGACGCCCGCGGGAGGTTCGCGTTCCAGCACGATGCGCGCGCCCATCCCGGCAGCGTGATCACGCGCTTCGACGACGGCGCGGGAGAGACGCAGGTCGAGACGCGCTCTCGCGGACTGAAGCTCGCGCTCGACACGACGACCATGACCGCCCGGTTACTCGAGGAGTACCTTCCGGACCCGACGTTCGTTGCGTCGAGCCAGGGAAGCCTCCAGGTCCTGCCGGACGGGAACGTGCCCGTCGGCTGGGGGTCCACGCCGTACGTGTCCGAGTACCTCGCAGCTCGAGGTGGCCGGCCGTGCGCGGCGCACCGGCTTCGAGACCGACATGACCGCGCCCAGCCTCGGCGACCACGTCGCGGTGCAGGCGCTCGACGCGAGCGGCCGAGACCTCGGTCGGTCGTCCCTGACCCGCATCTGTGCCATCGCGCGGTCGAACCCGCCGCGCGGTCTACGGTGCGTCCGCGGCTCGCACGCGCCTGCACCGGTCCGGCGCGCTCGATCTCGAGGCGTTCGCCGTCGCGCACATCTCTGGCTACCTCGCCGAGCCCGACACGATCTTGTGGCTCGACCTCTGCCGGCCAGACGAGGCGCAGGTGCAGGCGATGTCCGAGGAGTTCGGCCTGCACGAGCTCGCGGTCGAGGACGCCACCCAGGAGCGCCAATGCCCGAAGCTCGACCGCTACGCGAGCCACCTGTTCATCAGCGCGTACGGCATCGGGTTCGACGACGCGGCAGCGACGCTGCGGTCGAGCGAGATCGCCGTGTTCGTCCTCGGGCGCGCGCTCATCACGGTGCGCAAGGACGAGGGTCTCGACGTCGAGCAGGTCGTCGCTCGCCGGGACGCGTCGCCGGACCTCGCGTTCGCCAGGGTCGCGTTCCTCCTCCACGGGCTCCTCGACGTCGTCGTCGACGGTCATTTCGCGGCGGTCCAGCAGCTCGACGACGCGATCGAGGCGCTCGAGGACCTGCAGGTCGAGGAGGGGCGCCGCGAGGCGGAGGCCGTCCGGCGACGCACGTTCGAGCTGCGCGAGAGCCTGGTCCTGTTGCGCCGAGCCGTGCTAACGATGCGCGAGGTCGTGAACGCGCTGGTCCGTCGCGACCTCCACGTGGTCGACGAGACCATGGCGCCCTACTACCAGGACGTCTACGACCACGTGCTCCGGTCGACGGAGTGGACCGAGTCGCTTCGCGACCTCGTGACCTCGATCCTCGAGACGAACATCACGATACGAACCTCACGATCCAGGGCAACCGGATGAACCTCATCGTGGAGAAGGTGACGAGCTGGGCCGCGATCATCGCGGTCCCGACCGCGATCACCGGCTCCTACGGACAGAACCTTCCGTATCCGGGACTCGCGAAGCCGTGGGGGCTCGCGACCTCGAGCGGGCTCATCGGCGCAGGCGCAGGCGCAGGCGCAGGCGCAGGCGCAGGCGCAGGCGTGCTCTACGTCGCGTTCCGGCGAAGGGACGGCTCTGAGCCGGCCGGCCCGCTCGGGTGTACCTCGAGCGTGGACCATCGGAGCACGTGCCGGTAGTCTGCCCGGACGCCCGGAGCGCCGGCACCGGGGCGGCGAAGGAGGCCGACGTGGGGATCCTCGAAGGTAGAAAGCTCCTCGTCACCGGGGTGCTCACCGAGGAGTCGCTCGCGTTCTCCGTCGCGTCCCGCGCACAGCAGGAAGGCGCGGAGGTGCTGCTCACCGGCTTCGGGCGCGGCCTGTCGCTCACGACGCGGGTCGCCCGAAAGCTGCCCGTGACGCCCGAGGTGCTCGAGCTCGACGTGACCGACGCGGCCCAGGTTGCCACCGCGGTCGAGGCCGTGACCACGCGCTTCGGCCGGCTCGACGGCCTGTTGCACTCGATCGGCTTCGCCCCGGCCTCGTGCCTCGGCCACGGGATCCTCCACGCGCCGTGGTCCGACGTCGCGACCGCGCTCGAGATCTCCGCGTACTCGCTGAAGACGCTCGCCGCGGCGTTCCTGCCCCTGTTCGACGCGGCGGGCGGCGGCTCGATCGTCGGCCTCGACTTCGACGCGGCGGTCGCGTGGCCCGGGTACGACTGGATGGGCGTCGCGAAGGCCGCGCTCGAATCGCTCGCCCGCTACCTCGCGCGCGACCTCGGCCCCCACAAGGTGCGAGTGAACCTCGTGGCAGCCGGGCCGATCCGGACCGTCGCCGCGAAGTCCATCCCGGAGTTCTCCGTCTTCGAGGAGGCGTGGGACGGGCGCGCGCCGCTCGGCTGGGACGTCTCGGCCGACTCCGACGCGGTCGCGCGCGCGTGTGTCGCGCTGCTCTCCGACTGGTTCCCGCGCACGACGGGCGAGATCGTCCACGTGGACGGCGGCTTCCACGCGGTCGGCGCGTAGGAGCAGGCGCCCCGCAGCCCGGTCCGGCCGCGCGAGACGGCGGCGCGGACGCCCGCGATCGAGGCACGCGACCCGCTAGTAGGGTTGGCGTCCTGGCGGCGTGGCCGAGTGGTTTAGGCAAGGGCCTGCAAAGCCCTGTACAGCGGTTCGATTCCGCTCGCCGCCTCTACGATTCCGGCGTCGTCGACGTGGGCGGCGCGCGCACCGACCGACCCGCCTGGCCGGCTCGGTGAAGCAGAGCGCCGGAGGCGGCCCAGCGGCGTTCAACCGACAGCGGGGTCTGTGTCGGTGCTCACCGCGACCGGCGAGGGCCTCTCCCCTCTGCTGATCACTCGAACGAGCGGCGCGGCGAGCAGGCTCGTGACGATCGCGGCGGTCACGATCACCGTGTACGCGGATGAGCTGATCACGGCCCTGCGTAACGCGACGCTCGCGATGATGACCTGCATTGCCCCCCGCCCGTTCAGCACCGTGGCCAGGGTGACCCTCTCGCGCCAGGATCGGTGGCCACCTGCGGTGCTGATCAGCGAGCCGGCGCTCTTGGCTACCGCCCCGACTGCCAGCACCGCCAGCAGCCCGAGCGCGACGTCGCGGCGCGCCAGCAGGTCCAGTTGTAGGTCGACGCCAGCGCTGGCGAAGTAGATCGGCGCGAAGACGGCGGCGGTGAGCGTGTCGAGGATCTGAGCGGCGTCGTGACGGTGGTAGGCGGAGCGCCCGAAGACGACGCCGGCCAGGAAGGCGCCGAAGGCGCCGTCGAGGTGCACCACCTGGGTCACCGCGGCGACAGCGAGCATCGTCGCGATCATCACCGTGAGCATCATCGAGGTCGGCGTGCTCTGCTGGGGGTCGGTCCGTCTGAGAAGGAAGTCGATGGCGCGCTGGCCGCCGCCGACGGCGAGCAGCACGATCGAGACAAGCCCGATCGTCACCATGAACAGCCGGCCGCGGCTGCCTCCCGAGGCGACGGCGATACCGACGGAGAGCAGCACGAAGCCGAGGCCGTCTTGGATCGTCGCCGCGCCAACGGCCAGTTGCCCGACTGGGCTGCGGTAGAGGCCGAGCTCGCGCAGCATCCAGGCGATGACCGGCAGCGAAGACACTGCGATCGCCGCGCCGAGCAACAGCACGAGGGCCGTTCGGTTCCCGGACGCGCCGATGAAGCTCGACGGAAGCATCGCCGCCAGCACCGCACCGGCGACGAGGGGAACGACGAAGCTCGCGCCGGTGGTCAGCGTCAGCTGGCGACCGCGGCTGCGCAACAGGGGGACGTCGGTGTCCATGCCGAGGACAAAGCACAAGAGGAGGAGCCCGAGGTTGGTGATCCCACCAAGGAGATGACCCTGAAGCTGGTTCTGAGGGAAGAGCCAGTGGGTCGCGGCCGGCCAGACCCCCCCGAGCAGGTCCGAGCTGAGCAGCACGCCGGCGGCGAGCGCGCCGACGACCGGTGGTGCTCCGAGGCGCGCCGCACCGCGAGCAAGCAGGCGCGAGAGGACGAGCAGCAGCGCGAGAGACGCCCAAAGCGAGGCCAGCTCGCTGCCGCGTATCGAGAGCACTTGCCGCGCCTCCTCCAGCCCGCGATCGGCCGCTAGGCCCCGGCGGCAGATCGATCCTACGGCTCGCCGAGAAGCTGCTCCGCTCGGACCGGACCCTGATACTTCTGTGAAGTAGCGGGACGCGCCCCCGAACGACGCGACAAATGCTCCGCTACCTGGGAGAACGCGGGTGTTCGAAGCTCGCACCAAACCCGGGAGAGGAGCACCTGTCCGTGCAGGACTACCGCGGCGCTATTCGAGATCGAGGACGCCATCGTTACCCGGCCGCTCCGTCGGGTCGCCTCGGTCGCCGTGGCGGCGACCGAGGACAACGGGACCGGGGTCGCCGGCGTCGCGCTCTTTGGCGAGCTGCTCGATCGCCTCGCGCTTGTCGAGGTGGCTGACCGGAGGAAGCTCCGTCCGATCGCTCCTGGCAACTACTCGGGCGGCGATTGCTACCGCCCCATCGTCGAACTGCAGCTCGCCGGCGGCGACTTCCTCTCCGACGTGTCGCTGCTCGAGGACGAGGCGACGGTGCGCCTCCGTGGGGTTCACGTGGACCAGCCGGAGCTCAGTGGACCAGCCGGAGCTCATCAGCCGCCCGAGCCCGGTCTGACCGAGTTGACCACCTTCGCGCGTCTCGACGGGGCAAGGACCACGCGACCGCGACCGCGACCGAACCGCGCACGACCTCGCCGTGCCCGCCGGATCGGGTGGTGCGGCGAGCTGGCCGGCGTCGTTCTGCGCCCGTCGCCCCGGCGCGCGCGAGAGCCCGCACCGGTCACGCGCCGGCACGCCCCGAAAGTCGGCGCTCGCAACGCAACATGACGACCCCGTTGTCGAAGCCATGGGTCTCCACCAGCCGCAGCGGGATCCCCGCGTCCGACGGCCGGAGCATCGGCGTGCCACGCCCGATGACCATCGGATGGACGTGGAGCCGGTGCTCGTCGATCAGATCGCGTCGGGCATACTCGGCGGCGAGGTCGACGGCGCCGAGGACGAGGTCGCCGCCGGCCTGTTCCTCCAGGTCGAGCTGCTCGACCGTCCTGGCTACGGTCCGCGCGTCACGGCCGGCGACAGCGTGCGCGCCGACTGGAGCGGTTCGGTCGGACGGTGCGAGCCGGTGCCGGACGCGGATGCCGACACGCTCGCGGCGCAGTACCCCGGGGCCCACGCGTCCGGTCGAGCCGGCGTGAGCGGACCCGACTGCGACTTCGCCGTGCCCTTCGCGTCGCGCGGGCCCGGCTCGGACCGGTCCCACCGGAGTCCGAAAGGGCGCACGCCGCCTTCGGTGCCGCCTCCCGCCACTGCCCGGCCCCGGTCACCTACGCCGCGTCGACGATGCGTTCAGCGCGACCGCGGCACGCACGAGCGCGGTGAAGGCTTCGGCGTCGAGCGCCTCGCCTTCGCGGAGGTCGATCGCTCGGCGCGTGTTGCCGTCGAGGCTGGCGTTGAACACGCCCGAGGGGTCGTCGAGCGAGGCGCCCTTCGCGAACGTCAGCTTCACGACGCTCGCGTAGGTCTCGCCCGTGCAGATCATGCCTCGGTGCGACCACACCGGTACGCCCGGGTTCGTCGCCTTCCTCCACTTCCACTCCTCGACGACGTCGGGATCAGCCTGCCTGATCAGCTCCCGGACCCGCGCGAGCGTGGCCCCGCGCCAGTCGCCGAGCTCGCGGACCCTGCCGTCGATGAGGTCGCCCGGCGAGCCGTCGTCCTGGGAGGTGCCCACCTTCATATCGCTCGACCACCCCTTCCGCCGCTCGCTCGGTCGTGGCGAGGCTACCGGGGGACCACGAGCCGCGCCCGCCTGACGATCGGCCGCCGCGAAGCGGTCAGCGCTCCGCGACGTAGTGGCGCCCGCCGGCCCGATCCACCCACACGCGCATCGTGCGGTCGGTACCGGGATCCTTGAACACCTCGTCCGTCCGCTCCCATCCCGGCTGCGGGCTCCCCGACTCGCCGTGCCTTCGCACGAAGAGGCTCACGATCGCGAAGACCAGGAGGGCCGCCAGGACGAGGGTGGTGACGAGTGCGTACATGCCAGCTCCTCCGGCGACCGCAGCTCAGCGACGCGGTCCGAGCCGTACGGCGCTGCCGTACGCGACGATCTCGGTCATCTGCTGCCCGATCTCCGCCGAGTCGAACCGCATCGACACGATGCCGTTCGCGCCGAGGATCTGAGCGTTCTCGATCATCCGGTCGATCGCCTGGCGCCTGCTGTCCTCGACGAGCCTCGTGTACTGCTTGATCTCCCCGCCCGCGAGGCTCCGCACGGCCGCGGTGATCCCCCGCCCGAGACCGATCGACCGGACGATGAGCCCGTAGGCGATCCCGAGCGACGCCTCGATCGGCCACTCGTGGAACTCGAGCGCCGTGGTGATCGGGAACTCGGCGACCGTGCCGCCGGCCGGTCGGCCGTCGTCGGTGTCCTGCGAGTCGCCGTACTGCCCGCTGCCCATCATGGCGAACCTCCTAAACTGATATCAGTATGATAGATTGCTCGACGAGCGGGAGTCAACTGGAGGTCACGACGATGACGTCGCAACTGGTCACTGGAGACGAGGGCGCACGCGGGACCGTGACCGAGCGCGAGGCGTGGTCGGCGGGAGGAGTCGGTGTCCTGTTCACCGCGATCGGGGTCGTGTGCGCCGGCGGCGCGCTCATGGGGCTCGGCGTCGCGGACGGAGGCTGGCACGGCGCGGGGCCGATCGCGTGCCTCGTCGCGAGCATCGTGGCCTACGTCTCGGCGGACCTGTTGTTCCACGGGCTCACCTCGGTCGTGGCGGGCGAGGCACGGGTCGTGCAGCTGTTCGGACGCTACCGCGGGACCATCCGGGCCCCGGGCCTCCACTGGGTGAACCCGTTCGCGAAGCGGCGGAAGATCTCGACCCGCGTGCGCAACCATGAGAGCGCGGCCGCGAAGGTGAACGATGCGGACGGGAATCCGATCGAGATCGCGGCGGTCGTCGTCTGGCAGGTCGAGGACACCGCGTGCGCGATCTACGCCGTCGACGACTTCACCCAGTTCGTGGCCATCCAGACCGAGACCGCCGTGCGCCACACGGCCTCGAGCTACCCCTACGACGCACGCGGGTCGGGTGCGCTGTCGTTGCGGGACAACGCGGAGGAGATCACCGAGCGGCTGTCGTCGGAGATCAGCGCCCGCGTGCGCGCCGCGGGTGTGCACGTCGTCGAGTCGCGGCTCACCCGCCTGTCGTACGCGCCGGAGATCGCCCAGGCGATGCTCCGCAAGCAGCAGGCGGACGCGGTCGTCGCGGCTCGCCAGCGGATCGTCGAGGGTGCCGTCGGCATGGTCGAGATCGCGCTCAACCGCCTCGAGGAGCGCGCGGTCGTCGAGCTCGACGAGGAGCGCAAGGCTGCGATGGTCTCGAACCTGCTCGTCGTGCTCTGCAGCGAGCAGGCGACCCAGCAGGTCGTGAACGCCGGCTCGCTCTACCAGTGACCCGCCGACGACCGGGACGATGACCGAGCGCAAGGGTGTACTGCTCCGACTCGACCCGGCGGTACACGACGCGCTCGCGCGCTGGGCGGCCGACGAGCTCCGGAGCACGAACGCGCAGATCGAGTTCCTCCTGCGGCGCGCGCTCGCGGACGCGGGGCGGATGCCGGGCCAGGCGGGCGAGATGCGCGGTCGAGGCCGGCCGCGGCGCGACGGTAGGGTCGGCTCCTAGGCGACGAGCGCCCGCGGCCGGAACGTGCACGCGTGCAGGCGGCACAACCGAGCAGAATGTGCCCATGGTGCCGGGCCCGGTGGAGCCGGGGCGTTCGGACGTGGCGGCGCCCGCCGCGCCGTCCGCGCAGATGCGGGCGGCCGTGAACCGGATCATCGACCGCCGCGCCGTGAGGACCGTGTTCCAGCCGCTCGTCCACCTCGCGACGGGCGAGGTCGTCGGCTACGAGGCGCTCGCGCGCGGTCCGGAGCGCAGCCCGGTCGAATCGCCGCTCGCGCTCCTCGCCGCGGCACGCGCGGTCGGCCGGCTCCACGAGCTCGACTGGGCGTGCGCTGCGGAGGCGTGCCGGTCCGCGGTCGCCGCGTCGCTCCACCCGTCGATGACCGTCTTCTTGAACTTCGACCCCGAGACGCTGCTCACCGCCGTCCCCGACGACCTGCGCCCGCTCACGCGCCGGGCGCGTGACCAGCTCCGCATCGTCGTCGACATCGAGGAGCGCGCGGTCGTCGAGAACCCCTCACGCATGCTCGAAGCTCTCGCCGCTGTGCGCGAGACCGGCTGGGGCACGGCGGTGGACCACGCCGAGGCGGACCCGACCGCGCTCGCGCTCCTGCCGATCGTCCACCCTGACGTCGTGAAGCTCGACCTGCGCGTCCTCGGGGACGACCTCGGGGCGGTCGCCGCGATCGGCGATGAGGCGCGCGCGTACGCGGAGCAGAGCGGCGCGACGCTGCTCGCGCAGGGAGTCGAGCGCGACGCGGACGTCGCGGTCGCCCAGATGGCCGGCGCGAGCTTCGGCCAGGGCTTCTACTACGGTCGGCCCGCGCCGCTCCCGGTCGAGCGCGCGGTCCCCCGCTCGGTCTTCCCGCTTCTCGCCGCGCCGCTCCTCGCGGTCGAGGAGACACCCTTCGACCTCGTCGCGAGCCGCTCTCGGCCCGGGACCATCGCGAAACACCTGCTCGCGCCCTTGAGCCGCCATGTCGAAGCGCAGGCGACGCGCAACGGCCCACCCGCGCTCCTGCTCGTGTCGTTCCAGTTCGGTCACGCCCCCGACCGCACGACCCGGCGTCGCCTCGAGCGGCTCGGGCGCGACGCCGCGTTCACGGCCGCGCTCGGCACCGGGCTCGACCTCGAAGGCGGCCCGACGGTGCGCACGGCGGCGATCGACCCGGCGGACGCGATGCGCAACGACTGGAGCACGATCGTCCTCGGTGCCCACTACACGGCGGCGCTCGTGGCCCGGGACCTCGGCGACGCCGGCGCGGACGGCGGGGACGGCGCCCGCAGGTACGCCTACGCGCTCGTCCACGACCGCGAGCTCGTCGCCGCGGCAGCGCAGCTCCTGCTCAGCCGCTTCACACGCCGGTCCTGATCCCGGCCCCCGCCCGCCGGGCGCGCGCCGGCCCCGTCAGATCGCGCAGGTCTGCCGGGCTCAGGCCGAGCCGCCCGCCGGGCGCGCGCCGGCCCCGTCCGTCCGGCGAGCGAGGCGGTCGACCCCCCTCAGGCACGCACGGTCGGCGAGCGACCGATCACCTTGCCGGCGGCGTCGAGCGCCTCGACCGCCACGAACCCGGACGCTCGGGCGACGGGGATCGCCGTCTCGAATGTCGTGTGGTTCGCGGACGCCTCCGGGAGGAGCGCCGCCGCGCTCGTCCCGCCGAGCACCTGCCAGCGCGCGACGTCGGTCGCACCGTTCCAGCTCACGTGGACGACCGCGCCCGGTGCAGCGGAGGACACCACGACAGCGGGCTTCGTCGTCGGCGTCGCGTGCCACGCGTACCGGTACTCCCGGTACGAGTCGTCGCCCACCGGCAGCGACGCGTCGTAGAGCAGGGCGCCGGACGCGCTGTACTGCGAGTAGTACGGGGTCGTCCCCCACCCGACGACGAGGCTCCCCGCGCCCACGGTCTGGACGTTGCCGAGCGCGGTCGCGAGCCGGGGCGTCGGGGGCAGGTCCGCGCGCACGAGCGTCGCGCTGTGGTGCACGAGGTCGAGGCGCACGAGAATCGCCCGGGACTCGGGCTCGCGCGCCGGTGCGGCGGCGTCGTCGAAGATCGTGAGCTCGTTCGGCGCGACCTCACGGACGTCGTGCTGGAACCAGAACTGCGAGCCCGGACCCATCGTGAAGCTGCTGTGCCGGCCCCCGAGCTGCCAGAGGACACCCCCCGCGTCGGCCGGGTCGACCAGGTACGCGGCGCTCGTGTTGCGTGCCGAGACGATGAGGTCGCCGTTGGGCAGCGCGTCGATCGAGTTGATGTGGAAGTAGTCGTACGTCGGGCCCGCTCCCTTCGGCGCGTCGAAGAGCGAGCTCGCGACGGGCACGTGGTCGAGGCTGTCCCACTGGTACATCACGAGACCGGTCGCGACGTCGATCTCCTGCACGATGCCGTCGAGCGCGGTGCCGTCGGTCGGCCCGCCCATCGACGACGTGTTCCAGCGGGTCGCCTGGAACGCGGTGACGAGCGCCGTGCCCCTCGCGGTGAGCTGGAAGTCGTGGAGGTCGGCCTGGTAGCCGTTGCCCGCGCGCACGACCGCGACCGTCTTGTACGAGGTGTTCGCGATGATGTCGACGCCCTGACCGTGGCCGTCGATGACCTCGCCCTGGAACCACGTGAGCACGGGCGCACCGTGGTAGCGCTGCACGTTCAGGTCGAAGGCCTCGCTGTGCCGCAGTGGGTCGAACCAGACGAGCGTGCCGTCCGCGCGCACGACCATCGGTCCTGCGTGGCCCGTCGTGCCCTTCGGCGCGAGGAAGAAGTCGCCGTTGCCGCCGCTGTCGCGCGACACGGTCACGTGCGGCGGGTCGAGCCCCGGCGCGGTGGCGAAGTGGTCGACGCCCGAGACGTCCGTCCTCAGCGGCGGCCTGGTGGACTTCATCCTCAGCGGAAGGTCGCGGGCGACGGTGAACCTGAAGGTCCCGGACGGCGCGCCCGCGATCGCAAGGTGCGTCTGAACCGTCACGGTCTCGCCGGCGAGGAAAGGACGGTCGGGCAGGAAGCTCGCGCCGTCGCCGGTCGAGTACGCGCGCATCCGACCCGGGTGCGGTCCGCTGCGCGACCCGATGACGGTCACCGTTCCGATCGCCGGGGGCCGTACTCCGAGCAGGCTGATCTGGGTCGTGGGCGACGCGGTCAGCGAGCCGGGCTCCGGCGACGCGATCACGGCGTGCGACCCGGCCGGTGGTGCGAGGTCCGTGCCCGTCGGCGCGGCCGACCCGGGCGACGCGAAGGTCGCGGCGCCCGCTGCCCGCGTCGCGTGCGCGACGGCCGGTCGAGCCGCGAGCACAGCCGAGCCGGCAAGGCCCACGGAGCCGGTGACCAGGGCAGCGAGCACCGCGAGCGCGCGGCGCGGTCTCCTGCGCAGAACCTTGCTGGTCGGCCTGGCACTCACGGTCTCGCCGTTCCCCCTCGCTGCGCGCCCCGACTTCAGCACCGGTCACGTCGCACGTGGCGCCCCCGAGCAGGCGCGTTCGTCCGGGCGGGAGGGTGCGGGACGTGCCGAGGATACGCGACCGGGACGTCATGTGAACGTGCACCCCGCGTAACCGAACCATCACCGATCTTTAACCTCGCTCCCAGGCGCGACGCGTACGGTCGATCGCAGACGTTCGACCGAGGAGGCGACATGTGGGCAGGAGCGGGCCCAGGACCCGAGACCGGACCGGGTGGCGAGAACGAGGGTCGGGCCGCCACCGAGGGTGAGCGGGGAGGGCGGCGCGTCTCGCGTCGCCATGCCCTCGGCCTCGCGGGCAAGGGCGCTGCGGGCGCCGTCGTGCTCGGCGCGGTGGGCGGCGCCGGCTACGGGATCAGGGGCTCGAGCGCCGCGGCCCCGGCCGCGCCGCAGGCGGTCGCGCCGCGGCCGACCCGGACGATCCAGACCCGGCCGGACCTCAACCCGCCGCACGTCCAGATGGTCGACATCGACGCGGGGGGCTCTTCTGGGTACATCTTCGTCACGCCGAGCCGGGTGCCGGGCATCCGTGCGATGACCACGAAGCAGGCGATCGCGGCGGGCGACGGCGCGCAGGGCGCGATGATCCTCGACCACCTCGGCGAGCTCGTCTGGTTCCACCCGACGCCCGGGCTCGCGACCGACCTGCAGGTCCAGACGTACCGGGGGGAGCCCGTCCTCACGTACTGGACGGGCGCGATCGAGAACGGCATCGGCTACGGCGAGGTCGCGATCCTCGACTCCACGTACAAGCAGATCGCGACGGTCAAGGGGGCGAACGGCCTCAAGGCCGACCTCCACGAGATCGTCCTCACGCCGCAGGGCACCGCGATCGTCACCGCGTACGCGACGCGCGCCGCCGACCTATCCGCGATCGGAGGTCCTGCGAACGGCCAGGTGTTCGACAGCGTCGTCCAGGAGACCGACGTCGCGACCGGCAAGCTCGTCCACGAGTGGCGGAGCCTCGACCACGTGCCGGTCACCGAGACGTACTCGAAGCCGGCGAAGGGCGCGCTCGACTACTTCCACGTGAACTCGGCCTCGCTCTACGACGACGACCACCTGCTCCTGTCGTCGCGAAGCACGTGGACCCTCTACAAGGTCGACCGCTCGACCGGTGCGGTCGTCTGGCGGCTCGGTGGCAAGAACAGCGACTTCACGATCGGCCAGGGGGCGAACTTCGAGTGGCAGCACCACTCGCGCCGCCTCGGGAACGGCCGGATCACGGTCTTCGACGACGGCGCGGTCCCGGCGGTCGAGAACACGTCGCGTGCCCTCGTCCTGAACGTCGACGAGACGCACATGACCGCGACGCTCGACAAGGCGTACATCCACCCGGCGCAGCTGCTCGCCGGCTACGAGGGCAGCGTGCAGGTGCTCGCGAACGGCCACGTCTTCGTCGGCTGGGGAGACGAGCCGTACTTCACCGAGTTCAGCCCGGACGGCTCGGTCCTGCTCGACGGCCGCTTCCCCACCGACGACCAGTCCTACCGGGCGTTTCGCTCGCCGTGGGTCGGACGGCCGACGAGCGTGCCCACGATCGTCGCGGCGAAGGACTCGGTCGGCGGCGTCGCGATCCACGCGAGCTGGAACGGCGCGACCGAGGTCGCGCACTGGCAGGTGCTCGGGGGCGGGACTCCGCAGGGCCTGAAGCCGGTCGCGCTCCTCGCGAAGGCCGGATTCGAGACCGCGATGACCGCGCGGACGACCGGGAAGTACGTCGCGGTCGCGGCGCTCGACGTCCACGGGAAGCGACTCGGCGTGTCGAGAGCCGTCGCGATCTGAGCGGTCCGCCGGAGGTCCGGCCCGCGGCCCGGCTCCGTAGACTCGAGCCGTGACCGTGCGGTCGACGACGGACCCGGATGTGCTCCACGACGAGGAGCGGCATCGCTACGAGCTGCGCGTGGACGGCGCCGTCGTCGCAGTCGCGGACTACGAGCACGAGCGCGGCGCGATCGCGATCCTGCACACCGAGGTCGCTCCCGAGCGCCGGCGCTCCGGGCTGGCGGGGCGGGTCGTGCGCGCCGCGCTGAACGACGTGGCCGCGAGCGGGCGGCGTGTCGTGCCGGTGTGCCCGTACGTCGTCGCCTACATCCACCGTCACCCCGAGTACGCGGAGCTGGTCGACGCGCCCGGGGAGCCTCCCGGGTCGAGCGCGTAGCCGACTCCCGGCTCCGTGCGCAGGAACGCGCCGCGCTCGTCGCCGAGTGCGCGCCGCAGCCGGTGGACGTAGACACGCAGGTAGTGCGCCTCCCCCACGTAGGCCGGGCCCCAGACGTCGCCGAGGATCATCCGATGCGTGACGACCTTGCCCGCGTGGCACGCTAGGTACGCGAGCAGCTCGAACTCACGCGGCGTGAGCTCGACCGCCTCGCCGTGCATCGTCGCGACGTGCCGTTCGACGTCGATCGTGAGGGGTCCGACCGCGAGTGGCGCAGCGTCCGCGGCGGACGCCCGGCGCTCGAAGTGGCGCGCGGCGAGCCGGAGCCGCGCGTCGAGCTCGTCCATGCCGAACGGCTTCGTGACGTAGTCGTCCGCGCCGCCGTCGAGCGCCGCGACCTTCCTCGCCTCGGCCGCGTCGGCCGAGAGCACGATGACCGGGATGTCGCCCGTCTCGCGCAGCCGCCTGCAGACCTCGAGCCCGTCGACGTCGGGCAGGCCGAGGTCGAGCAGGACGACGTCGATCGCGATCGTGGCAGCCGCCGCGAGCGCGCGGCGGCCGTCCGACGCGCCGAGCACCGTGTGGCCGCGCGCGCCGAGCCCGAGGCTCAGGACGCGCCGCAGCGCCGGGTCGTCGTCGACCACGAGCACCCGAGCCACGATCCGCCTCCCACGACGCGGCGCCGGCGCCTTGCGCGCACGCGCCCGGGCGTCACACGTCGCCGCCCGGCTGGAAGCGGTAGCGCGGATTGAGCAGCTCGAGCCGTCCACCGCGAGATCCGAGCGTAGCCTCGACACGACCGCGCGGCACCGCGTCGCAGAGCCGGCGTGCGCTCCGGCGCGCGTGGGTCGCGTCCCCCGCTCCTCCGGGCATCGTGCCGCCGGCGGTCATCGAAGCGCCGCGAGCGCCTCGTTCAGCTGGAGCACGTCCACCGTGCTGCTGCCGAGGAAGCCGAGCTGCGGCCCGTGCGCCTCGCGGGCGACGAGCCGGCGAAGGCGCGCCGGCGAGATGCCCGTCGCGCGCGAGACCATCGGGATCTGCACGAGCGCGTCCTGCGGGGTGATGTCAGGGTCGTACCCGCTCGCAGACGTCGCCACGAGGTCCGGCGTCGGGTTCACGCCCATCGAGTGCCAGTAGGCGACGAGCGCCCTCGTGTCCGCGACGAGGACCTTCGAGCGCGGTCCGAGGTTCGTCGCACCGGACCCGCCCGCGACGCCGTTCGCGACGAGCGGGTTGTCGCCGCCTGGGACGTGCGAACCCGGGTTGGCCGCGTACGGGCCCGCGTCGTCCGGGCGACCGTGGAAGAACGCGCGGCTCGTCCAGCTCTGGCCGATGAGAGCCGAGCCGTCGGGGCCGAGCGAACCGTTCGCCTGGTGCGAGAAGAGGAGCTGAGCGACTCCGGTGCCGGCGAGCGCGTACACGAAGCCGAACAGCACGAGGCACGTCACGGCCATGACGAGGGACCGGCGGAGGTGGACGAGCATCACATGCGCTCCATCAGTACGCGTGGGTCGCGGTGAGGACGAGGTCGATGAGCTTGATGAACACGAACGGGGCGACGATCCCGCCGACGCCGTAGACGAACGCGTTCCGCCGGAGGATCGCCGCGGAGCCGCTCGCCCGGAACTTCACGCCGCGCAGCGCGAGCGGGATGAGCGCGACGATCACGAGCGCGTTGAAGATCACGGCCGACATCACCGCCGACTGCGCGCTGTGCAGCCGCATGATGTCGAGGGCCTTCAGCTGCGGGTACGTCGCGACGAAGAGCGCGGGGACGATCGCGAAGTACTTCGCGACGTCGTTCGCGATCGAGAACGTCGTGAGCGACCCACGCGTGATGAGCAGCTGCTTGCCGATCTCGACGATGTCGATGAGCTTCGTGGGGTTCGAGTCGAGGTCGACCATGTTCCCGGCCTCTTTCGCCGCGGTCGTCCCCGTGTTCATCGCGACGCCCACGTCGGCCTGCGCGAGCGCGGGCGCGTCGTTCGTCCCGTCGCCCGTCATCGCGACGAGCTTCCCGCCCGCCTGCTCGGAGCGGATGAGCTCCATCTTCGTCTCGGGAGTCGCCTCGGCCAGGTAGTCGTCGACTCCCGCCTCCTCCGCGATCGCGGCGGCCGTGAGCGGGTTGTCGCCCGTGATCATGACCGTCCGGATCCCCATCTGGCGCATCTGGGCGAACTTCTCGCGGATGCCCTGCTTCACGACGTCCTTCAGCTCGATCACCCCGAGCACGGTCGGGCCGTCGGCGACGACGAGCGGCGTCGACCCGGCGCGCGCGACGCGCGCGACGAGCTCGTCGAGCCCCTCCGGCGTCGCTCCTCCCTGGTCGGCCGACCACCGCCGGACCGAGTCGGCCGCACCCTTTCGAATCGACCGGCCGCCGACGTCGAGCCCGGACATGCGCGTGTGCGCCGAGAACGGCACGAACTCGTGGCCGTCGCCGAGGTCGCGCTCTCGGATGTCGAAGCGTTGCTTCGCGAGCACCACGATCGAGCGGCCTTCCGGCGTCTCGTCCGCGAGCGACGCGAGCTGGGCCGCGTCAGCGAGCTCCTCCTCGCTCCGGCCCGGGACCGGGATGAACGACGCGGCCATCCGGTTCCCGAGCGTGATCGTGCCCGTCTTGTCGAGCAGCAGCGTCTGGACGTCGCCCGCGGCCTCGACCGCGCGTCCGCTCATCGCGAGCACGTTGCGCTGCACGAGCCGATCCATCCCGGCGATGCCGATGGCGGAGAGGAGCGCGCCGATCGTCGTCGGGATGAGGCAGACGAGCAGCGAGACGAGCACGACCACGGACACCGACGCCCCCGCGAAGCGGGCGAACGGCTGGAGCACCACCACGACCGGCAGGAAGACGATCGTGAGGGCCGCGAGGAGGATCGTGAGGGCGATCTCGTTCGGCGTCTTCTGGCGGTCCGCCCCCTCGACGAGCGAGATCATCCGGTCGAGGAACGTGTGGCCGCGCTCGGCGGTGATCCGCACGACGATCCGGTCCGACAGGACCTTCGTGCCGCCGGTCACCGCGGAGCGGTCGCCGCCGGACTCGCGGATCACCGGCGCGGACTCCCCCGTGATCGCGGACTCGTCGACCGAGGCGATCCCCTCGACGATGTCGCCGTCCGACGGGATCAAGTCGCCGGCCTCGCACACGACGAGGTCCCCCTTCGCGAGCTCGGCCGCGGCCACCCGCGTCTCGCCGCCGTCCGCTGCGAGCTTTCGCGCCTCGGTCTCCGAGCGCATCCTGCGCAGCGTGTCGGCCTGGGCCCTGCCGCGCCCCTCGGCCATCGCCTCTGCGAAGTTCGCGAAGACGACGGTGAGCAGCAGCCAGATCGCGATCGACCACGTGAAGCGCCCCGGGTGCCGGATCGCCTCGAGGACCACGACGGCGGTGCCGACGAGCACGACGAACATCACCGGGTTGCGCACCTGCACGCGGGGGTCGAGCTTCCTGAACGCGCCGGCGAGCGCCTGGCGCAGGATCTCGCGGTCGAACAGGCTGCGCGCCTCGGCGACGCCGTGCGGCCGCGCCGCGGCACCGACGGGCGAGGCGTCCGGCCCCGCGGGCCCGGTCGTTCCGGCGCGCTCCATCTAGAAGAACCTCCCGTGGCTGAGCTGCTCGACGACCGGGCCGAGCGCGACCGCGGGGAAGAACGTCAGCCCGCCGATGATCACGATCACGCCGATCACGAGGCCGACGAACATCGAGTTGTCCGTGCGGAAGGTGCCGAGCGACTCGGGCACGACGTCCTTCGCCGCGAGGACCCCGGCGAGCGCGAGCACCGGCACGATGATCCCGAACCTGCCGAGGAGCATGTCGACCGCGCCGATCACGTTGTAGAAGGGCGAGTTGCCGGAGAGCCCGCCGAACGCCGACCCGTTGTTGTTCCCCTGGGACGTGAGCGCGTAGAGGATCTCGGTGAAGCCGTGAGGACCCGAGTTCAGCGGGCCGGTCCGCCCCGCGTGCACCGACACCGCGATCCCGGTCACGACGAGAACGGCGAGCGGCATCACGAGCGACGCGAGCCCGGCGAGCTTGATCTCCTTCGCCTGGATCTTCTTCCCGAGGTACTCCGGTGTGCGTCCGATCATCAGTCCGCCGATGAACACGGCGATGATCGCGTAGACGAGGATCGTGTAGAGACCGCTCCCGACGCCACCCGGCGTCACCTCGCCGAGCATCATCCCGGTGAGAAGGCCGAAGCCGCCCATCGGGGTGAACTGGTCGTAGGACGCGTCGGCAGATCCTGTCGACGTGCTCGTCGAGGCGACGGCGAACAGGGCGGACGAGGTGTCGCCGAAGCGCACCTCCTTGCCCACCATGTTGCCCGCCGGCTGGTGCGTGATCCCCGCCGCGGCGACCGCCGGGTTGCCCTGGTGCTCCGCGGCGCTCGTGAAGCCGACCCACACGCCGAAGATCAGGACCATCGCCGCGAGCAGCGCACGGCCGTGGCGGACGCTGCCGACCATCTTGCCGAACGTGTAGGTGAGCGCGAACGGGATCGCGAGCACGAGGTAGATCGACAGCCAGTTCGTGAGCGGCGTCGGGTTCTCGAAGGTCGTCGCCGAGTTCGCGTTGAGGAAGCCGCCGCCGTTGGTGCCGAGCTGCTTGATCGCCTCCATGAAGCCGATCGGGCCGCGCGCGATGGTCTGCGTGACGCCGTTCAGCGCGTCATGCACGCTAACGGGCCCGGCGAGGGTCTGGACCGCGCCCTGGCCGACGAAGACGACGCCCGCGACGAACGCGATCGGCAGCAGCACGTAGAGCATGCAACGCGTGATGTCGACCCAGAAGTTCCCGATCGTCGCGGACCCCCGGCGCGCGAAGCCGCGCACGAGCGCGAGCGCGACCGCAACTCCGACCGCCGGGCTCACGAACTGCTGCACCATGAGCGCAGCGAGCTGGGAGAAGTAGGACATCGTCGTCTCGCCGGCGTAGTTCTGCCAGTTCGTGTTCGTGACGAACGAGACGCTCGTGTTGAAGCTCAGCGCGGGCGGGACGGCCGCGAGGCGCTGGGGGTTCAGCGGCAGCGATCCCTGGATGCGCAGCAGCAGGTACGTGAGCGCGATCGACACCCCCGAGAACACGACGAGCGAGGTCGCGTAGCGGGTCCACGTCTGCTCCTGCTCGGGGCTCGTCCCGAGTGCCCGGTAGATCGGGCGCTCGAGCACCCGCAGCCACCGCACCCGGCCGTCGAAGACCGCGGCCATGTACGACCCGAGGTACCGCCAGGTGAGCGCGAGCGCGGCGAGCAGCGTGACGATCGTCCAGAAGAAGCCCACCTAGAACCACTCCGGCTTGAACATCGCGACGCCGAGATAGGCGAGGAGGAGGACCGACAGGACAAGGAGCGCGAGCTGGACCGCGTTCATACGCGCTCGAGGGCCCGGACGAGCCCGAGGGTGACGACGGTGAACACGACGATCCCGACGACGGACAGCAGATCGGCCATGGGTCCACTTTGCGGCCGACGCGCATCACCAGGTTGTCAACAGTGGGTCGGAACGCGTCAACAGCTCGTCAACGCGCCGGGCGCCGGTGCCGGGCACCGGCGCGCGGCGTCAGTGGGCGGCGCCGGTCCGGCGGGCCGGCAACCCGAGCGCGAGCAGCGCGCCGATGACGAGCAGCACCGTCGACACGACGAACGCCCGGTCGTAGCCGGCGGTCAGCGAGACCGGCGACGACGCACCCGACGCGAGCCGGTCGCCGGCGACGCGCGACGCGATCGTCGCCATTGCGGCGAGACCGACCGCACCGCCGACCTGGCGGGTCGTGTTGATGAGGCCGGACGCGAGACCCGCCTGGTGGACGGGAACGCCCGTCGTCGCCGCGAGCGTCATCGGCACGAACCCGAGGCCGAGCCCGACGCCGAAGAGCAGGAGCGGACCGAGGATGTGCGTCGCGTACCCGTCGCCGTACCCGAGGCCCGCGAGCCACGCGACACCGCCGGCGGCGATCACGGGGCCGAGGACGAGCTGTCGCCGGGCCCCGAGACGCGCAACGAGCCGCGCGCCTGCGAGCGAGCCGAACATCGTCGAGATCCCGGCCGGCAGGAACGCGAGCCCGGCCCGCAGCGGGCTGTAACCCGCAACCTGTTGCATGTAGAGGGACAAGAAGAAGTACACGCCGAACAGCGAGCCGCCGACCGTCAACGCGACCGCGTTCGCGACGGACACCGCGCGACGCCGGAAGATCCCGAGCGGGACGAGCGGCTGCGCGGCGAACCTGCCCTCGAGCAACGCGAACATGGCGAGTAGCGCGGCGCCCGCCGCGAGCGTCGCGACCGTCGTCGGCGAGCCCCACGAGTGCGTGTCGGTGCTCACGATCCCGTAGACGACGAGCGCGAGCCCTCCGGTCACCGCGACCGCGCCGGGAAGATCGAGGCTTCGCGGCGCGTCCTCGCTCCTCGACTCGAGGAGCACGATCGACGCGGCGACGACCAGTGCGACGCCGATCGGCACGTTCACTATGAGCACCCACCGCCAGTCGAGCAGGTCCGTGAGCACCCCGCCCACGAGCACGCCGACCGCTGCGCCGCTCGCAGCCGTCGCGGACCAGGCTCCGAGGGCTCGACGGCGCTCGTGCGGATCGCGGAACGTGCTCGTGAGCAGCGAGAGCGTCGACGGTGCGAGGATCGCGCCGCCGACGCCCTGGGCCGCGCGGGCGACGATGAGCCAGGTGCCGTTCTGCGCGAGCCCGCCGAGCAGGCTGCAGGTCGTGAAGAGCGCGAGCCCGGCGAGGAAGACGCGCCGGCGACCGAACAGATCGGCAGCGCGGCCGCCGAGCATGAGGAGGCCCGCGAACGTGAGCGTATAGGCGTTCACGACCCACTGCTGGCCCGTGACCGACAGTCCGAGCCGATCGCGCATCTGCGGGAGCGCGACGTTCACGATCGAGACGTCCAGCACGACCATGAACTGCGCGACGCAGCAGATCGCCAGCACCGCCCAGCTCCGGCCGTGCTCGCCGTGCTCGCGCGCCGCTCCAGCGGTTTGGGTCGGCGGGCGCTGTTGCGCGATCCGTTCGCGGAGATTTATCTTTGTGTTCATCTTATGAACATGAAGGGATCGGCACGTGCTCACGGTACACGCGGCGAGCCCGACTGGCAACCGGTCGGCCCACCGCCCGTCTACCCTGACGCGATGGCGACCGACACCTCGACGGTTGTGGCCGCGCCCGTACGGGACCGCGTGGACGTGCTCGTCGCGCGCTGGCGCGCGGCGAACGAGGCGATCGACGTCGAGACGAAGTCCCTCGCGATCCGGCTGAAGCGCGCGTCGCAACACCTCGGCCGGGCGTTCCGCGAGGACCTCGCCGGGCTCGAGATGGAGACCTGGGAGGCCGAGGTCCTGCTCGCCGTCCGCCAGTACGGAGGCCTCGGCGTGAGCGCGGGTCGGCTGATGCGCGACGCGCAGGTGACCTCCGGCGCGATCACGAACCGGATCGCGCGCCTCGAGCGGCGGGGCTGGGCGCGCCGCGACGTCGACCCGGTCGACCGCCGCCAGGTGATCGTGTCGCTCACCGACGAGGGTGTGCGCGCCGCGGACCGCGTGATCGCGTCGAAGACCGAGGCCGAGGCGCGCCTGTTCGCCGGTCTCGACTCCGCGACGCGCGCGCGGATGGCGGCCGACCTGCGGACGCTCCTGCTCACGCTCGAGGGGCCCGCCCGCGGCGAGGAGGACCTCGCATGACCGCCCCCGCTCCCGACGAGCTGGTGGCCGACATCTCGAGCGTCGCGGACGCGCACCGCGCGCTCGCAGCGTCGCTCGACGGCCTCGACGACGCGACCGCGCGCCGGGCCTCCCGCCTCCCGGGATGGAGCGTCGGGCACGTGCTCGCCCACCTCGCGCGCAACGCGGAGAGCCTCGTCCGGGTGCTCGACGACGCGGCGCACGGGCTGGTCGGCGTCCAGTACCCCGCCGGCTGGGCGAGCCGCGACGCCGACATCGAGACAGGCTCGGGCCGGAGCGCGCCGGAGCTTCGGCGCGAAGTCGCCGCGACGAGCGCGGCGCTCGAGGTGGCGCTGGCCGAGACGTCGCCCGGCGCGTGGGCGTCGGGCCGTGCGATGCGCGCCGGCGTCGAGGTGCCGCTCTCGCTCCTGCCGCTCCGCCGCCTGCAGGAGGTCGAGATCCACCGCGTCGACCTCGGCCTCGGCTACGAGCCCGCCGACTGGGACGACCGCTTCGTCGAGCGCCAGCTCGGACTGCTCCTCCCGTCGCTTGCGGACCGGCTGCCGCCCGAGGTCACGGTCGAGCTCGCGATCGACGACCGGCCACCCGTGCGCTTCGGCACCGGACAGCGGCCGACGGGCGTGCGCCGGTCCGGTCGCGCGGTGCTGCACTGGCTCGTCGGGCGGTCGGACGACCCGATGCTCCCCCGTCTCGCCGGCTGGTGACCGCGGCCGGGCGGCCACCGGCCGCATCGACAGCTCGCCCGCGGGTGCCGCGCGCGGTGCTCGGCAGGGCTCCGACCAGGGAGCGCCTGCGCCGTGCGTCTACTATCCGGGTGTGACCGGGTGCGGACGTGCGGCGCGCTGGCGCGCCGGCCGCGGCACGCGCGCGGCCGGATAGGGCGGGGCCCGTGCACATCTCGGCCAAGGCCGACTACGCGGTCCGGGCGCTCGTCGCGCTCGCGGCGAGCGACGGGCAACCCGTGGCCGGGGCGGCGCTCGCGAGCGCGCAGGGCCTCCCTGCGAAGTTCCTCGAGGCGATCCTCGCCGAGCTGAGGCGCGCGGGCATGGTCGTGAGCCAGCGCGGCGCGGAGGGCGGATACCGGCTCGCCCGCCCCGCGGCCAGCATCTCGCTCGCGGAGGTCTTCCGCGCCATCGACGGGCCGCTCGCGGAGGTCCGTGGCGCGCGTCCGGAGACGACTGCCTACGAGGGCCCGAACGCGCGCCTCCAAGACGTCTGGATCGCGGTGCGCGCGAGCCTGAGGTCCGTGCTCGAGCGCACGACGCTCGCCGACGTCGCGAGCGGCCAGCTCCCCGCGAACGTCCGCCGCCTCGCCGCCGACCCGGACGCTTGGCGCTCGCGCTGATCCGGCCCATGACCCCCGACCCCGGCCGCGCGACGTCGCGCCACGGGGTCAGCCGTCTCGGGTGCCGCGCGCACGGATCCGGCCGCGGTCGAGCTCGACGACGACGTCCGCGTGGCGGCGCGCCTCGGGATCGTGGCTCACGACGAGCACGCCCCGGGCGTCCGCCGGGCCGGCCAGTCGCTCGAGGACGAGCGTGCCACCCTCCGGGTCGAGGTGTGCGGTCGGCTCGTCGAGCACTAGGACGTCCGGGTCGCCGAGCAGCGCGCGGGCGAGCGCGAGGCGCTGGCGCTCGCCCGAGCTGAGCGGCCGCCCGCCGGAGCCGACGCGGGTCTCGAGTCCGTCGTCGAGCGACGCGAGCCACGGCCCGAGCCCGACCTCGCGCAGCGCGCGCCGGCACCGATCGTCGCTCGCCGTGGGGTCCGCGACGCGCAGGTTGGCGCCGAGGCTCCCGCGGAACACGTGCGCGTCCTCCGGCACCCAGCCGATCCGGTCGCGCAGGTCCGGGCGCGCGATCGCAGCGAGGTCGACGTCGCCGAGCGTCGCGCGCCCCGACGAGCACTCGAGGAAGTGCACGAGCGTGAGTACCGCGGTGGTCTTGCCCGCGCCGCTCGGCCCGACGAGCGCGACCCGTCGCCCCGGCTCGACGGCCACGGACACCGCGTCGAGCACGGTTCCGCCTCCCCGTGCGACCACGGCGTCGACGAGCGCGAGCGGTGCGGGGCGACCGGGCGGCGTCGCGGGGAGCACCGGCTCGGGAGCGGGTGGCTCGAGCTCGGACAGCGCGGCGATGCGGCGGGCGCCCGCGTCGCCCGCGGCCATCGATGCGAGCGCGTCGGCGAGCGGAGCGCAGGACTCGAGCGATGCGAGTGCGGCGAAGACGAGCACGGCGAGCGCGACCGCTGACAGGCGGCGAGCGTCGTAGGCCCCGAGGCCGGACGCGACGACCGCGACGAGCGACGCGGCCGCGAGCACGACCCCGGCGCCCCGCCGCACCCCCGCGAACATCGCGCCGCGCGCCGCCGCGGACCCCGCCCGGGACTGCGCGGCGGCGATCGCTCCGACGACGAGGTCCGTCCTGCCGTGTGCGACGAGCTCGGGCGCGGAGCGCACCGCGGCGACCACGACGTCCGCGACCTCCGCCCGCGCGTCCGCCTCCCGCCCGACGCTCGCGTGGCCGAGGTGCGCGAGGAGCGCGGACGACGCGCCCGTCGCGACGATGCCGCCCGCGAGGATGGCTCCCGACCGCAGGTCGAGCGCGCACGCGAGCGCGACACCGAGCACGGCGGTCACCGACACGTCGACGGCCGCGGTCACGCCCCGCGCGAGCGCCTCGCCCACGTCGTCCGCGTCGGCGACGAACGCGCTCAGCAGCGCTCCCGAGCGGCGCGACGGGAGCCCGCCGGGAACGAGCGGCTCGAGTCGGTCGTAGAGGCGCAATCGCAGGCGCGCGAGCACGTCGAGCGAGAGGTCGTGCACCGCGAGCCGCTCGCCGTACCGGGCGAGGCCGCGCGACAGGGCGAACGCCTGCACCGCCGCGATCGCGACGCTGAGCGCAAGCACGGGCGGGCGGGACGAGGCCGTCGTGATCAGCCACGCCGACGTCGCGAGCAGGCCGATGTTGCTCGCCGCGGCCGCCGCACCCGTGGCGAGCGTCCCGGCGAGGCGGCGCGGACCGATCGGGGCGACGTTCCGGACGAGTGCGATCGTCCTGTCGGCGGAGCGCCCCCGCCGAGCTCCGCCGCTCCGCGGCGCGCTCACGACGGCGACGTGCGCGCGAGCGCGCGGTCGCCGGGCTCCGCCGGGACGGCGACGACCCCTTCCCGCTCGATCCGGACCACGCGGTCGGCGATCTCGAGGAGCGCGGGGCGGTGGGTGACGACGAGCGCGCTCCGCCCGTCGAGCCGTCGCCCGATCGCGGCGACGATCGTCGCCTCGGTCTCGGCGTCGAGATGTGCCGTCGGCTCGTCGAGGACGTAGAGCGACGCGTCACGCAGCAGAGCGCGGCCGAGCGCGACCCGCTGCCGCTCGCCCGCGCTGAGCGCCCACCCGCCCTCGCCGACCGGCGTCGCGAGGCCGTCGGGCAGGCGGGCGACGAGCCGCTCGAGGCATGTGCCGCTCACGCCGCGCGCGAGGTCGCGAGCCGAGGCGGACGGGGCCGCGAGCCGCAGGTTCTCCTCGAGGGTCGCCGGGAGGATCGTCGGCCGGTCGGGCAGGTACGCGCAGCGGAGCCGCCATGCGTCTCGATCGATCACGGAGAGCTCGACGCCGTCGACCGACACGCTGCCCGAGCTCGGCGTGACGAGACCGAGCACGACGGCGAGCGCGGTCGACTTCCCCGCGCCGTTCGGCCCGACGAGCGCGACGATCTCGCCCGCGGCGACCTCGAGCGAGAAACCGCCGAGCACGGCGGGCCCCGTACGCCGGATGGGGTCGCGCACCTCGACGGAACGGAGGACGACGTGCGGTGGAACCGGCCGGCCCACCGGGCGCGGAAGGTCGATCCGACGCGCGCTCGGCGGGCCGGGGCCGGCGAGGATGTCGAGCGCGCCGGCCGCGGCGGCGAGACCCTCGGCGCTCTCGTGGAACTCGGCCGACGCACGCCGGAGCGGGATGAACACCTCGGGAGTCACGACGAGCGCGGCGAGACCGGGCGCGAGCTGCATCGCGCCGTAGACGAGCCGGATGCCGATCGGCACCGCGACGAGCGCGGTCGACACCGAGGCGAGCGTGTCGAGCACGAGCGCGGAGAGGAACGCGACCTTGAGCGTCGCGAGGCTCGACCGCCGCAGTCGCTCGCCGAGCTCCTCGACACGCACCCGCTCGCGCTGCGTGCGCCCGTAGGCGCGCAGCACGGGCAGCCCTGCGAACAGGTCGACGAGATGGTCGCCGAGCGTCGCGACCTCCGCCCACCTCGCGCGCGCCCGCTCGCCGGCCGACCTCCCGACGAGTGCGCCGAACACCGGGAAGAGCGCGAGCGCGACGAGCACGACGACGGCCGACAGCCAGTCCTCGTAGGCGATGACCGCCACGAGCACGAACGGCGTTGCGCCCGCGAGGACGAGGTCCGGCAGGCTGCGGCCGACGTAGACGTCGAGCGCGTCGAGGCCGCGGCCGGCGATCGTGGCGAGCTCGCCCGCGCCGGGACCGCCGACGACGAGCGTCCGCGCGACGAGCGCGACGCGAAGCCCCGTCTTCACACGGGTCGCCGCGCGCTGTGCGACGACCTCCGACGCGAGACCGCATGCGCCGCGCACGGCCGCAGCGACGGCGATGCCGGCGAGCATCGCGACGCGTGACTCGCCCGCTGGAGCGCCCGGGAAAGCGCTCGCGACGAGGCGTGCGAGCAAGACGGCCTGGGCCGCGATGCTCGCGGTCGCGACGAGACCGAGCGCGACCGACGCGCCGAGCGCGAACCGCGCGGGCATCAGGTACGGGAGCAGGCGCCGGTCGAACGGCGCGCGGGCCGTGCGCGTCGCGCGCCCGTGCGCGTCGCTCATGGGCCGGGATCACCTCGCGCGGCGATCGGCCCGGGGACGACGCGCAGCCGCGGCGTCGGGACCGGTCCCCCGTCCGGCGGCGCTTGGCTCCCGTCGCCCGCGGGCGGCCGGACGAGCCGCTCTCGGAAGACCCAGTAGGTCCATCCCTGGTAGGCGAGGACGAGCGGCGTGAAGATCGCGGCGACGACGCTCATCACGACGAGCGTCAGGTGCCCCGCCGCGGCGCTCTCGATCGTGACGCCATGGGCCGCGACCCCGCTCGAGGCGAGGACAGCGGGGAACAGCCGGGCGAACGCGGCACCGGTCACGAGGAGGATCGCGAGGCCGTTTGCCGCGAACGCGAGCCCCGCGCGCGACCTGGCCATGAACAGACCGGTCGCGACGACGAAGAGCACACCGAGCAGCGCGAGCGCGACCGGGACCACGGCCGGGAGCGAGCCCGCGATCGCGGGGCGCCCGGCCTGCACGAGCCAGCCGAGGAGCCCGGCGAGCAGCACGACGGTCGACGGCGCGAGCACGCGCACGAGGCGGCTCGCGCGCCGGGCGACGCCGCCCGACGTCTTCAACGCGAGGAACACCGAGCCGTGCAAGGAGAAGAGCGCGAGGCTCGCGAGCCCCCCGAGGAGCGCCACCGGGTGGAGCAGCCCGAGCAGCCCACCCCGGTAGGTGCCGCCGGGGCCGAGCGGCAGGCCGTGGACGAGGTCCGTGAACGCCGCGCCCCAGACGATCGCGGGCACGAGGCTCCCGAGGAAGTTCGCCCGGTCCCAGAACCGCTTCCACGACGCGCGCTCGTCCTTCTCCCTGAACTCGAAGGAGACTCCCCGCGCGATGAGGGCGACGAGAACGACGAAGAGCGCGAGGTAGAAGCCGCTGAAGAGCTGCGCGTACCAGAGCGGGAACGCCGCGAACGTCGCGCCGCCGGCGACGAGAAGCCAGACCTCGTTGCCGTCCCAGGTCGGGCCGACCGCGTTCATGCAGATCCTGCGGTCGAGGTCGTCGGCCGCCACGAACGGCCTCACGACCGCCACGCCGAAGTCGAACCCCTCGAGGAAGAAGTAGCCGGCCCAGAGCAGACCGATGACCGCGAACCACGCGGTGTTCAGGTTCGAGAACTCACCCATCGCAGCGGCTCCTCGACAGCTCCGGCACCGGAGTGCGCACCCGGTCGCCGGTCATCAGTAGACGAGCCCGGGGACGGCGGGCGTCTCTCCGTGCTCCGGAGCGACGAGGTCTCGGCGCGCCGCTCGCACCATGAGGACGGCGTCGACGACCCCGATGGCCGTGTAGAGGCCGACGAAGCCGGCGAGGGTCGTCGCGACGTCCGCGGTGCTCACGGTCGGCGATACGCCGTGGAGCGTGCGGAGCAGCCCGTAGACGAGCCAGGGCTGGCGTCCCATCTCGGTGAAGATCCATCCCGAGGCGTTCGCGAGGAACGGCAGCGCCATTCCGGCCATCGCCGCGCGCAGGAACCACGGGCTGTCGCCGATCCGCTTGCGCCGCGCGAGGAGCACGCCCCACGCGGAGAGCAGGACGAGCAGGATCCCCATCCCGACCATCACGCGGAACGACCAGTAGGTGACCCACAGCACCGGGACGTAGCTCCCGTGCCCGTAGGCCGCGGTCTCGGAAGCCTGGATCTGGTCGATCCCCTGCACGCTGCCGTTCCAGCTGAGGTCCGCAACCAGGCTGAGAACGTGCGGGAGCCGGATCTGGAACACCGGCTTGCCGGACAGGTCGCCAATCGTGAGGATCGAGAAGCTCGCACCGTTCTTCGTCGTGTACAGCGCCTCGGCCGCGGCCATCTTCATGGGCTGCTGGGTCTCCATGAGGCGAGCCTGGAGGTCGCCCGCGACGCTCGTGACGAGCACGCTCACGAGCGTGAACACGGCCGCGAAGCGCGCGGCGCGGCCGAAGGCGTCACGCTCGCGTCCCTTCCGGATCTGCCACGCGGCGATGCCGAGCACGAGCGCCCCCGCGGTGACGAACGCGGCGGTCACGGTGTGGACGAACGACGCCCAGAGCGTGGAGTTGCCGAGCACGGCCCAGAAGTCCGTGAGCACGGCCTTCCCGTGCTCCACCTTGTAGCCGACCGGGTGCTGCATCCAGGAGTTGGCCGCGAGGATGAAGAAGGCCGAGAGCACGGTCCCGGCGCTCGTGATCCAGATCGTCGCGAGGTGCAGCCGAGGCGAGAGCTTGCCCTTGCCGAAGACCCAGAGGCCGACGAAGGTCGATTCGAGGAAGAAAGCGAGCAGGCCCTCGATCGCGAGCGGCGCGCCGAAGATGTTGCCGACGAAGACCGAGTACGAGGACCAGTTCATGCCGAACTGGAACTCGAGCACGATGCCGGTCACGACGCCGACCGCGAGGTTGATGAGGAACAGCCGGCCGAAGAAAGTCGTGAGCCGGTCCCAGGTCTCGTCCTTGCGCCGGTAGGCGAGCGTCTGCATCGACGCGACGACGACCGCGAGGCCGATCGTGACCGGGACGAAGAAGAAGTGGAAGACGGTCGTGAGGCCGAACTGCCACCTCGCGAGGTCGAGCGCGCTCATCGTGCACCAGCCGTGAGATCACGTCGTCGCACCGTCCGCCTCCGTGCTCGCCCGGTCGCGCCCGGCGCGCGCTCTCGTCAAGTTTCCGTGCGCCCCGGATCTGCTCCTAGGGGCCAAGGTCACTTCGGTTCAGCGGAAGTCGCGCGAGCGGGCCGGGGCGAGCGCGAGCTCGACGAGGTCGACGCGCTCGGCCACGATGCTCACCGCCTCGGCGACTCGCTCGAGCCGGCCGCGCACGGCGAGCGCCGCCGCCGCGGACAGCACGGCGCGGTACCGTGCCCAGCACCCCGGCGAGCAGATGACGTTCACGACACCGGTCTCGTCCTCGAGGTTCAAGAACACGGTCCCGCCAGCGGTCGACGGGCGCTGGCGGTGCGTCACGATCCCCGCGACCGTGACCCTGCCCTCCCCCGCCCCGGCGACGAGATCCGCCACCGCGAGCACCCCCGCGCTCGCGAGCGCGTCGCGCAGATGCGCGAAGGGGTGGTCGCCGCTCGTCACCCCGGTCGCCCAGAGGTCGGCGGCGGCGATCTCGACGGCGCCCATCTCGGGCAACGGTGGCGCCTCGACCCCGACGACGATCCCGGGGAGGCGCGACGCGCCGCCCGCGAGCGCGCCGACCGCCCACAGCGCCTCGCGCCGCCCCGTACCGTGCGCGGGAGGCGTGCCTCCGTCGAGCGCGGGCAGGCGGGCACACGCACCCGCGGTCGCGAGCGCCTCGAGCTGCGCGCGGCTCGCCTCGCTCCGGCGTGCGAGGTCGTCGAGGCTCGCGTACGGTGCCCCGGACGCGATGCGCCCCGCGAGGTCCGCGCCGATGCCGCGCACCGACGCGAGCCCGAGCCGCACGGCCGCTCCCCCTGCGGGTCGCTCGCGGTGCGCGCCGCTCCGCGGCGGGGTCGCGACGAGGCGCGCGCCGCTCGCGCTCACGTTCACGTCGGGCCCGAGCACGACGACGCCGTGACGCCGCGCGTCCGCGACGAGGCTCTGGGGGGACCAGAAGCCCATCGGCTGGGAGTCGAGCAGCGCGGCGAGGAACACCGCGGGGTAGTGGCGCTTGAACCACGCCGACGCGTAGACGAGGTAGGCGAACGAGACCGCGTGCGACTCGGGGAAGCCGTAGTTCGCAAATGCGGCGAGCTGGTCGTAGATCGCGTCAGCGACCCTGCGCCGCACGCCGCGCTCGGCCATTCCCGCGTAGAGCCGCTCGCGTAGGCGCTCCATCCGGGCGGCCGACCGCTTCGCCCCCATTGCCTGGCGCAGCTGGTCCGCCTCGACCGCGGAGAAGCCGGCGACGTCGATCGCGATCTGCATGAGCTGCTCCTGGAACAGCGGGACGCCGAGGGTCTTCGCGAGCGCCGGCTCAAGGAGCGGGTGGAGGTAGGAGACCTCCTCCTCGCCGTTGCGGCGGCGGAGGTAGGGGTGGACGGACCCGCCCTGGATCGGGCCCGGCCGGATGAGCGCGACCTCGACGACGAGGTCGTAGAAACAGCTCGGCCGGAGCCGCGGCAACGTCGCAATCTGGGCCCGGCTCTCGACCTGGAACACCCCCATCGAGTCGGCGCGGGCGAGCATCTCGTAGACCGCCGGGTCCTGGGGGATCGTCGCGAGGTCGACCTCCACGCCGTGGCGCGACGCGGCGAAGTCCACCATGCGGTGGAGCGCCTCGAGCATGCCGAGCCCGAGGAGGTCGAACTTCACGAGCCCGACCTCCGCGCAGTCGTCCTTGTCCCACTGGAGCACGGTCCGGTCCTCGCGCCGCGCCCACTCGACCGGGCAGACCGCGATGACCGGCCGGTCGCAGATGACCATCCCTCCGGAATGGATGCCGAGATGGCGGGGGAAGCCCTCGATCTCCGTCGCGAGCCGGAGCACCTCGGCCGGGATGTCGTGGCCCGCCGCCGGGGACTCACCCCCGCGGGCGCTGCGCTGCCTCCCGGACGGCGCGGACGGCGGGCCGGGGGCCGGGAGCGGCGCACCGAAGTAGCTCCCGACCTGTCGCGACCAGGCGTCGAGCGCGCCCGGCGGGTAGCCGAGCGCGCGGCCGACGTCGCGCACCGCGGAGCGCGCGCGGTACGTGACGACGTTCGCGACCTGGGCGGCGTGCTCGCGACCGTACCGCTCGTAGACGTAGGCGATCACCTCGTCGCGCCTCGAGGACTCGATGTCGAGGTCGATGTCCGGCGGCCCCTCGCGCGCCGGCGAGAGGAAGCGCTCGAACAGCAGGCCGAGTCCGACCGCGTCCGCGTTCGTCACCCCGAGCGCGTAGCAGACCGCCGAGTTCGCGGCGGAGCCCCGTCCCTGGCAGAAGATGTCCGAGCGCCGGCAGTGCTCGACGATGTCCCAGACGACGAGGAAGTAGCCCGCGAAGCCGAGCTGCTCGATGACCGCGAGCTCCCGGTCCATCTGGGCCCAGGCGCCGCGCACCCGCTCGGCGTCGCGCGTGCCGTAGCGCCGGGCGCCGCCCGACTCGACGATGCGGCGGAGGAAGCTCACCTCGTCCTCCCCCTCCGGCACCGGGTACGGCGGCAGGCCGGGGGCGACGAGGCCGAGGTCGAACGCGCACGCCCTGCCGATCTCGGCCGCCTGCTCGACCGCGCCGGGGTAGCGCCGGAAGCGCCGCGCCTGCTCGGTCCCCGAGCGCAGCGTCGCAGCGGCCCAGGCCGGCAGGTAGCCCTCGACCTCGCCGAGGCTCGTGCGGGCGCGGATCGCCGCGAGCGCAGTCGAGAGCGGATAGCGCGCCGCGGTCGCGTAGTGCGCGTTCGCCGTCGCGACGATCGCGACCCCCGCGCGCGCCGCGATCTCGGCGAGCGCGTCGTTGCGAGCGCCGTCGAGCGGGGAGCCCTGGTCGAACAGCTCGACCGCGACGCCGTCACGACCGAACGCCTCGACGAGCCGCGCGAGCTCGCGCGCCGCAGCGGCCGGGCCCCGCTGCTCGAGCGCGGAGGGCACGGCGCCGTGGCGGCACCCCGTGAGCACCCACCACGCCCCGCCGTGCGCTCCGGCGAGCTCCTCCAGGTCGTACGCCGGCCGGCCCTTCTCCCCGCCAGCGAGCTGCGCGCGCGCGATAGCGGTCGAGAGCCGGGCGTAACCGTCGGGGTCACGGGCGAGCACGACGAGGTGCGACGCCTCGGGGTCGATCGCCCCCGCCCGGGCCCCGGCGCTCGCCGGCGGGCCGGGGCCGCCCGTCCCGGCCGGTCCGCCCGGCCCGCCCGGGAGGACCGGAAGGCCGAGCTCGGCGCCGAAGACCGTCGGGAGCCCGAGCTCCCGCGCGGCGCCGGCGAAGCGGACGACGCCGTAGCAGCCGTCGTGGTCGGTGAGCGCGAGGGCCTCGAGGCCGAGGTGCGCCGCCTCGCGCACGAGCTCCTCGGGTGGCGAGGCCCCGTCGAGGAAGCTGAAGCTCGAGTGGCAGTGGAGCTCGGCGTACGCGGGGCCGCCGCGTGCCGGGCGGAGCGGGGGCGGCGCGACCTCGGCGGAGGGTCGTGCGACGGGCGGCGCGGGGACGGAGGTCTCGGGCCGCCCCGAGAGACGGCGTTCCAGCTCCGACCACGGCACGACCGGGTTGAACGTTCCCACCGGGCGACAGTATCGAACATACGTTCGTCGCGCTCGGCGCCCTCGACGCGCACCGATCGCCACCGTTCCCGACGGACGTGGGAGGGGCGGGCGGTCAGTCGTAGGCGCCCTCGAGCACCCAGCGACCGTGCTCGAGGGCGAGCAGGTAGGCGCCGCCCTCCGCGGTGACGACCTGGACCCGGGCGCGGCGACGGCGGCGCGACAGACCGTCCCACCACCGCTCGTCGGCCGGCCAGGGCCCGGCCCACCCCGTGACGGGCCGTACGCCGTCCCCGTCGAGCACGAGCCCCGCCGGCACCGCGCTCGCCTCTCCTCTCGCGTCGACCGCGACGTGCGCGCCGCCCGCATCGAGTAGCTCGACGAGCGGCGGCGCCGGAGGGACGACCGCGGGGCTCGGCGGGGGGAGCCGCCCGGGCCAAGGCGCGGCGCGCACGACCGG
>DAHUXW010000069.1 GCA_027306925.1 Acidimicrobiaceae bacterium | reverse complement strand
CAGCAACGGTGCGGCCGGGAGGTGTCAGCTGCCAGGGTCACCGCGGGAACGTCCAGTGTGGAAGGAACGTAAGATAACGGACACGTGTCCGAAAAACCAGACACGCTGCGGTCGTGGATTATGCTCGCCCAGTCGAGGTAGTGATCCCCGGGGTGCAGGGGAGAGTCCTGGGTGTGCTGGCGCGCACCGAGGCAGAGATGACCATCCGTACCGCAGCTCGCCTCGCGGGCGTTAGCGCGCAACAGGCCACCGTGGTCGTAAGTCGCCTGGTGGAGCTCGGTCTCGTCACGCGGCGGGAGGCCGGCTCGGCGGCGCTCGTGGCGCTCGACCGGGAGAACGGCGCCGCGAGCGCGGTCCTGGCGCTCGCCGGGCTGTACCACTCCACGATGGAGCGCCTTGCCGACTTGGCGCGGGAGATCTTGCCGGCGCCGGCGAGCCTCGTGGTCTTCGGCTCCTTCGCAAGGTGCGAGGCAACCGCCGAGAGCGATATTGACGTGCTCGCGGTGAGGGCACCACAGGTGGCGGCCGGTGACGAGGCGTGGCTCGATGCGCTCGGCGGTTGGGAGCACGCCGCCCGCCACGTGACGGGCAACCCGGTCGCCCTGCTCGTCGTGGGCGCAGAGGACGTGCCGACGCTGCTCCGCCACGACGAGCAGGGCGCTCTCTGGCACACGATCGAAGCAGAAGGCGTCACCCTCGCCGGCACCCCGCTCGTCGAGCTGGCAGCGACCGCCTGAGGTGGCTCGCGGCCGAGCGAAGACGAGAGCGGCAACGGCATCCGACGCCGTCGCCTACCTGGTCAAGGCGAGGGGGTCCTTGCGCGTCAGGACGCCGCTCACGCCGTCGCCACCTCGCCGACAGCGCAACCACCACCCTCAGCTCAACGCGTGATCACCGCGAATGACTGACAACCCCGCGCCCGTGATCAACGAACGAGTCGGTCAACGCGGCCGCCAGTCGCCCGCCCTCGTCGACGCAGCCGCTCGGCGTGTCCGGGTCGGCCGCGAGGCGCCGGGCGCAGCCCCGCGCACGCGGGTCGTAGCCGGGTCGCGCGAGGAGGTTGGGCCGTCGGGGCGCGCGCGGGCCACTCGTGGTCAGGCCGCCGTCTGGTCGCCCGTCGCGAGGCCGATGACCATCTCCGCGTAGGACGCGTGCGCGATCGCGAGCTCGGACGCAAGCAGCTTGTGGCTCGCGGTCACGAACACGTGGCGGTCGCGGGGGTAGTCCTGCGGGATCTGGGCCATGACCGTCGAGTCGACTGCGGCGGAGTCGGCCGCCGCGCTGTTCACGAGGCGGACGAACGCCGTGTACTCGTGCGTCGCGCGCGCGTATCCGGGCTGGCCGGAGAGTGAGTTCACGCTCGCCTGGAGCGCGGTCTCGTTGGCCTCGAGCGCGGCGACCTGGCTCGCGACCGAGTCCGCCTCGATGGTCTCGAACACCTGCGGAACCATGACCGCGTAGACCCGGTTGGCCCGGATCATCGAGGCACGGTCCGTGTTCAGCTGCGCGAAGGTCGTGTCCGTCGGGACCTCGGCCACGAGCGCACCGATCGCGGTCGTCTCGTCCACGAGCCGCGTCGTGAGCGTGGTCTTGTCCGGGGCGCTCAGCGTGGTGGACGCGCCGACGTCGGTCGTGAGATGGCCGAGTGTCGTCACCCGGAACGAGAGCTGCTGCTCGAGGCGCTGCTGGTCCTGGACGAAGTGCGGGGGCGCGGCCGGCGCTGATGCCGACGCGACGGCGGCGGGTAGCGAAGCTGCGACGGCGACCACGCCGACGAGTCCGGCGCGAAGGGAATGCTTCGTCATCGTGTCTCTCCTCTGTCCGGCCCGGCTAACAGGCACGACGCAATCGTGGAGCGCGGGTATGTGGGGAGAGAGATCACATTGTCATGGAATTGTCATGGCCGAGCCGAGCCGAGCCGAGCCGAGCCGAGCCGAGCCGAGCCGAGCCGAGCCGAGCGCGACGGGACCGGGCCGGGAGCGGCCGAGCTCGGGAACGTCGGAGGCGAACATCTCGTCCACGTGGCGCGCCCGGTGGACGTCGCCGGCGCCGCTGATCGCCGGTCGCGTGAGCGGACGTGCTCCCTCGGGGCTCACCGCGGGCCCGACGAGCCCGCGGAGCGCGCCGGAGACGACCGGTTGCGGCTGATCTTCACCTGCTGCCACCCTGCGCTCTCACCCGAGGCCCGGGTCGCGCTCACGCTGCGCACGCTCGCCGGGCTCATGACGGCCGAGGTGGCGCGCACCTTCCTCGTGCGCGAGGCGGCCATGGCGAAGCGCCTGGTCCGCGCGAAGCACAAGATCCAGCGCGCCGGGATCCCGTACCGGGTACCGCCGCCCGAGCTGCTCGCAGAGCGCACGGGCGGCGTGCTCGCGGTGCTCTACCTTGTCTTCGACGAGGGATACGCCGCCTCGCGCGGCGACGGCCTTGTCCGCGCGGACCTCTGCGGGGAGGCGATCCGCCTCGCGGAGGCGCTCGCCGCCTTGCTCCCCGAAGCGGCGGAGGTCGCCGCGTGCCACGCGCGCTCGAGCTCGTGACGAGGGAGACGGAGCGCCGGTTCCTCGGTGTTGACGGCTCGAGGAGGTCGCCGACCCGACCCGCTGAGCGCCTGCGCGCCGACCGGCTGTCCAGCTCGGAGCTGTCGGCGGCGCACGAGGGACGTCACGTTGTCTCCGTCGAGGCGTGCCAAGCCGAGTGCGCCGGCACCTTGACATGAACTTGCAACGTCGTTACTGTCCGAATTGCTCGTAGTTGGGGGATGAACCGCAGGCAGTCTCTTGTCGTTGTGGTTCACCCAAGTGTTAGCGCTATCAACCGTCGTGTCAGACGTGCTGATAGCGATAACACGAAATGCCGGGCGAAGTGCAACGTCGCAGCTCCGAGGGGGAGCGGGGGAGGGTCCAGTGGCGTGACGACGATTGATAGCGATATCAGACGTCGTTGCGCCCGACGCCGGAGCCGGTCGGACCGAGCTGTCGCCCGCATCGCGGGTGCGCCGCTCGCAGGCCGCCCGCGCTCGCAGCAGCCGACACGGGCAGTCGTGGGTGCAGTGGGCAACGCGCAAGGTCCCGGGGGTCGCCCGAAGGGCGGCAGGTGTGGCACCTCCAGCCTCGAGGGCGCACAGGACAAGGGGGATGGCGAATGAATATTCGGAACCATCGGCCGACGAAGCGGCTCCGCATCGGAGCGCTCGTCGGCGGTGCGGCGCTCGTCGCCTCGGTCGCCTCGATCGCGACCGTCGCGCCGAGCTCCGCGTCGACGCACCACGCGGCCGCGAAGATCAAGGTCGCGATCGTGCCGAAGCTGCTCGGACTGCCGGTGTTCGAGGCCAACGTGAAGGGCGCGCAGGAGGTCGCGTCGCAGCTCGGGATCAGCCTCAAGTACACGGCACCCGCGACCGCGTCGGCCGAGGGTCAGGTGCAGATCTTCAACAGCCTGATCCTCCAGCACTACAACGTGATCACGTTGTCGTCGGACGACCCGACCGTGCCGGCACCCGTGCTCGAGAAGGCGATGAAGGCGGGCATCAAGGTCGTGACGTTCGACTCCGACGTCATCCCCGCGGCCCGGAACTTCTTCATCCAGGACACGGCGTACAACACGATCGCCCAGGGCGTCATCGACGCCGCGGTGAAGTTCGCGGGCCCGAACGCGCAGGTGGCGATCATGTCGTCGACGCCCGATGCGACGATCCAGCTCGCGTGGATCGGCGCGATGAAGTCGTACATCAAGACGAAGTACCCGAATCTCAAGATCGTGACGATCGGGTACGGGCAGTCGAACCAGGCCACTTCGCTCACCCAGGCCGAGGACATCATCCACTCGTACCCGAACGTCAAGGCGATCCTGCCGATCGACGGCGCCGCGGTGGTCGGCACGGCGCAGGCGGTCCAGGAGCTCGGCGACGCGGGGAAGATCGGGGTGTTCGGCATCGGTGACCCGCTCCCGAACCAGAAGTACTTCGCGAACAACTCGTTGCAGGCGCTCTTCCTCTGGAACGAGGTCAACCAGGGCAAGCTCGTCATGTACGTCGCCAAGCTCGCGTACGAGAACAAGCTGAAGCCGGGTGGCACGTTCACGGCGGGACCGCTCGGGAAGTTCACGGTCGCGGCGCAGCCCAACGCGGTCACGGGTGCGACGAAGGACACGATCATCTTCTCGAAGCCGCTCGAGTTCACGAAGGCGAACTACAAGAAGTACGACTTCTAGGCGGCATCGACGGCCCGGCAGCGGGCGGTTCCCTCGTTTGCTCCCGCGGGGGACCGCCCGCTGCTTCTCGCAGCACGAACCGACCCGCTCGCCTGTGGGCCACGGACGCCCCGTCGGCACCGAAGAGAGGTGTGCTATTCCTTTGAGCCAGGCCCACCGGCACAGGACGCCGGCCGACCAGCCCGACACGTCCACGATCACGGTCGATGCGTATGGCGAGCGGCTCATGAGCACATCGCCCCCGGCCTCGACACGCTACGTCGCGTCCCACGTCTCCAAGGCGTTCAACGGCGCACCGGTGCTCCACGACGTGTCGGCCGTGCTCGAGCCCGGCGAGGTGCACTCGCTGGTGGGCGAGAACGGCGCCGGCAAGTCGACGCTGTTCAAGATCATGAGTGGCCTCTACCGGCCGGACGCGGGCGAGCTCGCGCTCGGCGGCGAGCGGCTCGCGGACCTCACACCGCGCGGCGCGCTGCAGAAGGGCGTCTACCTCGTGCCGCAGGAGCCCACGTTGATGGCGCACCTCTCGGCGGCCGAGAACCTCTACGTCGGCGCCCTTCCGCACCGGAGGATGCCGTTCATCGTCGACTGGTCGCGCATCCACCGCGAGGCCGCGACGTACTTCGAGCGCGTCGGGCTCGACATCGACGTGGAGACGCCGGCGCGCCAGCTCAGCATCGCCCAGCAGCAGCTGCTCGAGTGCGCGCGCGCCCTCGTGCACAACTGTAGGGTCATCATGTTCGACGAGCCGACCTCGCCCCTCACCTCGCACGAGACCGAGATCCTGTTCGACCTCATGCGCGTGCTGCGCGGCGAAGGCCTCGCGCTCGGATTCATCAGCCACCGCCTCGACGAGGTGTTCGAGGTGAGCGACCACCTCACCGTCCTTCGCGACGGGCGGATGGTCGCGTCGGCTGGGCGGGACGAGATCACCCGGGATCAGCTCGTCACCGCGATGATCGGCCGGCCCATCGGCGTGCGGACCCGCGTCCGGCGCACGTCCGACGTGACCGACCGGCGGGAGGTGCTGAAGGTCGAGGGCCTCTCGTCGCGGCCGACCTTCGAGGACGTCTCGTTCGTCCTCACCAAGCACGAGGTCGCCGGCCTCGCGGGCCTCGTCGGCAGCGGGCGGACCGAGATCGCGGAGACGATCTTCGGTCTGCGAAAGGCCGACCACGGCGAGGTCTGGCTCGACGGCGAGCCGCTCGAGCACCGGACTCCGAGGCGGTGCATCGACGCCGGGCTGGTCTACCTGCCGGAGGACCGCGGCCGGAACGGCATATTCTCCGACGTCGACCTCGCGCGCAACGTGACCGCGGGGATCGTCCCCCGCCTGCCGCTGCGGTGGCACCTGATCAGCACCGCGCGCGAGGAAGCCGTCGCCCGGGACTCTGCCGCGCGCACGTCGGTGCGCGCGGCATCGCTCGGCGCGAGCATCAGCACGCTCTCCGGCGGCAACCAGCAGCGCGCGATGTTCTCCCGCTGGCTGCTCGCGGAGCCCCGGGTCGCGATCTTCGACGAGCCGACCCGCGGCGTCGACATCGGGGCGAAGGACGACATCTACGACATCATCTCGGACCTCGCCACGTCCGGGCTCGCGTGCCTGATCATCTCCTCGGACCTCGAGGAGCTCGCGCTCACCTGCGACCGCGTGCTCGTGATCTACGAGGGCCGGATCGTGGGCGAGGTCCGCGACGAGGACGTGACGACCGCCCGGCTCGGCGAGCTCGTCGTCGGCGGGGGCCGCGGGTGAGCACCACCTTGAGCGTCGAGAAGACGGAGCCGGGCGGCGCGATCCTGCGCGACGTGCTGCGCAAGGCGATCCGGCTCCGGGAGCTCCAGCTCGTGGTCGCGATCGCAGTCGTCGTCGCCGCGAGCGCCGTCGCGCACCCGAACTTCATCTCGCCCGGGAACATCTCGTTCATGCTCGCCGACTCGGTGGTGACCGCCGTGCTCGCGACCGGGCAGACGATCGTCGTGCTCGCGAAGGGGATCGACCTCTCGGTCGCGCCGATCCTCGGGATCGCCGCGGTCGTCGTCGGCTTCCCGGCGCAGAACCACAACCTCCCGATCGTCGCGGCGCTCGGTCTCGTGGTGCTCGTCGGGCTCGTGCTCGGCGTCGGCAACGGGCTGTTCGTGTCCGTCACCCGGATACCGCCGATCATCGCGACGCTCGCGACCCTGAGCGTCTACGGCGGCCTGCAGTTCATCATCGCCAACGGCCAGGAGGTCGTGAACATCCCGAACGCCTACGACGCGCTCGGCAACAACGACGTCGTGAGCGGCATCCCGTGGGTGCTCGTGATCGGCGTGGGGATCGCGGTCGTCGTCGCGCTCTTCCTGCGCCACACGAACGTCGGGCGGGCGATCTACGCGGTCGGCAACAACGCCGGCGCCGCGCACCGCTCGGGGATCCCGGTGCAACGGGTCATCTTCGCGACCTACGTGGTCTCGGGCGTCCTCGCCGGGATCGCGGGGCTCCTCTACCTCTGCCACACCGGTTCGGCGGACTCCACGACCGGCACCGACTCCAACGTGAACCTCACGTCGATCGCCGCGACGCTGATCGGCGGGACGACGCTCACCGGGGGGCGTGGCGGCGTCGTAGGGAGCGTCATCGGAGCGGTCTTCCTCTCGGTCGCGCTCACAGCGATGGTGTTCGCGCGCATCCCGGCGATCTGGGAGCCCGCGGGCGTCGGCCTGCTCATCCTGCTCGCGATGGTGACGGACCGTCACTCGAGCAATCTCACGGCGCGGGCGCGGCGGCACCGGCAGGGGAGCACGTGACGGCGGCGGCCGCGGCGCCCGGGGCGGAGCTCCGGCCGGCGGTCAAGAGCGAGGCGCGCGGCGACAGCCGGCGCCGGGACCGGAACTGGGTGCTCGCGCTCGTCGCCCTGCTCGCGGCCGAGGTCGTGTACTTCTCCGGGACCGTCCCGGGGTTCTTCGGCGGCGGAACCGGCCTGCTCGCGCTCACCGAGCAGTTCCTCGACGTCGGCGCGATCGCGCTGGGGCTCGCGGTCGTGATCCTCACCGGCGAGATCGACCTCTCGGCGGGCACGATGTCGAGCTTCGCGGGGATCGTAATGGCCGTGCTCTGGCGGGACGGTCTCGAGATCTGGGTCGCGGTCGTCGTCGCGCTGCTCCTGTCGGCCGCCGTCGGCGCGCTGAACGGACTCATCATCACGGTCTTCAAGGTGGACTCGCTGCTCGTGACCCTCGCGATGCAGTTCATCCTCGGCAGCGTCGCGACCGCGCTCGGCGGCGCCTCGCCGCCCTACGGGTTCCCGAAGTCGTTCGTCTCGATCGCCGGCACGGGCACGATCGGCCCGGTCCCCAACCAGCTCATCGTGTTCGCGGTCCTCGCGCTCGTGATCTCGCTGCTCGTCGGGCGCACGCGAGTCGGCCGCTCGCTGACCCTCATCGGGTTCAACCGTCCGGCGGCCCGCTACTCGGGGATCCGGGTGAACCGGACGATCGTCGGGGCGTTCGTCGTGAGCGGCCTCATGGCCGGGATCGGCGGGATCCTCGTCTCCGGCCTCTACAACGCCGCTCGCGACGACATCGGCAACTCGCTGCTGCTCCCCGGGATCACGATCGCCGTGCTCGGCGGCGTCGACATCTTCGGCGGGAAGGGCCGGATCAGTGGGGTCATCGTCGCGACCTTCGTGCTCGGGTTCCTCACCGAGGGGCTGCTCGTGGCGGGCGACAGCTCGCTCTCCGCGACGATGGTGACCGGCATCCTGCTGCTCGTCTGCCTGGCGTTCAAGATCGGGCTCGACCACCGGCGCGGCGTCGACGACCGGGCGCTCGTGAGCCGCCGGTTCCGGCGCCTCCAGAGCATCGGCGACCCGTCGTGACCGCGGCGGCGGAGCGGTCGCGCCGGCGCTCGTGCTGCGCGCGCGCCCGCGCGGGCCCCGGCGGGCGGGCGTCTCGCACCCGGGGGCCGGGCTGCCGGTCGCACCGCACGCCACCGTCGCGGCTCCTCGTGTTAGGAGGCTGGTACCTTGATTGCGCTAACACCCGGGTCGGGTGCGCGTGGCGCAATCGGAGGCTCGACGTGGAGCGGGACGACGAAGCAGGAGCGGCGGGGTCGCGTGGCGAGGCGGCCGGCGAGCGCGAGACCGCGCGCACCGGTCGTGTCGCCCCGGTCATGTCGGACGTCGCACGGGTCGCGCGCGTCTCGCCGATGACCGTCTCTCGCGTGCTGAACGACCATCCGTCGGTCCGTCCGGAGACCCGCGAGCGGGTCCTCGCCGCGATCGCGGATCTCGACTACCGGCGCAACCCGGCGGCGCGCGCCCTCGTCACGCGCCGGTCGCAGACCGTCGGCGTCGTCGCGTTCGACGCGACGCTCTACGGACAGGCAGCGACCGTCCGCGGCGTCGAGCACGCGGCGCGCGACGCTGGCTTCTTCGTGAGCATCGCGAGCGTGAAGGAGATCGACGCCCGGTCGATCCGCGAGGTGGTCGACTCGCTCGTCGGTCAGTCCGTCGAGGGCCTCGTCGTCGTCGCGCCGCGAGCGTCGACGCTCCAGGAGCTGCGTGACCGCACCGTCGGCGTGCCGATGGTCGTCGCGGGTGGGTCGCACCGTAGCGGGCTCCCGACGGCGGGCGCGGACCAGGAGGCGGGTGGCCGGCGGGCGACGAAGCACCTCCTGTTCCGCGGGCACCGGACGGTCTGGCACGTCGCCGGGCCCGAGGACTGGGACGACGCGCGCGGCCGGCTGGCCGGATGGCAGGCGGCGCTCGCCGACGCCGGCGCGATCGAGCCGCGCGTGCTGCGCGGGGATTGGAGCGCCGCGTCGGGCTGGCGGGCGGGGACGGAGCTCGCTCGCCACCGGGACGTCACCGCGGTGTTCGTCGCGAACGACCAGATGGCGCTCGGGCTCATGCTCGCGATGAAGCAGGCTGGCAGGCGCGTGCCCGAGGACGTGAGCGTCGTCGGCTTCGACGACATCCCCGAGGCCGCCTTCTACGACCCGCCGCTCACGACGATCCGACAGGACTTCGAGGAGCTCGGCAGGCGCAGCGTCGGGCTCCTGCTCGACCTGCTCGCGACCGGCGTCACGACGTCGAGCCCGCCGGTGATCCCGGAGTTCGTCGGCCGGCTGAGCACCGCCGACTTCGTCCCGGGGGGCACGCATGCCCGCCGCTGACGCGCTCGTGCGGCCGCCGGGGCCCACGCGGGACCGGCCGGGGGGTCCGCACCCGCGCGCGCGCGGTGAGGACCGAACGTGACGACCGTGTGCAACCACGGCAACTACCTCGTCGAGCGCGTGACGTTCGCGAGCTCCCGCCTGCAGCTCGCGGGCGCGCTTCACGTGCCGGACGGCGTGCCCGGCCCGCTGCCCGCGGTCGTGATCCTCGGCCCGTTCGCGTACGTGAAGGAGCACGCGCCGCTGCAGTACGCGACGCGGCTCGCGGACGAGGGTTACCTCGCGCTCGCGTTCGACTGCTCGCACCACGGCGAGAGCGCGGGGGAGCCGCGACGGCTCGAGGAGCCGCTGCGCAAGGTCGCGGACGTGCGCGCCGCGATCGACTACCTCGCGGGCCGGCCGGACGTCGACGCGGACCGGGTCGTCGGGCTGGGGATCGGCGAGGGCGCGGCCGAGATGCTTCGAGCTTCGGTCGACGACGAGCGGGTGCGGGCGGTCGTCGCGATCTCGGGCGTCTACCGGGACCGGGAGAACGACGTCGAGCGCGCGGGCGGCGACGACCTGCGGGGCGGGCGCATCGGGTTCGCCGACGCCGAGCTACGGCTCGCCGAGCGGCTCGAGCGCGCACGCGCGGCGACCGCCCGGTTCCGCGACGTCGACGAGGTCGACTACCTGCCGGTGGTCGACCCGAAGCGCGACGACGTCGCGCTGCCCGGCCGTGACGCGTGGGACTGGTACAACGGGCGCTCGGGCCGCGGGCTGTGGGAGAACCGGTACGCGGTGATGGGCGACGTCGCGTACCTCGAGTTCGAGTCGCTGTCCGCCGCGCGCGACCTTCGCGTGCCCCTGCTCATGGTGCACGGAGAGCACTCCTACGGGCCGTCGTCGGCACGCCGGCACTTCGACGCGGCGACGCGCGTCCCGAAGCAGCTCCTCTCGGATGCCGGCGCCGTGCACTACGACTACTTCGACGACCCGTCGACCATCGACCGCACGGTCGCGGGCGTCGCCCAGTGGCTCCGGGGCCACGCCTGAGCCCTCGCGGGCGGTCGGTCAGGCGGGCGGCGCGCCGGTCGCGACGACCGCGTCGAGCGCCACGACGCCGTCGCCCTCGGAGCGCACGAGGAGCGGGTTGATCTCGATCTCGGCGACGCGGGGCGAGCACCGCACGAGCGCGGCGACGAGCTCGGCGGCCCCCACGAGCGCGTGCAGGTCCCGGGGCCGGCTCCCGCGCGCGCCGCGCAGCACGGCCGCGCCGCGGAGCCCGGAGATCGCGTCGGCGATCTCGTCCCGGTCCGCGTCGGCCGCGACGACGGTCGCGTCGCCGACGATCTCGGTCCACACGCCTCCGAGCCCGACGACGAGATACGGGCCCCAAGCCGGGTCGCGCCGGGCGCCGAGGAGCATCTCGACCCCGTCCGAGACCACGCGCTCGATGAGAACGCCGTCGACGCGCGCGTCGGGACGCGACGCGGACACGGCCGCGAGCACCGCCGAGTAGGCGTCGGCGGCGTCCTCGGGCGCGTGCACGAACGCGACGCCGCCCGCGTCGGACTTGTGCGTGATGTCCGGCGACGAGATCTTCACGACGACCGGGCAGCCGAGCTCCCTCGCCGCGTCGCGCGCGCCCGCGGGGCTCGTGACGAGCCTGCTCGGCGGCGACTCGATGCCCGCGGCCGCGAGCATCGCCTTCGCCTCGAGCTCGCCGAAGACCGTCCCCGCCGCGGTGCCGGGGCCGCCCGTGCCGAGCGGGGGGACGTGGAGCGCGCGGGGCGCCGCCCGCGCGCGCGACTCGGCGGCGCGCGCGGCCCGCGCGGCCGACGCGAGGTCCCGAGCGGCCCGGAGCGCGCGCTCGGGTGAGCGGAACAGCGGGACCGACGCGTCGAGGACGAGGAGCCGGTTGCGCTCCGGGATCGGGCAGTCCCCGCCCATGATCGTGTAGACGACGGGCTTTCGTGCCGCGGCGAGGGTCGGGAGCAACGCCTCGACCTGCTCGGTCCCCTGCAGCTCGGACCCGGGCATCGCGGACACGACGAGCGTGCCGACGTCGTCGTCCTCGAGCAGGACCGACGCGACCCGCGCGTAGAGCGAGGGGTCGTTCAGGCCCATCGCCGTGATGTCGACCGGATTGCTCGCGGTCGCGAACGCCGGGAGCTCTCCCGCGAGCTTCGCGAGCGTGGCCCCGCCGAGCTCGGGGAGCACCGCGCCCTCGGCCTCGCACACGTCGATCGCGAACGTCTTCGCGGCGCCGGAGTCCGTCATGAACGCGACGCCGTCCGCGTGCGGCAGCCCCCGGCGCGCGATCACGCCCGCGGTGTCGACGAGCCCGTCGAGCGAGTTGACGAAGAGCACGCCCTCGCGACCGAGCACCGACCGGAGCACGTCCTGGTCGCCCGCGATCGCGCCGGTGTGGGTGAGCGACGCGGCCTTCGCCCGCTCGCCGCGCCCGGTGTGCAGCACGCAGACGGTGATCTCGCGCTCGCGCGCCTCGCGTGCGAGCGCGAGGAACTCCGCCGGGCGCCGGATCTGCTCGACGAGCATCACGACGGCGCGCGTGCGCTCGTCGGCGATCACGAGTCGGAGGTGGTCCTCGACGCCGAGCACGGCCTCGTTGCCCGTCGAGATCGCGTAGGTCACGCTCGTGTCCTGCGCCATCGCGGCGTAGGTGAGCGCGAGCGACATCGCGCCACTCTGCGCCACGATCGCGACGCCCGGTCCGCCCGCGCGGCGGTTGGGGGCGACGTCGCCGAAGGTGAGCGGGACGCCGTCCGCGAAGTTGACGAGGCCGAGGCAGTTCGGGCCCGCGAGGGCGATCCCGTGGCGGGCCGCGGACGCCGCGAGCGCGCGCTCGGCCGCGGCGCCCGCGGCGTCGAGCTCGCCGTAGCCGGAGGAGAAGACCACGACGCCGCCGACGCCGCGCCGGCCGGCCTGCTCGACGGCGTCCGCGACGCCGGCCTTCGGGATCGCGAGGATCGCGGCGTCGACGCCGAAGGGGAGCTCCTCGATCGACGCGACGCACGCGCGGCCGCGGACCTCCCGGCGCGAACGGCTCACGAGGTGGACGTCGCCCTCGTAGCCGAACCGCTCGAGGAGCACGAGCGGCGCGCCGCCGATCGAGGCCGGCTCGTCGGAGGCGCCGACGACAGCGACCGAGCGCGGGCGCACGAGCCGCTCGAGCGCGGCGGACGCCGCGCCGGTCGCGGCCCGCCGCGTGCCGTCAGGCACGCGAGTACGGGCCGAGCCCCGGCCGGAAGGACTTCTCGTCGAGGAACTGGCGCATGCCCTGCTCGCGCCCGTGCTCGGGATCGTTGGCGATCGACTGGTCCAGCTTCGCGTAGAGGTACTCCTCGGAGACCTCCCACTCCATCGAGCGCGCGCGCTTGAACCCGGTCTTCGCCGACTCGAGGACCGTCTGGTTCATCCCGGCGAGGTGCACCGCGAGCTCGAAGGTGTGCGCGCGCAGGCGGTCGCGCGGCACCGCCTCGTTCACGAGGCGCATCGCGGCGGCCTCGGTCCCGGTGAACGTCTTGCCGGTCATGATGAGGTAGAGCGCGTCACGGGCAGGCATCACCTCCGCGAGCGCCCGCGACACGACCGACCCGGGCGGGATCCCCCAGTTGACCTCGGACAGGCCGAAAACCGCGTCCTCGGCCGCGATCGCGAGGTCGCACGCGACGAGCGGGGTGAAGGCCCCGCCGAAGCACCAGCCGTTCACCATTGCGATCGTGGGCTTCGGGAAGAACATGAGTCGCCGGTACTGCCACTCGTTCGACGAGCGCCGGGAGCGGATCCGCGCGATCGGGCCGCCGGCGTCGACCTCCCGGAAGTACTCCTTCAGGTCCATGCCGGCCGAGAACGCGTCGCCGGCCCCGGTGAGCACGAGGACCCGCGCGCGCGGGTCGCCCTCGACGGCGTCGAGGACGTCGAGCATCTCCTCGTTGAGGCGCGGGTTCATCGCGTTCCGCTTGTCGGGGCGGTTCAAGGTGACGAGGGCGACGCCGGCTCCGTCGACCTCGGCGAGCACCGTGCTCCACTCGCCGAGCGGCTCCGCGTCGGCACCCGTCGCAGGCATCGGGGTCATACACTCTCCTCCACGTTCGACAAGGCCGGCGCGGCGGCCGCTCGGAGTCCTGGCGCCTCGGCGCCCGCCCCCGGTCGGCGTGCCGCCACGGCGGCTCGGCTCTGCCGCGCAAGATATCAGGCAGCTTGATACAGGGTCAACGGCGGAGCGCGGCGGCGACGGCGAGGCGGGATGGCGCGTCCATGGCAGATGCGGCGGTGACGAGGTTCAGCTACATCGTGAAGCGGCTCGAGGCGGCGGTGCGCGCGCACCTCGACGTCGTCTGCCGCGCGCACGACGTGACGACGAGCCAGTACGTCGCGCTGAGCGTGCTGCGCGTGCACCCGAAGATGTCGTCGGCGCAGCTCGCGGCGCGCTCGTTCGTGAGCCCCCAGTCGGCCAACCAGCTCGTCGCGGCACTCGAGCGCGCGGGGCTGATCGAGCGCGCCGCGTCGGCGCGCAACCGGCGGGTGCTCGAGATCAGCCTCACCGACAAGGGCGCCGAGATGCTCGCGTCGTGCGACGCGGCGGTCGACGAGATCGAGGAGCGCATGCTCGACGGCCTGAGCGACGGCACGGTCCAGTCGAGCCGACAGGCGCTCCAGCGGTGCATCAAGAACCTGAGCCCGGTCGCGGCGCCGGCGGCGCCGGCCGTGGCGGAGCCGGGCCGGTGAGCGCGCCCGCCCGCTGGGTGCGCTTCGCGCACCCGCAGGGTCGCGAGGGTTTCGGGACGCTCGACGGCGGCGTCGTCACGGTGTTCGACGGGGACATGTTCGCGGGCTGCGAGCCGACCGGCGAGACGCTCGCGCTCGACACGGTCGCGCTGCTCGTGCCCTGCACCCCGACGAAGGTCGTCGCGCTCTGGAACAACCTGCGCGCCGCGGCCCAAAAGCAGGGACTCGCCGCACCGAAGGAGCCGCTCTACTTCATCAAGCCGCCCTCGTGCCTGCTCGCCGACGGCGGGGCGGTCGTCCGTCCCGCGTCGTACGCGGGACGCATCCTGTTCGAGGGCGAGCTCGGCGTCGTGATCGGCACGACGTGCGTGGACGTGGACGAGGCCGACGTCGACGACGTCGTGTTCGGCTACACGTGCGTGAACGACGTGACCGCGCTCGACCTCATCGCGGCGGACCCGTCGTTCGCGCAGTGGACCCGCGCGAAGAGCTTCGACACCTTCGGGGTGGTCGGGCCCGCGATCGCGACCGGCCTCGACCCGGACGCGCTCGTGGTCACGACCTCGGCCGGCGGGCGCGTCCGCCAGGAGTACCCGGTGAGCGACATGTTCTTCCCGCCCCGACGCCTCGTGAGCCTGCTCTCGCGTGACATGACGCTCGTCGCCGGGGACGTGGTCGCGTGCGGGACCTCGCTCGGCGCGATGCCGATGAGGCCGGGCGTCCCGATCGAGGTGACCGTCGAGCCCGTCGGGACGCTCACGAGCACGCTCGCCTGAGCACCCCGACGGGCCGCAGGCCGCGTCGGGACGCTCAGAGATCGAGCTTCTGGGCGAGGCCGATCCGCTGCAGCTTGCCTGTCGCCCCCTTCGGGATCTCGGGCACGAAGACGATGCGCCGGGGGACCTTGAACGCGGCGAGGCGCGCACGGGCGTACGCGCGAAGGTCGGCCTCGGTCGCCTCCTGCCCGGCGGCGAGTACGACCGCGGCGCCGACGTCCTCGCCGAGCTTGTCGTGGGGGATCGCAAACGTCACGGCCTCAGCGACGGCGGGGTGGCGGAGCAGCACCTCGTCGACCTCGATCGGCGAGATCTTCTCGCCGCCCCGGTTGATCTGCTCCTTGAGCCGGCCCGTGAGGAACAGGTACCCCTCGTCGTCGAGCGTGCCCTCGTCCCCCGTGCGGAACCATCCCGCGGTGAACGCCGCCTCGTTGGCCGCGGGGTTGTTCTCGTAGCCGTCGACGACCGTCGCGCCGCGGATCGAGACCTCGCCGCGCTCGCCCGCGGCGAGCGGCTCGTCCGACGCGTCGAGGATCGCGACCTCGATCCCGGACGCGAGCCCGACCGATCCGGGCTTCGTCCGCCCGGGCGGCAGCGGGTTCGACGTCATCTGGTGCGAGGCCTCGGTCATCCCGTATGCCTCGACGACCGGAACGCCGAACAGCGCCTCGACCGCCTCGAGCACCGGGCGCGGCATCGCCGCGGACGAGGACCGCGCGAACCGGAGCGACGTCGGGCGCGGTTCGGACGCCCGGGCGAGCACCATCTGGTGCATCGTGGGGACGGCGCTGTAGTAGGTCGGCGCGAGCTCGTCGACCCAGCGGTGGAACCTGAACGCGTCGAACCCGGGGGTGCACACGACCGAGGCGCCGGCCGAGAGTGGTGCGAGGAGCCCGGCCATGATGCCGTGGATGTGGAACAGGGGCATGACGTTGAGCGAGCGGTCCGCGGCGTCGAGGTGCAGCGAGGCGGCGATGTTGCGCGCCGAAGCCGCGAGGTTGCGCTGCCGCAGCGGCACGATCTTCGGCCTCGAGGTCGTGCCCGACGTGTGGAGGACGAGCGCGCGGTCGTCCGCGGTCGGGCGCCGGTCCGGCGGGCGCCCGGCGCGCCCGGTGTCGAGCTCGACGTCGAGCTCGACGTCGAGCCCCGTGCCGCGCACCGCCACCGCGAGCGTGCCGCGTGGCGCGGCCGCGTGCGCGGCCGGCGACGCACCCTCGAACGTCACGAGCGCGGACGCGCGCCGGTCCTCGAGGTAGAAGCGGAACTCGTCCTCGCGGTAGGCGGGGTTGAGGGGTGCTGCGCAGCCCACCGACATCGCGGCGAGCAGCACGAGCGCGATCTCCGGACCGTTCGGGAGCACGACCGCGATCCGGTCCTCCGGGCCGAGGCCGGCCGCCCGAAGTGCGCCCGCGAGCCGCCCGACCTCGCGCCGGAGCGAACCGTGGTCGATGCTCGCGCCGTCGACCGTCACGAGCGCGGGGCCGGTCGTGAGGGCGGAGAGCAGCGAGGCGACGGTGTCCGCTGCGCCGGGATCGTCGGGACTGCCGTCGACGTCTGACATCTGTGCGCGCGCACCTCCCCGGCGGACCCCCCACCCGGCGCACATGATCGCACCGCGGACGACCCGCACGCGCGTTCGCGGCTCACGCAGGTCGTGGCGCCGCCCGCGTCTGGTCTAATGAGCGGGTGCGGGTGTGCGTCGTGGGCGCGGGGGCGATCGGGGGGCTGCTCGCAGTCCGGCTCGCGCACTCGGGCGAGCAGGTGAGCGTCGTCGCCCGCGGCGAGACCCTCGCGGCGGTCCGCGAGCGCGGGCTCAGGCTCACGGAGCCCGACGGCTCTGTGGTGCGCGTCACGACCCTCGAGGCGTCCGCCGACCCCGCCGACCTCGGCCCCCAGGACCTCGTCGTTCTCGCGCTGAAGGCGCACCAGATCGCGGCGATCGCCGACGCGCTGCCCGCCCTCTACGGGGAGCAGACCGTCGTGCTCCCGCTGCAGAACGGCGTCCCGTGGTGGTTCTTCCAGAAGTTCCCCGGTCCGTTCGAGGGCCGCCGGATCCACGTGCTCGACCCGGACGGCGCGCTCGAGCGCGCGGTCCCGGTCGATCGCATCGTCGGCTCGATCGCCTACCCGGCGGCCGAGCGCGAGGGTCCGGGCGAGATCCGCCTGGTCGAGGGCGACCGGTTCCCGGTCGGGGAGCTGGACGGCGAGCGCTCGGAGCGCGCGAAGGCGATCTCGCAGGTGCTCGCGGCCGCCGGCTTCACGTCGCGGGTCCTCACGGACATCCGTTCGCACCTATGGGTGAAGGCGTGGGGCAACCTCGCGTTCAACCCGATCAGCGCCTTGACCGGTGCGACGCTCGCCGAGATCTGCCGGTTCGGGGCGACGCGCGCGCTCGCCGCGCGGATGATGCTCGAAGCGTCCGAGGTGGCCGAGAAGCTCGGGCTCAGGCTGCGGCTCTCCGTCGAGCAGCGCATCGCCGGCGCGCAAGGCGTGGGCGAGCACAAGACCTCGATGCTCCAGGACCTCGAGGACGGCCGCCCGCTCGAGATCGACTCGCTCGTGGGCGCGTTCGTCGAGCTCGGGCAGCTGACCGGGACCTCGATGCCGGCGACCGAGGCGGTCCACGCGCTCGTCTCGCTGCTCGATTCGCACCACGGGGGGGCCGCGGGGAAGAGTTGACGGCGGCCGGCCCGGGTGCATCGCCCGGCCGCCGGCCGTTCGGCTGCGTGGAAGGCGGCGACGAGATGTCCGCGAGCGGGGACGGGTGATGGACGACGGTCGAGACAGCACACGGGTCGAGGCGAGCGGCCTCGCGGTCGACCGCTCACTGTTCGACTTCGTGAACGACGAGGCGATCCCCGGCTCGGGGATCGAGCCCGCGGAGCTCTGGCGGGCCGTCGCGGACGCCGTCCGCACGCTCGGGCCGCGCCACCGCGAGCTGCTCGCCGTCCGGGCCCGGCTCCAGGACTCGATCGACCGCTGGCACGTCGAGCACGCGGGCGGTCCGCACGAACCTGCCGAGTACCAGGAGATGCTCCGCTCGATCGGCTACCTCGTCGACGAGGGCGGGCCGTTCTCGATCGAGACCTCGCACATCGACCCGGAGATCGCGGAGATCGCGGGCCCGCAGCTCGTCGTCCCGTCGACGAACGCCCGCTACGCGCTGAACGCGGCGAACGCACGGTGGGGTTCGCTCTACGACGCGCTCTACGGCACGGACGCGCTCGGCGACCTGCCGGCGGGCGGCCCCTACGACCCGGCGCGCGGCGCGCGCGTCGTCGCGTGGGTGCGTGCCTTCCTCGACGACGTCGTCCCGCTCGCGGGCGGCTCCCATCGCGACGTCGTCGCCTACCGCGTCGCTGGGGGCGAGCTCGCCGCCGAGCTGCGCGGTGGTCCGGTCGCTCCGCTGCGCGACCCCGCGGCCTTTCGCGGGCACCGCGGCGACCCCGGATCGCCGTCGGCCGTGCTGCTCGAGCACCACGGGCTCGGCATCGAGATCGTGGTCGACCGGGAAGGCGTCGTCGGCTCGGCCGATGCCGCGGGCGTCGCCGACGTCCACCTCGAGGCCGCGGTGACGACGATCGTCGACTTCGAGGACTCGGTCGCTACGGTCGACGGGGGCGACAAGGTCGCCGCCTACCGCAACTGGCTCGGTCTCATGACGCGCGAGCTCACGGCGCGCGTCACGAAGGCGGACCGCACGTCCACCCGTCGGCTCGCGCCCGACCGCGTCTACACCGGGCGCGACGGTGCCGAGATCGTGCGCCGCGGACGCGCGCTGCTCCTCGCGCGTAACGTCGGGCACCTCATGACGACGCCCGCGGTGCTCGACCCCGACGGCCTCGAGATCGCCGAGGGGATCCTCGACGCGTTCGTCACGGTGCTCGTCGCGACGCACGACCTGCGCCGGCCCGAAGCGGAGCGCAACTCGCCGGCCGGCTCGGTGTACGTGGTGAAGCCGAAGATGCACGGACCGGACGAGGTCGCGCTCGCCGACGAGCTCTTCGGCGTCGTCGAGGACGCGCTGCGCTTGCCGCGCGACACCGTGAAGATCGGGATCATGGACGAGGAGCGGCGCACGACCGTCAACCTCGGCGAGTGCATACGCGCCGCGAGGACGCGCGTCGCGTTCATCAACACGGGCTTCCTCGACCGGACGGGCGACGAGATCCACACGTCGATGCGCGCGGGCCCGATGGTGCGCAAGACCGACATGCGCTCGCAGCGGTGGATCCTCGCCTACGAGGACTGGAACGTGGACACCGGCCTCGCGCACGGGCTGCGCGGCCGCGCCCAGATCGGCAAGGGCATGTGGGCCGCGCCCGACCGGATGGCCGACATGCTCGAGCACAAGATCGGCCACCCGCTCGCCGGCGCGAACTGTGCGTGGGTGCCGTCGCCCACCGCCGCGACGCTCCACGCGACCCACTACCACCGTGTCGACGTCCGGGCCCGCCAGGACGCGCTCGCGGGCGCTCGCCGCGCGTCGCTCGACGACCTGCTCGCGATCCCGCTCGCGGACGCGCCGGACTGGTCCGAGACCGAGCGCCTCGCGGAGATCGACAACAACATCCAGGGCATCCTCGGCTACGTCGTCCGATGGATCGACCAGGGCGTCGGCTGCTCGAAGGTGCCGGACATCAACGGCGTCGCGCTCATGGAAGACCGTGCGACGTGCCGGATCTCCTCGCAGCACGTCGCGAACTGGCTGCTCCACGGAGTCGTGACCGAGAAGATGGTCCGGGACGCCTTCGAGCGGATGGCCGTCGTCGTCGACGCCCAGAACGCGGAGGACCCGCGCTACTCGCCGATGGCGCCTGCGTTCGACGGGTGCGCGTTCCGGGCCGCGAGCGACCTCGTGTTCGAGGGCGTGGCCCAGCCGTCGGGGTACACCGAGCCGATCCTTCACGCCTGGCGCGCGCGCCGGAAGCTCACGGCCCCGCCGGCGCCGGCGGACTTGGAAGCCGCCCCGGACTGAACGGGCGGCGCCGCCGCCCCGGACGGAGCGGACGGCGGGTGCTACGGCTCCCCGGTGCGCTGCGGCCAGAGCCTCGCGCCGAGGCCCGAGGCGCGCGCGACCGGACGGGCAACTGCCTCACGGAGCGACGCATCGGACGCGACGAGGGTCACGTGCTGCATCGCACGCGTGACGGCCGTGTAGAGCAGCTCGCGCGTGAGGACCGGCGACGGTGGCGGTGGCAGCGTGACGACGACCTTCGCGAACTCCGAGCCCTGGCTCTTGTGGATGGTCGTCGCCCACCACGTCGAGACCGCGGGGAGCTGCGAGGCGGCGAACGAGCGCAGACCCGAAGGACCGGGGAAGACGACGGCGGGGCGGCCCGGGCGCGCGACCGTGATACCGACGTCGCCGTTGAACAGGCGGTGCGCGTAGTCGTTGGCCGAGACGACCACCGGCCGCCCCACGTACCAGCCACGTCCGATCCCGGCGTCGGGCAGGGCCTGCGCGGCGTACGCCTCGACCCGCTCGGTGACACGCGCGACCCCGAGGCGGTCGTGGTGCGTCGCGCACAGCACCTTCAGCTCCCCCGCGAGCTCGAGCGCGGCGGCCACGTCGCCGGCGCGCGCGAGCTGGATCGCCGCGAGGGCGCGCTGCGCGACCTCGCGCTCGACCTCGGCGACGCGCCCCGCGACGTCGGCGTCGACCCAGTCGACCTCGGGGGCGCCCGGGTCGCGCAGGATCGCGACCGCGTGGTCGGCGTCGCCGTGGCGGATCGCGTCGGCGAGCGCCGCGATCGCCGAGCCTCGGCCGAAGCGGTGCACCCGGTCGAGCATGACGACGCTCCGGGCCAGCGGGCCGGGCGCGCCGCCGCGGGCGGCGGTCCCGACGATCTCGCCGAGCACCGCGCCCGCCTCGACGCTCGCGAGCTGGAACGGGTCGCCGACTAGGACGACCGACGAATCCGGGCGGACGGCCTCGAGCAGGTGCGCCATGAGCGGCAACGACACCATCGAGGTCTCGTCGACGACGACGAGGTCGTGCGGGAGCGGGTTGCGCGCGCCATGGGAGAAGCGGCCGCCGGGGCGACCGCCGAGCAGCCGGTGGAGCGTCGACGCCTCGACGGCCGAGAGCGCGGCACGGACGCCCGGAGCGGTGCCGGCGGCTGCCGCCTCCTCGCGGACTGCCTCGGTGAGGCGCGCCGCAGCCTTGCCGGTCGGTGCGGCGAGCGCGACGTCGAGCCGCCGCCCCTCGGCGGCGGCCAGCTCGTAGGCGGCGGCGAGGAGCCGCGCGACGGTCCGGGTCTTGCCCGTGCCCGGCCCCCCGGCGACGACCGCGAGTCGCCGGGTGAGGGCCAGCGCCGCCGCAGCACGCTGCAGGTCGGGGGCGGCCGGGTCGTCGGCGTCGAACAGCCCGTCGAGGACGCGCCCCACCGCCGTCGCGTCCCGCTGCTCGCCACGCGCGCCCGCGCGCTCGAGCAGGACGTCCGCTACGAGCCGCTCGAAGCGCCAGTAGCGGTCGAGGTAGAGGCGCGTTCCGTCGAACACGAGCGGGACCGTCCACGCGCCGTCGGGCGCGTCCGGCTCCCGCACGGCCGGGCTCGAGATGAGCGCGTCGTGCCAGCGTGCGGCGTCCGGCCAGGCGAGCGGCGCACGAGCGTCGACGGTCTGGTCGTCCACGACGATCGTGGCCGCGACCTCGGCCGGCACGACGCACACGTGGCCGAACAGCGGCGCGCGCGCCGCGAGCGCGACGCCGAGGAGCACCTCGGCGCGTCGCTCGCCGGTCGCACGGGCGACCGTGGCCGCGACGTGGACCTCGGCGGCGTGGAGGACTCCGGCGTCGACGAACGGCGCGAGCTCCGAGAGCGCCGGGTCGAGCAGCGGCGGGGGAGCGGTCACGCGGACTCCTCGGGGTCGGTCGACGTGCCGCCGAGCAGGTCGCTCAGCGCGCAGGTGAGCGCCGGCGGGACCGCCCAGGGGAGCACGCCGCGGACGGTGCCGTCGGGCGACACGGCGGCGGGCCCGGACATCCCGCGGACGAAGAGGTACGCGGCGCCGCCGAGGTGGGTCGCCGGGTCGTAGCCGCGGACGCGCCAGCGGAGGTAGCGGTGGAGCGCGACCGAGTAGAAGAGGGCCTGCAGCGGGTAGTGGTGCTCGGCCATCGCCGCGTGGAGCGCCGGCTGCTCGTAGTCCTCGGCGCGGGGCAGCCGCGAGCGCGGGCCGAGCGTGTTGGTCTTGTAGTCCGCGAGCACGTAGCGCGCCGCCGCGGGCTCGCCCGTGTCGCGCACGCGCAGCACCACGTCGATCGAGCCGGTGAGGTGACCCGCGAGCACGACGTCGAAGATGCCGCTCGCGAGCCGCACCGCCCACGGCCGCACGGGGTCGTCGACCGCGAGGTGGTCGGCGACGAGCGCGCCGACCTCGCGGTCGGAGCGGTGCGCACCGCGTCGCCCGAGGTGGAGCTCGAAGCCGAGCTCGTCGAGGCGGTCGCCGCGCGCGAAGTCCCGGAGCCGGTGGCCGCCGAGCGGCTGCCCGAGCGGCGTCTCGATCGCCGCGCGCAGGCCCGCGACGAGCTCGTCCCGGCCGACCGGCCACGTCGTGCGGCCGAGCCGGTCCTCGACGGCGGTCGCGAGCTCGCGATCGAGGTCGTCGGCCGCGAAGTCGACGCGCTCGAGCACCTCGTGGACGAGCGTCCCGAACCGTGCGCCGCCGGGCACCGCCCCGAGAGGGAGGTCGGAGCCGCCGAGGGACGCGTCCTGCCCGCGCTCGCCGACGGCACCCTCGTCGCCCGCGCGCGCGTCGCCGAGGCTGTCGTCCGCGGGGTCGGACCAGGCGGCCAGGTCGCGTTCGACGACCGCCGAGAACGACCACCGCCGGCGTGAGCCGTCGAGGTCGCGCCCGAGCTCGGCGACCGCGAGCTGCGGCGGTGACCCGGGTGCCTCGGTGGGCCGCCACGGTTCGCGGTGCGCGCGGCCGGACCCGACCTCGGTGACGGCGATCTCGGGCCCGTGCACGAGCGAGGATGTGAGCAGCTCGCCGGCGGCGCGGTCCTCGGGGAGATCGACCCGGCGGGGGGCAGCGCGCGTCGCGTCGACGCCCGCCGGGCCGCGCGCGAACAGCACGCGCGCGAGGCCGGTGATGTCGCTCTCGGGCGCGCGCGTCCACCACACCACGGTCTCGAAACGGGCCCGCGTGAGGGCCACGTAGAGGAGCCTGAGGTTGGCGCCCCGGACCTCGGCGCCGGCGAGCTCCGTACGGGCGTCGTGCGCGGCGCGGTCCGGCCAGGTCTCGCTCGGGGCGACGTCGACCGTGCGCCGGCCGGTCGCCGGGTCGTGGAAGACGACGCCCCGGGCCTTCGCGCGGCTCGCCCGCCAGAGCGTCGGGACGCACACGACGGGGAACTCGAGTCCCTTCGACGCGTACACGGTCATGACCTGCACCGCCTCGGCCTCGGACTCGATCCGGCGCGACGTCACGTCGTCCTCCGGGCCCGTCGGGCGGGCGGCCGCGAGCGCCTCGAGCGCGACGAGGAGCCCGGCGGCGGTCCGGTGCCTCGCCGTCGTGCTCGCCTGGACCAGCGACGCGACGTGCTCGAGGTCGGTCACGTCGCGATCGCCGTCCGGCGTCGCGAGGACGCGCGCCACCGCGCCGCTGTCCGCGAGGACCTGGGCGCAGAGCTCGACGGGACCGTGCGCGGCAAGCGCGCGGCTCCAGGCCGCGAGCTGATCGTGGACATCCGCGAGCTCGTCGTCGCCCGCGGCCGCGACCTGCGCGGCCGTCCAGCCGAACCACCACGAGAGCGCGGCCGTGCGCGTGAGCGCCTGGTCGCCGGGCGACCCGATCGCCGCGAGGAGCTGCCGCCACTCGGTCGCGGCGCGCGACTCGAGCACGCTCGCACCGCGCGAGACGACGGCGGGCACCCCCTGGCGCCGCAGCGCCGCCTGCACGACCCGGGCCTCGTCGTGCGTGCCGACGAGTACGGCGACGTCGGACGGGCGCGCGGGTCGCCGGGCAGACGGGTCGCCGCGCTCGGGGATCGTGGCGTCCTCGAGCAGGTCCTGGACGTAGCGGGCGAGGTCGCGCCCGATGGCCGCCTCCGCGGACGCGGTCTCGACGAAGCCCCGTGAGGTCCGCTCGAGGTCCGGGCCGAGCGCGAGCCGCAGGTGCAGCGCCGGCCGGGCGACGCCGGACCGGGTCGTGATCGCGAGCCGCTCGTGCGCTGGCGCGGCGTGCACCGGCGGGAACGAGATGCGCGTGTCGCCGAAGGTCGCGCCGGCGAGCAGGCGGTCGAGCGCGGAGACGAGCGCGCCGCTCGACCGCCAGTTCGTCGCGAGCGTCGCACGGCTCGTCGCGGCCGACGAAGTCGCGTCGAGGTAGGTGTGGACGTCGGCCCCGCGGAACGCGTAGATCGCCTGCTTCGGGTCCCCGACGAGCACGAGCGTCGCCCCGTCCGTGCGGTCGGCCGCGAGCCGCGAGAAGATCCGCCACTGCACCGGGTCGGTGTCCTGGAACTCGTCGACGAGCGCGACGGAGAAACGTCGCCTGAGCGCCGCGCGCACGCTCGCGCTCGAGCGCAGCGCCTCGTCGAGCTGGGTGAGGACGTCGTCGAACGACAGCGTCCCCGCGAGGCGGCGTCGGCGGTGCACGAGGTCGACGACCTCGTCGACCGCACGCCGCGCCCGCGCCGCGCGCTCGCCCGACTCGGCCGGATCTGTCCCGGGGACGACGGCGATCCCGGGGTTGCCGAGCACGGTCTCGGCGAGCCAGGCGAGCTTGCCGGCGTCGGGCAGGAGCGCAGCGCCCGCGGGGTCCTCGACCGCCGTGCGCGCGAGGACGTCCGCGCATGCCTGGGCCACGAGCTCGCGCGTGTCGTCCACGAGCGCTGCGTCGACGTCGCCGGGCGACGACGCGCCGAGCGCGGCGAGCATCTGCTGGGCGAAGCCGTGGATCGTCGTGATCGTCGCCGTGTCGAAGTCGATGAGCGCGTGCTCGAGCCGGCGGCGGCGGACGTCGGCGTCGCCCGACGCGAGCGCTGCGAGCGCCGCGTCCGCAGCGTCGCACTCGGCTCGCCCGGCGAGGACGGCGGCGCCCTGGGCCAGCCGCGATCGGATCCGGTCGCGGAGCTCCGCAGCGGCGGCCCTCGTGAAGGTCACGACGAGGAGCTCGCTCACGGGGACACCCGCCTCGGCGACGAAGCGGGTCGCGAGCGAGGCGAGCGCATGCGTCTTGCCCGTCCCGGCGCTCGCCTCGATCGCGACCGTGCCGGACGGCAGCGGTCCGCCGAGGTCGAACACCGAAGTGGCGCTCACGAGCGCGACCGCCCGCCGCTCGCGCGACGCCTCTGCGTGGGGCGGGTGGCGTCGCCGGTCGGCTCGGCCGTGGCCACGCTCGCCGCGTCCTCGATCGCGAGCCACAGGTAGCGCGCGTAGCGGTCTGCGCGCCCCGGAGCCGTTCCCGGCGGGTCGTCCGGCCGCGCCGGGAGCGCCCGGACCTCGTCGAGCGTGACGGCGCCGAACGCGAGCACCGTGTGCTCGTCGTCGCCGTCGGCGGGCACGTCGCGGCCACGCCAGTCCAGGGGCTTCGCGCTCGAGTCGTAGAGTCGCCGCGAGAGCGACGGCCAGAGCGGGATCGGCTCGCGGAGCGCCCGCCGGTAGCAGTCGACCACGACCTCGAGCGCGTGGGCCGACGCGCGCCGCCGCTCGTCTGCAGTGTCGCCGCGCGCGTCGAGCACGAGCGCGTCGACCGACCGGCGATCGGCGCTCCGGCGCACCGTCACGCTTCGCCACGGCGTCGCCGGGTCGTGCGCGACGAGCGCGGCGAGGTCGAGCGCCGCTTCGAGGTGGTGCAGCGGGCGCGCCGTCGAGTAGGTGACGCGCACAGGACCCGGTCGCCCTGCGCCCTCGCCGCACGCGACAGCGCCGACGACGCGCGTCCCGTCCGACAGCTCGACCTCGACGTCGACCGGGCGCCCACCGTCGACGGCGGGGTCGCAGGAGAGCGCGCGCACCGCCGTGAACAGCTCGTCGACGTAGGACGCGATCGCCTCGACCGCGAGCTCGCCGAGCCCCCCCGGAGGGAGGGTGCCGAGGCCGCGCTCGTGACGGGACCAGCTCCGGGCGTCGCGCCCGGCGAGCCTCGCGGCGACGAGCCGCTGCGCGGCGGACCACCGGTCGAGGCCCGCGAGCGACGTCGCGATCTCGTCCCGGAGCGGGGCGTCCGACCCGGGAAGGCCGACGCCGAGGCGCTCGTGGACGAACGTCCGCACGGGGTTCCTCAAGAACTCGGCGAGCTCGGTCACGGTGACGACCGGCGCCTCGGGCGCCGCCGCGGGCAGCGGCCCGTCGAGGAACGGGGCCGCGCCCGCCCTCCGCTCCCGGCGCGCGAGCGCGGCGCCGAGGGCGCCGGGGTCGAAGCTCCACGGACGCGCTGAGCCCAGCTCGCCCGGCACGAGGCAGCGCTCGTCGAAGGACTGGCGCGGGTGGGCGATCTCGAGGCCGGTCGGGTCGGGGCCCGAGGAGCGGTGTGATCTCGTCGCGGCGACCGTGTCGCGGAGCTCCGCGTACGCGACCGACGGCGGGACCGGCCGGTTGGTCCGCTCGTCGTGACCCGTGCGCGTGACGATCAGGTGGTCGCCGGCCGTGAGCAGGGCCTCGAGGAGCGCCTGTCGGGACTCGGCACGCGCGTCGCGGTCGCCGAGGCGCGGCGCCGCGGCCGCGAGGTCGTCGCCGTCGAGTGCCGACGGCGCCGTGCCCGAGTCGTCGAGCCCGACGATGCACACGACACGGAACGGGAGCCAGCGAAGTGGCGTGAGCGAGCTCACGGTGACCCCACCGCGGAAGAAGTCCGGGCGCCGGGGTGGCCCGGAGAGCCGGTCCGCGAGCGCGCGGCGGACGTCCGCGAGCGTGAGCTCGACTGCCGCGCCGCGGGCGCCGACGAGCGCGTCGCCACCGAAGGCGTCGACGACCTCGCGCACCTTGTCGAGCTGCCACTGCTGCTCGGGAGGCGTCGCGAGGAGGCGGTCGGCGACCGCCGCGAGCGTCGCGGACCACGCCTGCGGGGTGCGAGCGAGCGCGAGGTCGTCGGCGACGGCCCGGAGGTGCGCGAGCGCGTCGGCGAAGCGCCCGGCGATCTCGATGTCGCCGCTGTCGACCCCGATCGGCGCGACGTCCCCCGCGGCGAGGCCGAGATCGTCGTCGCCGACGGCGATGCCCATGAGCACGCGATCGAGGCCGGCGCGCCAGGTGCCCGCGGTGAGCTCGCCCGGCACGCCCCACCGCTCGCGGTGCGCGCCGTCGAGCCCCCACCGGACGTTCGCCGCGGCGATCCAGCCGTCGATGGTCGCGAGGGCGGCGTCGTCGAAGCCGAATCGCTCCCGGACGGGACCGAGCGCGAGCAGCTCGGACACCGCCGACGCGGAGAAGCGACCGGCGGCGAGCTCCAGCACCGCGTCGAGGGCCGCGAGCGCCGGGTAGGAGTCGCGCAACGACCGGTCGGCGATCCGGTACGCGATCGCGGGTCGCCGCCGCGCCGCGTCACGGCCCGGGCGCGCGGGAGCCTCCGCGAGCTCGGTCGCCGACGTCCCGAAGACGGCCTCCACGATCGGGGCGAGCTCGGCGATCGCGGGGCACAGGACGACGATGTCCTGCTCGGCGAGCGTCGGGTCGTCCGCGAGCAGGTGGAGGAGCGCGTCACGCGCGACCTCGACCTGTCGCGTGACGCCGTGGCAGGCGTGGAGCTGGATCGAGCGGTCGGCGGGATCGACGTCGTAGGTGCCGTCCGGTGCGAGGTCCTCGCGGACGTCGCGCTGGACGCGCTCGAGTAGCGTGCGCGGCACCGCGGCGCGACCCGGCGGGCCGTCGCGTCGCGCCGGGGCGACCGGAGCGACGCCGGCCGCCGCCACGAGCACCGCGCGCTCCCGGTAGGGGCGGCCCCAGGAGGCGAGCAGCGGGTGCCGCACGACGTCGGCCGACCGGTCGTCGACGCGCGCGAGCTCGCGGTTCGGCGAGGAGCGGGCGAGCGCGAGCACGCGCTCGGTAGCGGCCTGTGAGGGGTCGAGCAGGTAGCAGTGCACGTCGCGCTCGTGCGAGAGCGCGTCGAGCAGCTCGAGGAAGCCGGGGCCGCCCGGCAGCGTCGTGATCCCGAACACGGCGACGCGCGGCGGCAGGTCGAGCGCGAGCGTGCCGGCGCGGGCCGCGTCGAGCAGGTCGGGGAGGCGCTCGGGCGGGCTCGGTGACGCGACGAGCGCGCGCACGAGGCGCCACAGGTGCGGCTGCCACGCGTCCCCGGGAGCGACGGCACGGCCCGTCGCGTCCACGTCCCGTCCCGCGTGCCAGCTGCGGACGAGGTCGGGACGGCGCACCGCGTACCGGTCGAACAGGTCGGCGACCCGGCGGGCGCGGCCGTACCAGGTCGCCCCGGCGGGCAGCGTGCGGATCGGCCCGAGACGCTCGTCGTCCCCGCCGTGGTGCAGCGCCTCAAGCACGGCCCACACGAGCCGGTCGACGTGCCACGGGTCGGGCGCGACCGGCGCCGGGCCACCGCGCGCCGACGCGGTGAGCACCGCGTCGCGCAGGGCACCGGGGAGCGCAAACGTGAAGTTCGCGCACACGCCGTCGCCGGCCCCGGCGTCCGACGCGCCGAGGACGCGCGCGAGCTCGAGGCGGAGCCAGCGCGTCATGCCCTCGGTGGGGACCGCGACCCACTCGGCAGCCATGGCGTCGTCGGGCGGGTCGGCGAGCACCTGCGCGAGCGCCGCCGCGAGCGGCCGGACGTCGTCTGCGACTCGCAGGTCGAGCACGGGGGCAGGCTATCGAGGCGCTGTGTCACGGCGCGGCACCTCCCGGCCCGCGGTGGCCGGCCGGCGCGAACCGGCCGGCCTGAGTGCAGATAATCTACATGTGGAGTTGTAGCATTGGTGCAAGGTCCGGTAGACTTGCCGCGTGGGGACGAATGGGCGGCCCGCGACGCGGGCCCGGATGAAAGGGAGGATCCCGATGTTGATGCGCACCGATCCGTTCCGTGACCTGGACCGTCTCACTCAGCAGCTCGTCGGCACGGTCGCGCGGCCGGCGGCGATGCCGATCGACGCGTACCGCGACGGCGACTCGTTCGTGGTCGAGTTCGAGCTGCCCGGCGTCGCGGCAGACTCGATCGAGGTGACCGTCGAGAAGAACGTCCTGACCGTGCACGCGGACCGCGGCCGGGCGGTGCCCGAGGGGACCGAGATGCTCGTCGCGGAGCGCCCGCAGGGCACGTTCTCGCGCCAGCTGTTCCTCGGCGAGTCGCTCGACACGGAGGCGCTCGTCGCGTCGTACGAGGACGGCGTGCTCACCGTGCGCATCCCCGTCGCCGAGCGGGCCAAGCCGCGCAAGGTCGAGATCACCCGCAGCGCGCGGGAGCGCGTCGCGATCGCCTCGTGAGCGGCGCGGACGGAGCGGGGGCGCCGGTCGCGCCCCCGCCCGTCGGCGTGGCGGGCGAGGCGTGGGTGACCGGCGGGCCGCGTTCCACGCCGGGCGCCTCGCCGCTCGACGACTGGCACGCGCCGATCTTCACGGTCGGTCAGGTCGCCTCGATGCTGCAGGTCCAGCCCGCGTTCCTGCGCAGGCTGGACGCGGAGCAGGTGGTGACGCCCGCGCGTTCCGGAGGCGGCCAGCGCCGTTACTCGCGCGTCGAGATCGACCGCGTCGCGCAGGTCGCGAGCCTCGCGAGCGAGGGCCTCACCCTCGCGGGGATACGACGGCTGATGGTCCTCGAGCTCGAGGTCGCCGGCCTGCGGCGCGACCTCGCCGAAGCGCGCTCCCGCCGCCCGCCGGGCCAGGCCGTGCCGGACTCCTGACGACCGCCGCAGCGGCTGGCCTCGGGCACGCTGCCTTCCGTTCGGCCGACCGCGGCGGCTCGCGACCGCGCGCCGCCGCGGTCGGCAAGTATGGGGAGCGCAGCGCCTCGGCGCGGTCGTCCCGCGGCGCCGGGCGCGCGCACAGCGATTCGCAACCCGGACGCAGCGCGCCCGGGTGCGCCGCCAGACGGAGGAGGAACGACATGGCAGAGGTCGACGACGTCACGATCGGCGCGGGGGACGGTGCGTTCCCCGGGGTCGCGAGCGCTCCCGCGGGGCCGCCGTCCGGCGGCGTCGTCGTCGTGCAGGAAGCGTTCGGCCTCACGCCCCACATCGGGAACGTCTGCGGTCGCCTCGCGGACGCGGGCTATCTCGCGGTCGCGCCCGCGCTCTTCCACCGCGCCGGCGCTCCGGTGCTCGAGTACTCCGACTTCGAGCACGCGATGCCGCTGCTCCGCGGGCTGAAGGCCGACGAGGTCCTCGCCGACGTCGAGGCAGCGCTCGCGTACCTCGACGCGGCCGGCCTCCCGCGGCGCCGGTGCGCGATGGTCGGGTTCTGCATGGGCGGGTCGGTCGCGCTCGTGACCGCCACACGGGTCGACGTCGCGACGGCTGTCACCTTCTACGGCGGCGGCGTCGCCGAGGGGCGGTTCGGCTTCCCGCCGCTCGCGGACGTCGCTCCGTCGCTCCGTGCGCCGTGGCTCGGCCTCTACGGCGACGAGGACTCCTCGATCCCCGTCGAGCAGGTCGAGCGCCTGCGGGAGCAGGCGCGGCGCTCCCCGGTCGAGACCGAGGTCGTCCGCTACCCCGGCGCCGGTCACGGGTTCAACTGCGACGACCGCGGCTCGTACGTGCCCGATGCTGCCGCGGACGCGTGGGCCCGGACCCTCGCCTGGCTCGGCGCCCACGTGCCCCCGGACTGAGCGCACGCGACGCGAGGCGCCGGGAGCGCTGGGCGGCTCGCCGACCGACATCGCTGTACCAGATAGGTCAAATCGCTTACAACTGTTTGCGAGATTTCAACCCACCCGGGACACTGGTTTCGACGGTGAGCCGCGATCCCGCCATCGGCGGCGTGGCCGGATAGGGAGGTCGACGAGCGATGGAGAACGAGCCGACGACAGGTGGTGCCGCACGGCCCCCGGGGTGGTACGTGTCCCGCGTGATCAGCATCCCCGCGGAAAAGGTGCGGGCGCTCGCGCCACTCGGCGGCGTCGTCGCCCCGGACGGCGTGAGCCTCAGGATCGGCGGGCTCCTCGAGCGGGCGCTCCCGCTCGAGGACCACGTGTCGTACGACGCGACGCTCGTGCTGAGCGGCCGTCGTCCTCGGCGGGTGAAGGTCGAGCTCGTCGTGACCCGCTACTCGGGGAACCTCGCCGAGGTCGGGATCCGGCCGGCCGCGCGGGTTCCCCAGCGGCGGGTCGGTGTCGAGCAGTACTTCGACGCGGTCTGGTCCGTCCTCGCCGCCCTCGCGCGGGCGGACCACGAGGCGCCGCAGGCCCCGCCGGCCAGCGCCGATGGCACCGCGCCCAGCACCCCGCCGCCGCCTCCCATTTTCAAGCTCGAGGATCTCAGCAGCTCGCCGCTGCCCGCGGGCCTGTTGCGCGCCTTGTGGTCGGGACAGACTTACGAACTGGCCCGCCCGGTGGACATAAACGGCGTGCCCTTCGCGGTGATCGAGGTGGGCGTCTCCACCGCCCTGATTGCCGCCGAGGTGCATTCGCTGCTGTGGACGGTGGCCGTGATCGCGCTGCTGGCGATGCTGCTGACGGTGTTCGCCGCGCTGCTGGCGGGCAATTTTCTGCTCCATCCGGTGCTGGCCATCACCAGCGGGGTGGAACAACTGGCGGCGGGCAACGCCGACGTCAGCCTGGCGGTCAGCGGCGGTGACGAACTCAGCATCCTGGCGGAGAAATTCAACCAACTCTCCCATCGGCTTAAATCGGACCGCAGCCGCT
>DAHUXW010000036.1 GCA_027306925.1 Acidimicrobiaceae bacterium | reverse complement strand
ACCTGAGCACCGCGGCCTACCTCGAGTCGTCCTACCGGGCGCTTCGCGTCTCGGGTGGCGCGACGTGCCTGAGCGGCTTCGACCCCGACGAGACGCTGTGGCTCACCGGCGTCGTGGCCGGCGCGAGGTCAGCCGGCTCCTGGGAGGGCGACGTCGGCCCGAACCGGTTCCACGACCGCCGGCGACCGTGGGTCGACGGCGGCCCGTAGGCGGACCGGGAGGCCCGGCGCGGCCCGAGGTCGTGGCGGCGAGTCGGCCTGTAGGCGGGGTTCTGTCTCCGGTCCGCGGACCGGAGGGTGGCCATCCATCTACGCGGCCTACCTGGGGACATCGGGCGGGCAGCCCGTCCCGCGCTTGGCCTTGCTCCGAGTGGGGTTTGCCGAGCCGTCCGGGTCACCCCGGCCGCTGGTGCGCTCTTACCGCACCGTTTCACCCTTGCCTGTGCCCGTGGCGGGCCCTCGGCGGTCTGCTCTCTGTTGCACTTTCCTGCGGGTCACCCCGACTGGCCGTTAGCCAGCACCCTGCCCTGTGGAGCCCCGACCTTCCTCGACACCGACGCGCTTGCGGCGCGACCGTGCCGCGGCCACCCGGCCGACTCACCGCCACCTCCAGTATCCCATGGGCAGGGGTGGGCGCGCGGCCGTCCCGGCGCTCCGGCGACGCCGACAGGCTCGCCGGAGGCCGTGCGCCAAAGGCCGCAGGAGGCCGTGCGCGGCCCCGCCGCCCGGTCCCGTGCGGCAGGTGAGCGAGCCGGTAGCCTGCTCGCGTGGCCCGTTCCGGAGCGCCCGAGGAGCAGCGGTTCGACTTCGGCCTCCCGCCGCTCGACGAGGCGCCCGCCGGTGCGCAGGCGTCTCGTCGCGCTCGCCGGCCCTCGACGCGCAGCGTGTCCGGCGCGCCCGCGGACGCCGACGACGACGCGGTGGCGCGCGCGCTCCAGCGGCGTGTCGAGGAGGTCGCGGCCGTCGCGCACGGCGGTCGGGTGACGCGCCTCGAGCACGTGGAGGGTCCCGTCGGCGCGGCGTCCGACGACGACGGACGCTCCGGCCCCGGTGGGGCGGCCGATCGCGCGCGAGGCGAGGCCGCCGGCGTCGCGGTGCGGGACCGGGACGGCGACGATCAGCGCGAGGACGAGGAGCTGGACGCGTTCGACGTGGAGTCCCTCACGGTCGCGGAGTTCTACGAGCGGGTGAAGCGCGCGCTCGCCCGGGCCTTCGTCGGGGAGATCTGGGTGACCGGCGAGATCCGCGGGCTGAACGAGCGGCGCGGCCACCGCTATATCGAGCTCGCGGACGAGGGTTCCGACGCCACGGGCCGCGCGGCCCAGCAGCTCGAGGTCGTGTGCTGGTCGCGCGAGTGGCCGACCGTCGCGGCAGCGCTCGCGGACGCCGGCGTGAGTCTCGAAGTCGGGCGCGTCGTGCGCGTCCGCGGACGGGTGTCGGTCTGGGAGGGCGGGAGCAAGCTCCGGTTCACGCTCACGGCGCTCGACGTCGAGGCGCTGCTCGGCGGCATCGCCGCCGCTCGCCACCGGCTGCTCCAGGCGCTCGAGCGCGAGGGGCTGCTCGTCGCGAACGCTCGGCTGCCCCTTCCCCTCGTGCCGCTGCGCGTCGGCGTCGTCACGAGCCCCGGCTCCGAGGCGCACCGCGACTTCGTCGGCCAGCTGACCCGCTCGGGCTTCGCGTTCGACGTGCTGCTCGAGCCCTCGCTCGTCCAGGGGCCGGACGCACCGCGCCAGGTCGCCGCCGCGCTCGCCCGCCTCGCGCCGCTCGCGCCGGACCTCGCCGTCGTCGTGCGCGGCGGCGGCGCTCGTGGCGACCTCGCGGCTTTCGACAGCGAGGAGGTCGCGCGGGCGATCGCGACCGCTCCCTTCCCGGTCTGGACGGGTATCGGCCACACGGGTGACCGGTCGGTCGCGGACGAGGTCGCGCAGCGCGCGCTCATCACACCGACGGCGTGCGGCGAGGCCGTCGTGGCCGTCGTGGCCGACTACTTCGACGCGACGGTCCGCCGGGCCGCGGTGCTCGCCGGGCTCGCGCGCGCCCAGCTCGACGGAGCGCGCGAGCGGCTGCACTTCGCAGCGGGCGCGCTCACGCGCGGCGCCCGGCACCAGCTCGACCGCCGTCACGACGAGCTCGTCGCGAACCGGTCGACCTCGACACGCGCCGCGGTCGCGCTCCTTTCCCGCGAGTCTGGCCGCGTGCGCGCCGCCGCGGCGCTCGCGGCGCGCTCGGGCGCGCGTGCCCTCGCGGCGGCCGAGCATCAGCGGGACCGCTACACGCAGGTCCTCCGCGCGTACGATCCGGCGCGCCAGCTCGAGCGGGGGTGGTCGCTCACACGCGACGCCTCCGGCAGGCTGCTCAGGTCGGTGACGGGCATCGAGATCGGCGCCGCGATCGTCACGCGTCTCGCGGACGGCGAGGTCGCGTCGGCAGTGACCGGCATCGGCGATACCGCTCCGGCGCGGGCCCGCGCGCTCCTGAACGCGGCAGAGACCGGCACCGCCGCGGACGCGGCAGAGACCGGCACCGCCGCGGACGC
>DAHUXW010000012.1 GCA_027306925.1 Acidimicrobiaceae bacterium | reverse complement strand
ACGCTCGCGTGCGCGGCCACCGGCCGGGTGCCGCTCGAGGTCGACGAGGACGACGCGGTCGACCTGCCCGACCTCGGCGCGACCCAGAGGGCGCAGCTGTGGCGCTTCTACGCCGCCCACGCCGACGAGGTGCTCGACGGGCCACCACCGGGACGCCGCGAATCGCCGAGTTGAGGCCGCGAGCGCCGCGCCGGACAGACCCGCGCGGGAGCTGGCCAGCCGATCGGGGATGAGCACCGCGCGCGCAGCTTCGGCGTTCGCGGACACTGCGCGTGCGCGCGGCCGCCACGGGCGACCGCGACCGCGACCGCAACTGCGACCGCGGGCCGCGCGCGGCGCGGCGCTCAGGGTAGCGGACGCTCGGCCGCGAGCCGCGCCCGCGCGCTCCGGACCCCGGGGCTCGCGCAGACGTCGGAGGGACGGTGCCCGGTCGCGTCGCAGACCGCGGCCGCGAAGAGGTTGGCCGCGCCGTCGACGGCACGCGCGATCGGGCTCGTCGGATCGCCGAGCGTTCGCGAGATGGCGTCGAGCGAGCGGCCCGCGAGCACTGCGGGGTCGACCGTGCCGCCGGGGACGAGGTAGCGATTTGCGACGTCGACGAACGGGAAGCCCGCACCGTGCGCGTACGGGGCGGTCTCGTACGTGGCCATGAGCCGGGACTGGGCGGCGCTCGGCCGCGCGATGCGGACGTAGGCGCCCTTCTCGATCGTGTTCGAGTACTCCTCGACTCCGACGAAGGCGACGTGCCGGCTCGTGTAGCGGGACCCGGTGAAGCTGAACGTCGCGGTGTTCGGGTAGACGTCGTGCGCGCCGGACCTCGTCGAGGTGAGCCCGGAGAAGGAGCCGAAACGGGAGAGCGCCGCGACGAGCGCCCAGCGCTCGGCCGCGCAGTACGGGCAGAAGTCCGCGCCGTCGTGGAAGACCTCGGGCAGACCGCCGAGCACGAGGTCGGGCTGATCGTGGAGCCGCTCGGGGACCGCGAGCGCGCCGACCGTGCCGACTGCGTCGAGCTCGCTCGTTCGAGGCGTGTGCGGACGCTGTTCGAACCGGCCATGTGCACCTCGTCTCGCCAGAGACTCCCGTCGCGCTCCCGGCGCGACGATCCCGCGGCCAAGTAGAGCGGGTGCGCCGAGGCGCAGGTAGGGCCGATCGTCCCGCCCGTCGACGCGCTACGAGGCCCCGCGACCCGCGACCCGCTGCGCGTCAATAGCCTTCGGGCGTGAGCGGGATCCGGAGCGCGCGTCGAGCTCGCCGGCTCCGAAGGTCGCTCGCGCTCGCGGCGTGCAGCTCGGTGTCGTTGCTCGCGTCTCCGCGACTCGCGTGGGCGGTGCCGGCGGTCGTGCTTCCGGGCGCGCACGCGTCCGGTGCGTCGCTTCCGGCCCCGGTCACGATCCGGCCGTTCGGGGCGCACGCCGTTCCCGGCGAGGGTCGCTGGCGAAGCGCGGGTCGCGACGTCGCCGGGCGCCCGGCGATCTACACGACCGAGCTCGTGCCGCCGGGAGGCGGCCCGCCGGCCGGTCTGGCCTGGATGGACACCCGACTCTTGGCGGCGCGCCTGTACTCGGGTTCGGAGAGCCCCGGCGGTGGCCCGTACCGCTACACCGCACCGGTCTCGCCGGCAGCGGCGCGCACCCTCGTCGCCGCCTTCAACGGGGGCTTCTTGATGCGCAACGCCGAGGGCGGCTACTACACCGAAGGGCGCGTCGTGGTGCCGCTGCGCCGGGGCGCGGCATCGCTCGTCGTCTACTCAGGTGGCGGGGTCGCGATCGGCGCCTGGGGGAGCGACGTCACGATGACGCCGCGCGTGGCGAGCGTGCGCCAGAACCTCGCGCTGCTCGTCGCGCGCCGCGCTCCGACGCTCGCCGCCGCGAGCCCCGACTGGCTGCGGTGGGGAGCGACGTGCGGCGCGACGTCGTGCGCGCGTGACGTGCCGGGGATCGACCACCAGTGGCGGTCCGGCCTCGGCGTCACCGCCGACGGCGCGCTCGTCTACGCGAGCGGGCCCGGTCTCGCGCCCATCCAGCTCGCGGACCTGCTCGTCCGAGCGGGGGCGGTGCGGGCGATGGAGCTCGACATCAATCCCGCGTGGCCGGACTTCGCGACCTACGACCCCGCGCCCGGTGCGCTCGCCTCGCCGGCGAACGGCACGAAGCTCGTCCCGTCGACGGTGCAGGGGCCGTGGACGTTCTTCGAGCCGTGGTGGCCGCGCGACTTCGTCACGCTCTCCGCCCGCGCGACGGCGGGGTGACATCCGCCACGTCTCACCGCGGCGATCGCGCTCAGGCCGTCAGCGCACGGTGAGCGAGGTGTACCGGACCGGCTGGTACGTGAGGCTGCCGACCCCGGCGAGGCCTCCGACGGGGGAGGATCTCGCGAGCGACACGACCCGCCTGCCGTCGATGCTCCCCGTGAGCTCGCGCCCGGACACGGCGAGCGAGAGCGCGTAGCGGCGGGACGCCACGACCCGACCCGACTTCAGCACCGCGGTCAAGTCCGCGCCTCGGGTGACCTTCCACCTCCCCGACGAGTCGACCGAGAAGATGTAGCCGGAGAAGTCGCACGGCGTACCGCGGCCGTCGAAGCCGGCGATGAGGAAGGCTCCGGGTCGACCGATCCCGGTTCGGAGGTCGGGAAGCTCCACGCTCGCCGCCACCGTGAAGCGTCGCCAGCTGGAGCTGCCGAGCACCGCGTACGGATAGGCGACGTCGCAGGAGGACCACGCGACCGGGACCCCGATCGCGGTCTGGGTGAGCGTGCGGCCGACGAACTGGAACGATCCCTCCATCGGCGCGAGGTATGCAGCCATGCCCGCGCCGTCAGGGCGCGCGGCGAAACGTGCAGGCGCGGGCTTCGATCGGGGGACTGCCGGAACGTGCCCGTTCGCCTTCGACGCGCCGGTGGTCGTCGTGAAGGTGTACAGATCGTGCGGCGCGACGCGGAAGCTGAAGGTGCCGTGACGGGCCTCGACCGTCGCGACGTCGACGAGCTTGCGGGGACCGATCAGCTCGGTGAGCCAGACATGGACGCGAGCGGGCAGTCCGCCACGCACGTCGAAGGTGATCCGCTGTGGCGAGCTCGCAGCCGAGGTCTCGACGACTGTCGACCACGCCGAGCGGTTCGGCGCCATGTAGGTCACGTAGGTCCCGGTCCCCTGGAGCTCGCCGTCCGCACCGCGAAGGACGCGCCACCCGGGAGCGGCGAACTGCGTTGTCTGCGCGACGACCCAGGTCAACGCACTGACCTGGTAGTTTCCGCTCCACGGCTGGTCTGCGGCGACGAGCCCGCGGCCGGAGAACGGGAGATCGGGGGGCATCGCCTCGACGAGTGGCCAGACGAGGGTCCCCGTGATGCCCGCGTCGAGGTAGCCGTTGTTGAGGCTCCGGGCGAGGCCGGACGGACCCTCTTCGAGCGGGCTCGTATTCGCTCGTGGCGTCCTTCCGAGCTCGCTCTGCCAGAGCACCTTGTGCCCGCCCGCAGCCCACGCCCGCGCCCGAGCCGAGCTAGCGCAGTGGAAGCCGTGGCTCTCGAGCCCGCAGATGTCGTGGACGCCGATCACCGCGACCGCGCGCGCGAACGCCGGGTTCCTCGTCATGTCGTCGGCCACCGACCACACGGTCGAGGTGCCGTAGTTGTCCGCTGCGACGATCTTCACCTGGCGGTAGCCGTGCGCGTCGAGCGCCCGGCGAAGCGCGACGTACCACGCCTCGATGACGCGCGATCCGGGAACGTAGTGCTCGTTCCAGCCGCCGATGTAGCTGATGTGCAGGCCGAGGTGGTGAGCGCATCCGAGCCAGTCCAGCAGGTACTGGATGTCCGCCGCCGTCCACAACGAGTTGCCCGTGCCCCGCACCCACGACGGCGCCGACCACTGCAGCCCGTAGAGCGCGATGTGCGGGTTCCGTTTCACGGCCTGCTCGGCGAGCCAGAGCTCGTAGCCGACGCTGCAGTCGATCCGGCCGCGCACCTGCTCGACGGAGGGTTCCGATCCGTCCGAGGAGTTGCCGTTCCCACCGATCTCGAGCTTGAGGAGCTGCAGCGACGCCCCGTAGTGGGGTTTGAACAGGTAGTCGAGTACCGTCGAGCGCTCGCGGGCCGGGTAGTCGATCAGATAGCGGGAGTTCCCGCCTCCTCCCGAGATCGCGCCGATTCCCTGGAACGCCGGGCCGGAACGCGTCCCGTCGAGGCGCGCGACGGTCACCGGCAGGTTGCCGGGCGGCGGAGCGGCCCGAGCGCCGAAGACCGCGGCGGGCGCGATCGCGCCACTCGCCGCGAGCAGGGCGGCCAGCCCGAGCAGCTTGGTGCGAAGGACGTTCCCTCGCGCCCCCCGACGGCGGGCATCCTTTGCATCGGTCCCGATCGATCGGAGGCGCATGCTCGGTCACCTTCTGGGTTGCTGCCGGATCGGCGCGGCCGGCGGGCACCGTCCGGCCGGAGGATATCGGCGAGGTCGTGGGGTAGCCAGGGCCGAAGGACCCTCGCGGAGCGCCGTCGGGAGGACTGTCCGCCACCGCGTCCGGCTGCGGCGCGACCGCTACTGGATGCCGCAGACCACACCGAGCGCCGCGGGTACCGCCGCTGTCTGACGACCGTCCGGCGTGCAGTAGCGGTTCGGCACGGACAGGTCCACCTCGTGCCATGATCCGCCCGAGTGCTCCATGAGCGCCCCGTGCGGCGAGCCGACCGGGCCCGAGTAGCCGGGCCGGGCCGACTCGAGGTTGTCGACCATCACGGCGATCTCGGCGAGACGCCCGGCGCACGTGAGGTGGTGGTTGTAGACGATGCGGACCTTCGGCCCGTAGTGGGCCTGCAGCGCGGCGACCATGGCCGTCGCGCTGCACGGCACCGGCGCGGCGACGGTGGACGGCGGGCCGCCGGCGCGCCTCGGTCCGCCGCAGGCGGCCGTGACCGACGCCGCCACCACCATCAGCAACACGAGGGGCGTCGAGGCCGTCCCGCGGTGGGACGGGCGCGCGCGTGCGGTCGCACGTCGCCGACGGTCGCACCGGGGGTTGGAGCGACGCCCGGCCGTGGTGCCGTCGCGGCGTCTCCTGTTCACGCCGCCATCCTAGGGAGACCCCTCGTCGCCGTCCGAGGTCGGCGCCCCCGCTACGCTCCGTCCGCCCGGGTTGCGGACCCGGTCGGGCACGCGAAGGGGGCGGCGCGATGGCTACGACGGCGGCGAGCGCAGGCGAGGCGACGCGGCTCGTCGTGGACGGGTGCCGCGCGCTGGCGGCGGCGGGGCAGGACGACTTGGTCTGGGGCCATCCGAGCGTGCGCGACGCGGCAGGGCGCGGCGCGTGGATGAAGTCGGCGGGGTGGGCGTTCGACGAGGTCGACGAGTCGAGAGTGGTCCTCGTGTCGCCGGAGGGGACGGTGCTCTCCGGCGAGGGTCGGCGGCACGTCGAGTACGCGATCCACACCGAGATCCTCGCCCGGCGAGCGGACGTCGGCGCCGTCGTGCACACGCACTCCGACGCGGCCAACGCGTTCTCGTCGCTCGATGTCCCGTTGCGTCCGCTCAACCACGCGGGCAGCCTGTTCGCCTACCCGGCCATCCCGCGCTTCACGCGGACCGGCGGGCTGATCAAGACCGTCGAGCTCGGGGCGGCGCTCGCCGACGCGCTCGGCGACGCGCCCGCGTGCCTGATGCCCCAGCACGGGGTCGTCTCGGTCGGGCCCGATCTCGCGACCGCGGTGATGGTCGCGGTGCTGCTCGACAAGGCGTGCCGGGTGCAGCTCGACGCGATGGCGGCTGGAGCGATCGAGCGGTTCGGGCCCGAAGAGGACACCGTGGCCAAGCGCGCCGACGTCTGGTCCGAGAGCCAGATCCACGCAGGGTTCGCATACCTCGTGCGCAGGGGGCGCTGACCCGCTTCCGCCATGTGTCGAGGTCGGGCCACCGTCCGGGAGGGGTCGCGTCCGCGGCGCCCGCGTGGGTCCGCAGCGCGGGTGCGACGCTGGCGTGAGCTGGTGCTGCGCGTGCCGGTCACGTACGTCCCGATCGCAGCGCTCCTGACGGTCACACCCGGGGTCGCGACGGCGCTCGTGGTCCGGAACGCGTCGCGGGGCGGCCGCCGTGCCGCGTTCTTCACGACCGTGGGCAACTCGATCGGCGTGCTCATGTGGGGCGCGCTCGCGGCGGCGGACCTCGCTGCGGTCGTCGCGACCTCCGCACGCGTGTTCACGGTCGTGAAGCTCGCGGGCGCGGCCGTGCTCTTCGTCATGGACGCACGGTCGCTCCTCGGCAGGTGTGCCGGGTCGACCGTGCCGAGGGCGAGGTGTCCGTGCCGGCCCGCGCGCGGTCGAGGGACCTTTCCTCGGCGCGCGAAGCGCGCGTTCGTCGCGGGGCCGTGGGCTCGCCGGGTCGAGCGCCCGACCGGCGCGGTGCTCGTCGGGCTCGGCATCCGGATCGCGATCGAGCGCCGCTAGTCCGCGCACCGATGTGTCGAGCCGAGCGCGGCCGGGGCCGGCTCCTCCTACGCCGGCGTCTCGCTCCCGAGAAGCGCGTCGATCCATCGCAGCTGCTCGACCTGTTGGAACGCCTGACCGCCTTCGTGACCGTTGAAGGGGTACTCGACGATCGCCTTGCGCCCCCCGTAGCGGTTGTAGGCCGCGTACACGGTTGACGGAGGGCAGACGTCGTCCATGAGCGCGACCGAGAAAAGTGCCGGCGCCGACGCGAGGGGGGAGAGCGCCGCGGCGTCGAAGTAGGCGAGCGTCTCGAACACGCGACTCTCGTGATCGCGGTGCACCTTCAGGAAGCGCACGATCTCGCCGTAGGGGTCCGTGTCGACGAGCTGCGTCGCACGTGGGAAGTCGCACAGGAACGGGACGTCCGCGAGCACGCACCAGACGTCGGGCACGAGCGCGGCGGCCGCGAGCGCGACGCCCCCGCCCTGGCTGACTCCGGCGACCGCGACCCGGTCCCTCTGGACGCGTGGATGCGAGCGCAGCGCGTCGACGGCGAGCGCGGCGTCGGCGTAGAGGCGCCGGTAGTAGTAGCCGGCCGGGTCGAGGATGCCGCGAGTCATGAACCCGGGGTGCGAGGAGCCGGTACCTTCGGGATCGGGCGTCTCGCCCGTCTTCCACGCCGCGCCCTGCCCGCGGGTGTCCATGACGAGCGTCGGGTACCCGGCGAGCGCGAAGTGGCTGACTTCGACGGGAAGGCCGCGGCCGCCCCCGTATCCCTGGAACGTCACGACGCCCGGCGCGGTGTCCGCGCCGTTCGCCGGGATCTGGAGCCACGCCTTGATCGCTTGGCCACCGAAGCCCGAGAACGTGACGTCGAAGGTGTCGATGGCCGTGAGCCCGGTGACGACGGGCCGCCAGGTCGTCGGCGCGGCGATCGCGCGACTCTCGCGCAGCGTCGCAGCCCAGAACTCGCTCGCGTCGTCCGGTAGCTCGAGCCGTGGCGTGTACGACCGCAGGAGCTCCTTCGCCATGTCGAAGTACGCCAATCCAGGGGCTCCTCAGCTCGTCGCGACGTGGAAGTCGCCGTCCGGGGTGAGCCGGGCCGGCATGAGGTCGGTGAGCTCGCCCACGAATCCGCGCTCGCTCGCCTCCCGGAAGGCCATGAACCCTAGGCCGCGGATGCGGTCGCGGACGAGCTTGCCCGCGTAGAGGACCTCACCGCGCCTGGCTGCGATCGGACCGTCGCTCGGGCGGAAGTCGCCGGAGCCGGCTGGGGCGACGAACGCGAACGTCCCGGTCGCGGCGCGCATCGCGGGAAGCCGTCGACGCCGCTGCTCGGAGTGGTCCTCGGCCCGCGTCGAGAAGAGGATGACGTCCGAGCCGTCGACCCGGCCGAGCTGGGGCACCTCGATCTGCGCGAAGTCGCCCGGCGCGGTCAGCGGTGGGAGGACCTCCCAGTCGAGGAGGTCGCGCGAACGGGCTCGCGCGATCACGCCGGCGCCGTCGGCGGGTCCGTGCGGGGAGCGGGCAGTGATGAGCGCGTGGACGTAGTCGTCGCCCGGTGCGCGGAACAGGAACGGGTCGCGCCAGGACTGGTCCCGCCAGCGCCCGTGCCCGAGCTGCTCGTACCAGCGCGGGTCCGCCTCGAGCACCGGGTTGGCCTCGTGCCGCTTCCAGGTCACGAGGTCGTCCGAGGTCGCGATGCCGATGCGCTGGACGAGCCCACGCTCCGCCCGGTTGATGCCCGTGTAGGCCATGTGCCAGCGGCCCTCGTGGCGGAGCACGCTGCCCGTCCAGATCGCGAGGTCGTCCCAGCTGCCCGGCTCGCCCGGATGGAGCGCGTCGGGGAGGACGTGCCACGAGCGCAGGTCGTCGGACTCCGCGTGACCGACGCTCGCGTGATGATGGCGGAGCTCGGGGTCGCCGAGGGAGCGCGGCGCCTGAAGGTAGAAGACGTGGTGGCGGTCGCCGTCGTCGGCCAGCCAGAAGTCCCAGACCCACTTGTCGGCGAGGGCGAGCATGCGATCGCGGCCGCTATCCCTTGAGGGAGCCCTGGAGCAGAGCGGTCACGAAGTGGCGCTGGAACGCGAGGAACAGCAGGAGCGTCGGGGCGAGTATGAGCAGCGAGCCGGCGTTGAGCAGCGGGATGTCCGTTCCCCACTGCCCCTGGAAGGCGCCGAGCGCGCCGGCCATCGTCCGGTTCGTGGGGTTGTCCACGAGCACGATCGCGAGGAGGAACTGGTTCCACGTCCAGACCGACAGCAGGATCGCGAGCGAGGTGAGCGCAGGTCGGGCGAGCGGGACGTGGATTCGCCAGAACAGCTGCCACGTGCTCGCACCGTCGACCCGGGCGGCCTCGGAGAGCTCGCTCGGCGCCGTCACGAAGTGCGCGCGCATCCAGTACACGGCGAAGGGCATGAACAGGCCGATGAGGGGCAGGATGATCGCCCACCTGCTACCGAGGAGACCGAAGCTGCGGACCTCGTAGTAGAGCGGGACGATGACGCCCTCGAGCGGGAGCGTGAGCCCGACGAGGAAGAGGACGAACGCGATCTGCCCGCCGCGCACGCGCAAGTGGCCGATCGCGAATCCGGCGAGCGTGGCGATGAGGACGGAGATCGGCACGACGCCGAGCACGATGAGCACGCTCGACTCGAGCATCACACCCATGTCCGCCGCCTTGAAGGCCGCGATGAAGTTGCCCCAGTGCGGGTCCGCCGGCCACGAGATCCCGATCGGGTAGGAGCCCGAGGGAAAGAGCGCGCTCGTGAACATGCTGGCGAACGGCAGGAGCGTCACGACCATGAGGACGGCGAGCAGAAGCCAGCCGACGACGGCGTTGCGGCGGTCGACGATCATCGATCGCTCCCGCGCCGGACGTACCACTGGATCGGGAGGATGCACACGAGGACGAGGAGCATGAGCACGACGGCAAGCGCCGACGCGAGGCCCATCTGACGGTTGTAGAACGCGAGCTGGTAGATCTCGAGCCCGGGGACCATCGTCGAGGTCCCCGGCCCGCCCTGGGTCGAGATGTACACGATGTCGAAGGCGGAGAGCGCGGCGATCACGGTGACCGTGACGCAGACCCCGAGCTCCTGGCGGATGCCGGGGAGCGTGACGGACCAGAACTCGCGCACCGGTCCCGCGCCGTCGAGCTGGGCGGCCTCGTAGAGCGAGACGTCGATCTTCGTCATGCCGGCGAGGAGCAGCACGATGCACAGGCCGAGCAGCACCCAGGCGCCGATGACGCCGACGGCCGGGAGCGCGGTGCTGAAGTCGCCGAGCCACGAGTGGGCGAGGCTGCCGAGGCCGACCTTCTGCAGGATCTGGTCGACCGCACCGGTGGTGGAGAGCATCCAGTTCCAGGCGATGCCGGCGGCGACGAGTGGGACGACCTGGGGGAGAAACAGCACGACGCGTGCGACCGAGCTCATCCTCGAGCTCACGACGCGGCGCATGACCGTCGCGACCGCGAGCCCGAGCACGATCGGGATGACGCTGAAGTAGGCGATGAGCTGGAACGAGTGCCCGATGACGCCGAGGAGCTGGCCGTTGGTGAACACCGTCCGGTAGTTCGACGTGCCGGCCCACGTCGCCCTCGTGACACCGTCCCAGTTCGTGAAGGAGTAGCGGACGGTCTGGACGATCGGCCAGAGCACGAACGCCCCGTACGCGACGAGCGCGGGCGCGACGAATCCCCAGTAGCGGTGCGAGGCACCGCGGGCCCGGTGGGCCCGCGGTGCCGTCGCCTGCTGCTGGGCTCCCGCTACTGGCGCAGGGGCGTAGTTGCGGTTCAACTCGGTGGCGTCAGGCGATCAGGGAGCGGAGAGCTCCTGGGTGTACGCGGCCTGGACGCTCGAGAGCACCTCGGACGGCGTCGACTGGCCGCCGAAGAGCTTCTGGACCGCCGGCGTCAGGCCCTCGGCGTCGATCGACCCCGTCGCGTTGGCGATGAAGCCCATCGCCCCGTTGTCCGCGGCGATCACCCTGCCCGCGGCAAGGGTCTGCGACGTCACCGTTCCCGGCTTCACCGCAGGGATCGGCAGGCTGGGCGGGCCGCCCGGGTTCGAGCCGCCTTCTTTCACGTTGAGGGCCCGAGCCGCGGGGTTCGTCTCCACCCAGTTCAAGAAGTACGCCGCGCAGCTGGCGTGCTTCGACGCGGCGGGGATCAGGTAGGTGAGCGGAGCGGACATCGCGGCCTGCTTGCCCCCTGCCGTCATCGACGGGAACAGGAAGAAGCCGAACTTGCCTGCGAAGTTCGAGTCCAGGTTCCCCGACTCCCAGTCCCCGTCGAAGATGAACAGGCCTTGGCCGTGCTCGAATCGGCCCATCATCGTCGAGTACGAGGTGGCGTTCGCGTCCGTGTTGAAGTAGCCGTCCTTGATCCACGTGTCGAGGTGCTCGGTCGCCGCGAGGTTCGAAGGGTTCACGAACGTCGCGCCCTTCTGGTCGAACACCCACGCGTTGATCTTGTCGATCGAGCCGTATTGCTGGATGTTGTAGTCGCCCATCAGGTCCTGCAGCGGGAAGATGAGCCCGCCGTTGCCCGAGCTGTCGAACTGCTGGACGGGGAGGATGCCCTTCGCCTTCGCCTTCGCGAGGTCCGCGTCGAGCTCGGCGAGGGTCGACGGGGCCTTCGTCATCCCGATCTGCGCGGCGAGTGCCTTGTTGTAGAACACGCCGGTCATCGAGTAGTTGATCCCCATCGCCCACAGCGGGCCGACGCCCTGCGGGCTGCCGCTCGGCGCGACACGCAGCTGGGCGAGGTCCGAGGCGGGGAACTTGCTCCACCCGAACGTCTTGTAATAGCCGTCCATGTTCTTGATGAGGTGGTCCTTGACCAGGCCGGAGATCTGCGGCGCCCGCATCAGGTCAGGCGGGTTGGGGCTCGACATCACGAGCGGCGCGTCCTGGGTGATGACGGCGAAGGGGTCCTCGCGGATCTTCCACGTCACGTTCGGGTACTGCTTCG
>DAHUXW010000104.1 GCA_027306925.1 Acidimicrobiaceae bacterium | reverse complement strand
GCGCCGACGGCCTCGTGCTTCGGCTGCCGGGGCGTGCGGCAGACCGGGGTGCGTCCAGGACGGCCACGACGACGAGCGCGACGAACGCGGCAGCGACCGCGAGGTGCTGGAGGGAACGGCTTCGCATCACCTACCCCCGCTACGCGCCGGTCGCCGGTCCCGGCGCGCTGCGCCGGGACCGTTCCGCGCCCGGCGCGCGCGCCGCGCGCCGGGTCGCGGACTCTGTCTCGATCGATGCCGCGACGCTCCGCACGAACGCGCGGATCGTCGACTTCGCGAGCTGGGTCGCGAACGCGGACGGCGCGTCCGCGCCGCCCGCCGCCGAGGGGGGCCGGAACCTTCCGACGAGGAGCAGCTCGGTGCGCTCGGGATCGAGCTCCCGCAGCTCGACGGTCGCCTCGAGCCGGGACTCGGCGCCCCGGGTCAGCGCGAGCTCCCACTCGATGACGACCTGCGACTCGGCGGCGTCCGCCGAGGCCAGCCGTTCGGTGCGCACCGCGGGCCGGCGGCTGCCGGCCCACGGGAGGCCCGCGGCGTCGACGGAGTGCCGCAGCTCGTCCGCGCTCGCGTACGCGTCCGCGACGCGTGCGGCGACCCACGACTTGCGTGAGAGGTGCCGCGCGACCGTCTCGATCCCGTGCTCGACGTGCACGGAGTCCGCGACTGCGATGCTCGCGGCGGACTGGCGGTGCGAGTCCGCGGGCGCGGGCGTTCGGCCGGCCTCGATCGCGCGGTCGGCGTCGGCGAGCGACGCGAGCGTCGTCGCCGCGAGCACGTCGCGAAGCGCGCCGGTGGCGGATCGCCAGGTCTCGTGCAGGGGGCAGACGGCCTCCCAGCGGCACGGGCCGTCCCCGAGCGCGCAGCGCTCGGCGTGGAGGGGCCCCTCGCCCGCTTCGACGACCTCGACGAGGCTGATCGCGTCGGGTGGCCGGACGAGCCGGTAGCCGCCGCCGCGTCCGGCTCGGGAGCTCGCGAGGCCGGCGCGCACGAGGTCGGCGAGGATCTGCGAGGCGAAGGTCTGGGGAACGGCCATCTCGGCCACGACCTCGCGGAGCTTGCGATGCTCGCCGCTCTCGTAGGCGCGTGCGAGGCACAGCGCCGACCGCACGACGTAGTCGCCCCGCTTCGACAGCGTCATGTTCACGGCGAAACTCTAGCGGCGCGCTTGACGTAGTACACGTATCCCCCCGGAAATCACGCGGGTGACTTGACGGGAATCACGCGAGTCGCGTAGAAGTACAACGTTGGGTACAGCGCTCAACGTTGGTCGCAACAATTAGGGGAGGTCAGATGACGACCCTCACCGAGGCAGGGACGGCGGTCGACGAGCCCGCGGGCGCCGCGCGCCCCGCCGGGACGACCCGGGACCCCGTCGTCACCGCGGTGCATCTCCGGCCGGTGCGTCGCCACGGCATGGAGGAGCGCTTCGCTCCGACGGATCCGGCGCCGGGCTGGGACGTCGCGCGGCATCCGAAGGTCGCGCGGCTGCTGCGCAACCGGCGGTTCCAGTTCCTGCTGATCCTCCCGAACCAGATCGTGTTCTGGGCCGTGATCCTGCTCGGGCTGCTCGGCACCGTGGTGCCCGGACTGAACTTCGGCACCGCGATCACCTGGTACCTGTGGTTCTGCCTCGTGTTCGTGATGATGGTCGTCGTCGGCCGCGCGTGGTGCGCGATGTGCCCGTTCGGCGGGTTCGGCGAGTGGGTGCAGCGCCGGGCGCTGTGGCAGCGCACCCAGAAGGTGCTCGGGCTCGGCCGCAAGCTCCCCGAGCCGGTCGCCCAGTACGGCTTCCTGCTGTCCGTCGGGTCGTTCCTCGTCCTCACCTGGATCGAGGAGACGTTCAACATCGCGGGGCCGGGCGCTCCGCACGCGACCTCGTGGATGGTCGTCGGGATCGTCGCCTCCGCGCTCGTGTTCTTCCTCGCGTTCGAGCGTCGCACCTTCTGCCGCTACGTGTGCCCGCTGTCGGCCCTGATCGGCACCGTCGGCGCGATGGGGTCGGTCGCCGGCTTCCGCACCCGAGACCGCGACGTCTGCGTGGCGTGCGAGACGAAGGAGTGCATGCGCGGGAGCAGCTCGGGCTACGGCTGCCCCTGGTACACCTGGCCCGGATCGGCGGACTCGAACCTCGCCTGCGGGCTGTGCACCGAGTGCTACAAGTCCTGCCCCTCGGACAACATCGGGCTGTTCCTGCAGAAGCCGATGACGTCGGTCGTCGCGCCGACCCGCCGCCGGTTCGACGTCGCGTGGGCGGTCGCCGTGCTGTGGGGCCTCGTCATCTACCAGCAGCTGAACGCGACGAGCGTCTACGGCACGGTGGACAACTGGCTGAACACGACCCTCCACCTGCGCTACCCGGACCCGGTCGACTACGTCGGGATCATCGGCCTCGTCGCGCTCGTGATGGGTGGCGCGGCCTGGGTCGTGCAGCACGCGCTCGCCCGCCGCGACGTGGTCATCCCGAGCGGCGGAACGAACTACCTCGAGCGCACGAGCCGGTTCCGGGCGTTCTTCGTGCCGCTCATGTACGGGCTCATCCCGGTAGTCGGGGCCGACTACTTCGCCCGTCAGCTCCCGAAGTTCTTCCAGCACGTGCCCCGCCTCGTCCCGTCGGTCGGAGCGTGGTTCGGCGCCGGCTCGACGCACTCCACCCTCTACCGCTACCACCTGCTCGCCGACCCCCGGATCGTGCTCGTGCAGGTGCTCGTCATCGCCCTCGGCACGCTCGGCGCGGTGTCGACGAGCTGGAAGATCTCGGGACGGGACCTCGCGGGCATCTCCAGCCGCCCGCTCGCCGTGCGCCTCGTGGCGGTCGGGCTGGCACTCGCCTGCGGCGTCTCCGCGGGCGTCCTCTACGTCGTGATGCACGCGGCCCCCTAGGAGCGACGACATGACCCTTGCCCTCAACCCGCCGGTCGCGGACCTCGCGCGCGCGACCCCCTCCGTCACGGTCCTGGTCGACCGGTGCGCCGGTTGCCAGGAGTGCGTCGTCCGATGCCCCACGGACGCGCTCGACCTCGACGTCGCGCGCTGGGTCGCGGTGGCCGACCAGACGCGCTGCGTCGGCTGCCGCCAGTGCGTGCGCACGTGCCCGTTCTCCGCGATCGTCGTGGAGGGACCGGCGCTCGTGAGCGAGCGGACGCCGGTCCACTTCGCGGAGCCGCCACGCCTGCGGGGAGACCTGAGCGAGACGCGGCGCGGGCTGTCGTCCTGGGACGAGGCGCTCGCCGAGGCCTCGCGCTGTCTCGAGTGCCCGGACCCGACCTGCGTGCGCGGCTGTCCCACTCACAACGACATTCCGGGCTTCATCCGAGCAGTAGCGGCGCGCGATCTCGCCGAGGCGCACCGGATCCTTCGCCGGACAACGGTCCTGCCCGACGTGTGCTCGCGCGTCTGTGACCAGGCGGTGCAGTGCGAGGGGTCGTGCAGCTGGTCGCTCGCAGGGGGGACCGCGGTCGCGATCGGGGCACTCGAGCGCTTCATCACCGAGCAGATGCCGGTACCGGCGCCCGTGCGGGCAGCCGGTCCGAAGGCCGACCTCGACGTCGGCATCGTCGGATCGGGCCCGGCGGGCATCGCCGCCGCCTGGGAGCTCGCCGAGGCCGGCGCCCGGGTCACCGTGTACGAGAAGGCGAGCATGCCTGGCGGCCTGCTCGGCTGGGGGATCCCCGACTTCACGCTCCCGAGCGAGGTCGCCGACCGTCCGTGGGCGCAGCTGCGCGACGCGGGCGTCGAGCTCAGGTGCGACGCGCCGGTCGCGCCGGACGACGTCGAGCGGCTGCTCGCGTCCCACGACGCGGTCGTGCTCGCGCACGGCGCAGGCGTGCCGATCACGCCGCCGGTGCCCGGCGTCGACCTCGAGGGTGTGGAGGACGCGAGCAGCTTCCTCGAGCGCTCGCACCGCGCGCTCCTCGCCGGGAGCGGGCTCGCCGAGCTCGAGACGTCCCGCGTCGCGGGCGCGGGCCAGGAGGGCGCCGTCGTTCTCGTCCTCGGCGCGGGGAACACCGCGATGGACGTCGCGCGGAGCGCGCGGCGCCTCGGGGCCCGGGCGGTCTGCATCGACTGGATGGACCCTCGGTTCGCGCCCGTGCGACCCGACGAGCTCGACGAGGCGAGGGCCGAGGGCGTGGAGGTGCGGTTCAACTCCACCGTGGTCGGACTCGAGGGAGCCGACGGTCGGGTGGCGGTCGCACGCATCGCCGCGACGCGCCAGGAGCGCGCCGACCGCCGCCCCGAGGTGCTCGAGAGCGACATCGTGACGCTAGCGATCGACCGGGTCGTGCTCGCCATGGGCTACCGGCTGGACCGCTCGCTCGCGAGGGACCTGCGCGAGGTGCCGTTCGCGAAGGTCGTCGACGAGTACCCGGACAGGCGCTGGCTCGCGAGCGGCATCCTCGCGAACCCCGCGCCTCGCTTCGCGCGGCATCAGCCCGTGGGGAGGCTGGCGCTCGCGCGGGAGTCCGCGCGGCAGAGCGCGGCCTTCCCGCGCGCTGCACGGGTCTGGGTGGCGGGCGACGCGCTCGTCGGGCCGTCGACCGTGGTCTAGGCGATGGCGCAGGGACGGCGAGCGGCGCTCGCGATCCTCGAGCACGGCCCGCGGCGCCCGGGCGCCGACGCGGCGCAGGCGACCGCCCCGAAGCGGGTGGTCGTGGTCGCGGACAGCATCGGCGGGCGCACCCGGGCGGTGGCCGACTCGCTCGGGCACGTGCTCGCGGGCTCGGGCGCGACGGTCACAGTCGTCCGGCTCCAGGAGGCGACACCGGCGTTGCTCGCGGACGCGGACCTGCTCGTGGTCGGCACCTGGACCGAGGGGCTAGTCGTCGCGAACGTCGGCCCGTCGCGAGCGGTCCGACGCTGGCTCGCGGGCCTCCCGCCGCTCTCGGGGCTGCGCGCGGTCGTCTTCTGCACCTCCGCGGTGGCGCCGAAGGGCACGCTCGCGACGATGCGCCGGGCGCTCGAGGAGCGGGGAGCGAAGGTCGTCGCCGACGCGGCGTTCGGCCCGCGCGACGCGACCGCGCGGGCCGAGGAGCTCGGCGGCGCGCTGCGCAGCCTGCTCTGGCCCGTCGCCCCCCGCGCCGCCGCCGGTGGCGTGCGGGCCGTCGCGCGATAACGACCCGTGGCCCGCGCCACTCGAGCGCGGGCCACGGCGCCACCTACTTGCGAGGAGCGCCGGCTCAGCGCGGGTCGCGACGCGCGCTCGGGACGGAGCGAAGCGGCAGGGTCGCCTCGACGACGGTCCCCGTGCCCGGAGCCGAGCGGACCTCGAGGTGGCCGCCGAGCACGTTCGCCCGCTCGACCATTCCGAGCAGTCCGAGGTGGCCCGACTCGAGCGCGTCGACGGAACCCGGATCGAAGCCGCGCCCGTCGTCGCGGGCCGTGAGGGTGAGCTCGTCGTCCGCGTACGAGACGGTCACCCGGAAGTGCCGGGCTCCGGCGTGACGGACGGAGTTGCGCGCGGACTCCTGGACGATCCGGAAGGCGCCGAGCTCGATGTCCGGCGCCGTCCGCACCGTCGCACCGGTCACGTCGAGGTCGGTCACGACGCCGGTCTCGGCCTCGATGTCCGCGAGCAGGCTGGACAGCGCGGGCACGAGGCCGAGCTGGTCGAGCGCGGGCGGACGGAGGTCGCGCGCGAGCGTGCGGAGCCGAGCGGCCGCGTCGAGCGCCTGACGACGGGCGTCGTCGAGGCCCTTCGACACGTCGATCGGGACTCCCGCCGCTCCTCCGAGGCTCTCGAGCCGGCGCGCCAGGTGGAGGAACAGCTGCAGGGGCTCGTCGTGCAGCTCGCGGGCGAGACGGCGGCGCTGGTCCTCCTCGGCGTCGACGACGAGCGCGGCGTAGCGCGTCGCACGGTCGCGCTCGCTGCGCTCCTCGGTGACGTCCTCGAGAACCACCTGTGTCGCCGCGCCGCCCTTGCCCGAGCCCGCCGGGAGCGTGACGATGCCGACGCGGTAGTCGCGTCCGTCCGCGAGGGCGACGACCTTCCCGGACTGCTCGGCGACCGGCAGCTCGCCGGCGAACAGCTCGGTGGCCGCGCGGCCGATCATGCCGGGGCCGAGGACGGCCGAGGCCGCCGGGTTGGCCTCGTGGATCGTGCCGCGCGCGTCGAGCACGAGGATCGGCGACGCGTTCGCCTCGAACAGGTGGCGGTAGCCCGCCTCGATGCCGAGCCGTTCCGCCGTGGCGCGCTCGATCCGGCCGCGGGCGAGGCGCTCGAGCTCGATCCCTCGGCCGAACACGAACGCGACGACGTCGATGAGCGCGAGGTCGACGAGATCTCCCCCGACGTGGCCGTGGTCCTTCGGGAGGAAGAGGTCCGGCAGCCAAAGCAAGGTGGCCCACGCGCTCGTGGCGAGCCCACCGGCGAGCCCGTAGCGAAGTGCGGCGTACCCGACGGGGACGACGAGGATCGCGACCGGGATGCCGGCGGGGAACGCGCCGCTGGCGGTCGAGATGTTGAGGTCGACGAGCAGGTGGACGGCCGCGATCGCCACCACGACCGCCTGGACCGCCCAGAAGCGCCACTCGCGGAGCGACGGACGTGCGTCGCGGCCGGCGGCGGGGACGATCTCAGGCGGGTCGTGGGGGCTCGTCACGGTCGTTCAGGTCGACGATCCGCTCGCGCAGCGCGAACGCGACCGCCTCGGTCCGAGACGCTGCGCCGAGCTTCGCGAGCACGGCGGAGACGTGCCCTTCGACCGTGCGCAGGCCGAGCGACAGCTCGCTCGCGATCTGCCTGTTCGACCGGCCGCGCGCGAGGAGTGCGAGGACGTCGCTCTCGCGGGCGGTGAGCGCGCCGCCGTCGGCGCGCTGCGCGGCGCCGGACCGCCACCGCCGCGCGAGGAGGGAGGAGACGCCCCGGTCGAGCACGAAGATCCCGTCGGCGACCGCGCGCACGGCGTCGACGAGCTCTCGCCCCGACGCGGTCTTCAGCAGGTACCCGCTCACGCCGATCTCGAGGGCCTCGGTGATGTACGCGTAATCGTCGTAGGCGCTCACGATGAGGACGCTCACCGGGACTCCCCGTACGGCGATCTCGCGGACGAGGTCGAGGCCGCTCATCCCCGGAAGGTTCACGTCGACGAGCGCGACGTCGGGGCGGAGCGATTCGAGCAGGGTGAGCGCCTCCTCACCGGTCCCGGCCTGGCCGACGACCGAGAACTCCTCCTCCTGCGCGAGGAGCTGGACGGTGCCCTCGCGCACGAGGGCGTGGTCGTCGACGACGAGCACCCGGATCGGCCCGCCGCGCCGGGACCGGGGCGCGGCGTCGCGTCCCACGGCGTCCACCTCGGCCGGTGGCGGCACTTGCGGCGCGTCCTGCACGGCGCACAGTCTGTGCGCGCGCCGCCCCGGGCGCCAGACTGCGCCAGCGCGCGGGCGCCCCGAGGTCCCTCGTGACGCGTGGTACCGCTCCCGTACTCCTCGCGTGCGGCGCGCGCAATCGCCGCGTAGCGGGACGGTGATGCCCCGGTTCCGCGGGAGGCCTCGCAGGTCCACCATGTAGGAATGGTGAAGCTCGTGGAGCTCGTGCTCGCCGGTGTCGTGGTCGTGAGCTTCGTGTGGATCGTCGCGGAGGTCGTCGTGTTCGCGGTCGTCGCCGTGCGAACCGCGCGTCACCCGTGGCGCGACCCGGTCGCCGACGACCTCGACCGGGTGCTGTCCGAGATCGTCGGCCGGTCGGATCGTGCGCCGCACCGCCCGCCCGCGCGCCACAGCCACCGGTAGTCGCGAGGAGACCCCGAGGCGTCGAGCGCCGGCGAGTCGTTCCTGCGGGGCGTGGCCGACGATCGCGCGACCGTGCGCGGCGGCGCTGGCGCGACCAGGCTCGGCGTTCAGCCAGCCGGTCCCGGTCGCGCCGGGAGATGGCTGGTGAACCAGTCGCGAGCGAGCTCGGCGGCGGCGCGCAACGTGCCGGGCTCCTCGAACAGATGGGTGGCGTCGGGGACGACCGCGAGCCGGCTCTCACATCGCAGTTGAACCTGCGCTTGGCGGTTCAGCTCGAGGACGACGTCGTCCCATCCGCCGACGACGAGCAAGGTCGGGGCGGTGACCGCGCCGAGGCGTGGTGCCGCGAGATCAGGCCGCCCGCCCCTCGACACGATCGCAGCGACGTCGGTGCCGGGCTCCGTCGCCGCCCATAGCGCGGCGGCGGCGCCGGTGCTGGCCCCGAAGTAGCCGATCGGCAGCACCCTGCCCGCTGGCTGCGTGCGCAGCCAGCGAGTGGCGTCGACCAGCCGGCCGGCGAGGAGGCCGACGTCGAAGACGTTGGCCCGGTCGTGTTCCTCCGCGGTCGTCAGCAGGTCGAACAGGAGGGTGGCGAGCCCCGCTCGGTTGAGCACGGTCGCGACGTAGCGGTTGCGGGGACTGTGGCGGCTGCTTCCGCTGCCGTGGGCGAAGATCACGATGCCCGTCGCCCGCTCGGGGACGGTCAGGCGGCCCCCCAGCCGGACCGGCCCGGCGTGCACCTCGACTTCTTCATCCCGCGACCGGGGGTCATCCGGAACGCGGGATGGTGCGACTACGGCCGCTGTTGCGCGCTCGGCGGCGCGAGCGAGGCAGCCGACGACCTCGTCGTCGGAGGTCTGGGAGAAGTCCGCGTAGAACTGCCCGATCGCCCAGAACGGCTCCGGGGTGTCGAGCGCGATGCACTCGTCGGCGTCGGGGCCGATCCGAGCGGTCCAGCCGGCGGGCCCGACCGGCACGGCGAGCACCACCCGGCGTGCGCCCCGTTTGCGCGCCACCTGGCACGCGGCTCGCGCGGTCGCGCCGGTGGCGATGCCGTCGTCGACGATGACCGCGGTGCGGCCCGCGAGCGCGGTGCGGGGCAGGTCGCCGCGGAACCGCCGCGCCCGTCGCTCGAGCTCGGCCCGCTCGCGTGCCTCGACGGCCGCCAGCTCGGGCTCGGAGACGCCGGCCATGCTCACGATCTCGTCGTTGACGATCCTGACCCCGTCCTCCCCGACGGCGCCCATACCGAGCTCGGGCTGGAACGGCACCCCCAGCTTGCGGACCACGATCACGTCAAGTGGCGCGGCGAGCGATCGCGCGACCTCGAACGCCACCGGAACGCCGCCACGAGGCAGGCCGAGCACGACCACCGGTTCGCCGCGCAAGTGCTCGAGCCGCGCGGCGAGGCGCCGCCCCGCATCGAGACGATCGGCGAAGATCATCGCGGCCTCCCTCGAGCGTCCACGTTGCTTCAGACGCGCTGCGAGCGCCAGGGCCGATGGTCCCCGAAGCGCGATCAGCCGGGCGCGAGAAGATCGGCCATGTCCTCGTCGTTGTGGAGCCGGCCGATGGCGTCGGCCAGCAGCGCGCCGATCGACCGGACCTCGACCCGCAGCTCGGGGTGGTGACGGGCGGGCAGGCTGTCGGTCACGAGCAGGCGATCGACGAGCGGGCCGAGGCGTCCAGTTGCCGAGGGCACGAGGAGGCCGTGGGTCGACGCGACCACGATGTCGCCGGTGGCGCCGTGCGCACGCAGCACACGTGCAGCGGCCTCGACGGTGCTTCCGGTGCTGATCATGTCGTCGACGATGAGCGCGGGTCGACCCTCGACCGCTCCGACCAGCTCCTCGGCCCGCACCGCCTGGCCGCTCACGCGGGTCTTGCGCACGACCGCGACCGTGCGTGCCAGCAGCGCGGCGTACCGCTCAGCGAGCTTCACCGCCCCGAGGTCGGGGGCGACGACCACCGCGTCCTCGGCCAGCAGGCTCGACACGGCGGCGGCGAGAAGCGGCACGCCGGTGAGCATGTCGAGCGGCACGCTGCACATGGCTTCCAGCGCGGTGGTATGCGGATCCACGACGACCAGCCGCTGCGCGCCCGCCGAGACGAGCGCGTCGGCGATCACCCGTGCACCGACCGCTTCGCCGGCCTTGCCCCGGCGGTCCTGTCGCGCGTAGCCGAAGTAGGGAAGGACCGCCGTCACCCGATCGGCTCCGGCGCGTCGGCAGGCGTCGAGCAACAACAACAGCTCCACCACGTGCTCGCCGACCGGTGGCCCGGTCGGCTCGACGACGTACACGTCGTCACCACGGACGTTCGCCACTGCCGGGCGGAGCTCGCCGTCCGGGAACCGCTCGACCTCGCACGCGGTCGTATCGCGGGAGAGCGCGGCGGCGACCGCGCTCGCGAGGGCGCCGTTCGCGGTTCCCGTCACGACGCGTAGCGACATCGGGTGCTCTCCCTGCTGCACGGCGCCGCCGTTGGACGTGACCGCGGCGACGAGAACGTTCGTGTCCGCGAGGACCCGAAGCTGTTCATGCACCTCGCACCTGGGGGGCGCGGCGCTCCCGTCGTACCGCGTGCACCTCGTCGACGGCCATGCTCAGAGCAGCGTCCTCG
>DAHUXW010000068.1 GCA_027306925.1 Acidimicrobiaceae bacterium | reverse complement strand
GGCGGGTCGAGCTCGGGTCGGGCCGCTCGCTCGAGGTCGTCGCGTGGGCGGGCGCGGAGCTGTCGGCCTCCGAGCTCGCGGCGGTGGCGCCCGCGGCGGGCGCGGCGCGAAGCGTCCGGGGCGCGACGCAGGGCGCCGGGGGCGCCGCGTCGGCGGGCGTCGGTCTCGCATGGTTCTCGCTCGGGGCCGCGGACCGGCCGATCGGCCTGCTCGTCGTCGCGGGCGCGGAGCCGGGCGAGCGCGAGCGCGACCTCCTACGCGCGTACGCCAACCAGGCGGCGAGCGCGATCGAGCGCGCCCGGCTGCGGGAGCAGGCCGTCCACGGCCAGCTTCTCGAGGAGGCCGACCGGTGGCGCCAGGCGCTGCTCGGCGCGGTCTCGCACGACCTGCGCACGCCGCTCGCGACGGTGACCGCCGCGGTCGAGGAGCTGCGCCGCGTGGACCCGGCGCGCACGGCGGCCCAGCGCGACGAGCTGCTCGAGCTCGCCCGGGCCCAGGCCGAGCGCCTCGAGCGCCTGGTCGCCAACCTGCTCGACATGACCCAGATCCAGGCCGGAGCGCTGCGCGTGCGGCGCGCGCCGGTGAGCCTCGCCGAGCTCGTCGCCGAGACGCTCGCGGTCCTCGGGCCGTCGTGGAGCGGGCGGGTCGCGCTGTCGATCCCGCTGACGCTGCCCGCGCTCGACGTGGACCACCTTCTCGTCGTCCAGGCGCTCGCGAACCTGCTCGAGAACGCGCTTCGCCACGCGCCGCCCGGGTCGCCGATCGTCGTGCGGGCCAGGGCCGCGGGCGCGTCCGTCGAGGTCGCGGTCGAGGACCGCGGCCCCGGCGTGCCGGTGGCCGAGCGCGAGCGCATCTTCGCTATGTTCAACCGCGTGAGCGGCGGCGGCCGGGCCGGGCTCGGCCTCGCGATCGCGCGGTCCTTCGTCGAGGCGCACGGGGGCGCGATCCGCGCCGAGGAGCGGCCCGGAGGAGGGGCGCGATTCGTGCTCACGCTCCCGGTCGCGGCGGGCGGCCGCTGAGCGCACGGCCGTCCCGGCACGGTTCGGCCCCCGGTAGGTTTGGACCATGGAGCATCGGCGGCTGGGCAGGACGGGTTACGACGTGAGCGTCATCGGCTTCGGCTCGTGGGCGATCGGCGACGCGTGGGGGGACGTCGACGACGCGACCTCGCTCGCCGCGCTGCACGCGGCCGTCGAGGCCGGCGTCCGCTTCGTCGACACCGCCGACGTCTACGGAGACGGGCGCAGCGAGCGGCTCGTCGCGAAGCTGCGGCGCGAGGTGTCCGAGCCGATCGTCGTCGCGACGAAGGCCGGGCGGCGCGCGCCGGAGCAGCGCGTCGAGCACTACCGGCCCGAGAACCTCGTCGCGTGGGTCGACCGCAGCCGCGAGAACCTCGAGATGGAGACGCTCGACCTCCTGCAGCTCCACTGCCCGCCGACCGACCTCTTCTACCACCCCGAGGTCTTCGCCGCGCTCGACGACCTCGTCGCGAGCGGGCGCGTCGCGCACTACGGCGTGAGCGTCGAGCGCGTCGAGGAGGCGCTGAAGGCGATCGACTACCCGGGCGTCGCGACGGTCCAGATCATCTACACCGTCTTCCGGCAGCGCCCCGCCGAGCGCTTCTTCCCGGCCGCGCGCGCGGCCGACGTCGGCGTGATCGTGCGCGTCCCGCTCGCCTCGGGCCTTCTCACCGGGAAGTTCACCGCGGGCACGACGTTCGCAGCCAACGACCACCGCAGCTACAACCGCCACGGCGAGGCCTTCGACGTCGGCGAGACCTTTTCCGGCGTCGACCTCGACACCGGCCTCGCGGCCGTCGCCGAGGTCGCGCGCGTCGTGCCCGACGGCGAGACGATGGCCGGGCTCGCGCTGCGCTACTGCTTCTCCGACCCGGCGGTCTCGACCGTCATCCCCGGCGCGAAGACCCCGGCGCAGGCCCGCGCGAACGCGGCCGCCGGCTCGCGCCCCCCGCTCGACCCGGCGACGCTCGAGCGCCTCGCCGCGATCTACCGCGAGCGCATCGCACCGGACGTCCACTACCGCTGGTGAGCCGTCCCGCGGGTCCGTAGCGGTCGCGGGACGCTCGCTCGCGCACGGTGCGGTGCGCGAGCCGCTCAGACGACGTGAAGGTGGTCGGGCAGGCCCCGCCGCCCGGTGAGCGCGAGGAGCACGTCCGGTGCCGCGTCCGTCTCGGCGATGGCGGCGGCCGCGAGCTCGAGGCACGCGGCGACCGGCTCGCGCAGCGCGTCCGGGACCTCGACCCCGGCCGAGGCCGCGATGTCGAGCGTGTGGACCGTGAGCTCGAACGCGCGCGTCGGCAGGTAGGCGGCGAGCGTGAGGGAGCCGAGCGGCGTCGTGCACGGCGCGTCGTCGGCGGTCCGGTCGACGAGCGCGGCGACGCGGTCCGCGATCGTGCGGACCGACCCGGCGACGTCCGCGCCGAGCGCGACGCCCGCGTCCCGACCACGCTGCGCGATCGCCTCGCTCGCGAGCGCGCTCGTGTCGCTCGCAGCGGCCGCCGCGGCGAGGTACGCGAGCGGACCGTCGAGCGTGACCGGCTCGGGATCTCGTGCGATGTACATCTCGATGGTGAGCAGCGCCCGGCTCGTGTGCCCGACGAGGTCTCGCAGGCTCCAGGAGCCGAGCGCGGGCTCGTCGAGGCGGCCGGGGTCGACGCCCTCGACGGTCTCGGCGAACGCGGCCGTCGCGGACTCGAAGATCCCCCGCCAGCGATCGCTCTCGTTCTCCACCGCCACAGTGATAGCCGGACGGCGCTCCGGCGGGCAACGGCCGGCCGGCGGTAAGTTGCGTGCGTGGCCCGCGACGCGAAGGTGCTCACGGTGTCGACGACGGCGTTCGCGGGGCAACGGCAGGACCGCTCGGGTGTCGCGGTCGCGGACGCGCTCGGGCGCCTCGGGTTCGCGGTCGTCGAGCGCCGTGTCGTGCCGGACGGCCTCGCTCCGGTGAGCGGCGCCCTCGCGGAGCTCGTGGACGGGTTCGCCGGGCTCGTCGTGACGACGGGCGGCACCGGCTTCTCGCCGTCGGACGTGACGCCGGAGGCGACGCTGCTCGTCCTCGAGCGCGAGGCGCGCGGCCTCCCCGAGGCGATGCGCGCCGCGAGCCCCCTCGGACCCCTCTCGCGCGGCGTCGCTGGCACGGTCGGGGCCAGCCTCGTCATGAACCTCCCGGGCTCTCCGGCCGGGGCGGTCGAGTCGCTCGAGGCGATCTCCGGCGTGCTCGACCACGCGCTCGACCTGCTCGCCGGCGGAAAGCCGCACTGAGCTGGCGCCGCGCCGCGCCGCCCGTGACCGCGCCGCTCGTGCCGCCGGCGATCGCCACGCGGGCCGTGCACGCGCCGCCACGGCCGGGACGACCTCGTGGCGCGCTCGTATCGACGCTGTCCGTGGTAATCTGTGCTATGCTGCGGGAATGACGGCGGACGCTCGGGCGGGCGGCGCGGCGGCCTGAGCGATGCCGTCGCCGCGCGCGGACGTCGCGCTCCTCTACCGCCGGGCGGGCTTCGGCGCGGGACCTGCGGTGCTCGACGCGGCCCAGGCCGCCGGGTTCGACGCGACGCTCGAGAAGCTCCTCGCCGGGCTGTCGGCCCCGGACGACCACCGCCCGGCGCTGCCGCACCTGAGCTCCTACGAGCTCATCTCGCGCAACCGTGGCGGCGACCTCTACGGCCAGTCGGTCGACCTCGCCGCGTGGTGGGTCGAGAAGATGGCGACGACGACGACGCCGCTTCGCGAGAAGCTCACGCTGCTGCTGCACGGCCAGTTCCCGACGGCCAATTCGAAGGTCTACGCGCCGATCTTCATGTACCAGCAGAACGAGACGTTCCGCACGCTCGGGCCCGGGCCGTTCGACACGCTCACGCTGTCGCTCGCGAAGGACCCGGCGATGATGATCTGGCTCGACACCGCGTCCAACGTGCGCCAGGCGCCGAACGAGAACTTCGGGCGCGAGCTCATGGAGCGCTTCACGATGGGGGTCGGGAACTACACCCAGAGCGACGTCCGCGAGGCGGCCCGGGCGTTCACGGGGTGGGGGATCACCGACCACTCGGGGGTGTTCGTCCAGGACGACTCGGCGCACGACTTCGGCGAGAAGCTCGTGCTCGGGCATCGCGGCGACCTCACGGGCGAGGACGTGATCGAGATCGTCACCCACACGCCGGCCTCCGCGCGCTGGGTGACCGCGCGCATGTGGAGCTTCCTCGCGTACCCTGTGCGCACGACCGATCCCGTCGTCACCGAGCTCGCCGCGAGCTACGCGACGGACCTCGACATGACGCGCCTTCTCCGGTCGATCCTCGGCCACCCGTGGTTCCTCTCGCCCGCGTCGCGCGAGGGGCTCGTGAAGCAGCCGATCGAGTGGGTCGCGGGCGCGCTGCGCACGTTCAGGCTCACGGCCGCGTCGTTCAAGAAGATGGGCGGGGCGGGCTTCCTCGTCTACGCGCTCGGCAACCTCGGCCAGATCCCGTTCGATCCCCCGAGCGTGGGCGGGTGGGGCCAGAACGAGTACTGGCTCTCGACCGCGACGAGCGTCGCGCAGCTCGACTTCGCGCAGTCACTCGTCCAGTTCGCGGACCTCTCGCCGATCGACGACGTGGGCGCCGGCTCGCGGGTCGACGCGCTCGCCGAGCTGCTCGGCATCGACGGCTGGACCCCGCAGAGCCGGGCGGCCCTCACCCACGTCCGCCACGACATCCCGTCGCTCGCAGCGCTCGCGCTGACCGCCCCCGAGTACGTCGTGAACTGAGGCGAGACGATGGCGACCCCCATGAACCGCCGTGAGTTCCTCGCCGGAGCCGCCGGGATCGGTGCGGCCGGCGTGCTCCACCACTCGCTCGGCGGCCGTGTCGCGGGCGCGGTGCCGGCCGGCGGCGCGCGCGTCGGGCCGCTCGCGGCCGCCCCGCTCGCCGAGCGCACGCTCGTGCTGCTCACCCTGTACGGCGGCAACGACGGGCTGAACACCGTCGTCCCCTACGAGGACCCTCGCTACCTCGCGGTGCGGTCGAACATCGCGATGAAGCCGGACAGCGTGCTCCCGCTCGGAGACGGTCTCGGCCTCAACCCCGCGATGGTGAACTTCAAGTCGCTGTGGGACGCCCACCACCTCGCGATCGTGCGCGGCGTCGGCTACCCGAACCCGAGCCTCAGCCACTTCCAGTCGATGGACATCTGGCAGACGGGCTCGACCTCGGGCGACGTCGCGAGCGGCTGGCTCGGGCGGTGGCTCGACCGCACGGGGGCCGACCCGCTGCGCGCCTGCTCGGTCGGCTCGCAGGTGCTTCCGGCGATGGCGGGCGAGGTGCGAAAGGCGAGCGCGGTGCAGGACAGCACCGACGCGGGCGCGCAGCTGCCCTACGTCGCGCCGGACCTGCTCGCCGTCTACCGCGAGCTGCAGCGCGCCCGCCCGGGCGACGGTGCGTACGAGGCGGCGGTCGCGTCGACGGCCGCCGAGATGCTGTCGACCTCGAAGGAGTTCGCGCACGCGATCGGGCACGTCCCCCCGCCCACCTACCCGAAGGGCGTGTACGCGGGCGACGTCGGCACCCAGCTCGGCGTCGTCTCCCAGCTCATCCGGGCCAACATGCCGACCAAGGCGTACTCGGTCACGATGAGCGGCTTCGACACGCACGCCGGCGAGGTCGGCACCCAGTCCCAGCTCCTCGGCCAGCTCGACGCGGCGGTCGGCGCGTTCGTCTCGTCGCTCGCGGGCCACCGCCGCGGGGCCGCGACCACGCTCGTCATCTACACCGAGTTCGGCCGGCGGGTCGACTCGAACGCGAGCGGCGGGACGGACCACGGCACGGCCAACGTCGTGCTCGTCGTCGGGCCGTCGGTGCGCGGTGGCTTCTACGGCGAGCAGCCGAGCCTGAAGCACCTCGACCAAAACGGCAACCTCGTCCACAACGTCGACTTCCGGTCCGTGTACGCGACGGTGCTCGCGCACGTCGTCGGCGTCGACCCGGCCGCCTTCCTCGGGCGCCGGTACCCGGTGCTCGGGTTCGTATGACGCGCGCGCGCCGCGGTGTCGCCGCGCTCGCGGGAGCGCTCGTCGCGGTCACGACCCTCGCGGCGGGCGTCCCCGCGCTCGGCGCGCCGAGGCCCCGCCCTTACACGGGCTTCGGAGCGACGCTCGCGGCCTTCCGGGCGGCGCACCCCGAGGACGCCGGCCGCTGCCCGACGACGACCTGCTACGGGCCGCTCGTGCCCTCGCTGCCCCCGACGTACGAGTTCAGCTACCTCACCTTCGAGAAGGGGCGGGTCGTCGGATACAGCCAGGCGCTCCCGCGCGGCACGCCGCTGCTGCAGGCCGAGCTGCGCGTCGCGGAGCTCTTCCCCGCGGACGCGAAGATGAGCAACGTCGAGGTGGTCCACCGCGACCAGTACGGGGCGTCGTGCGCGGTCGTGGACGTCGAGAGCCGCCAGATCTCCCTCCTGTTCGGCAAGCGCGCGTTCGGCAACGACGGTGGCAACGTCGGGGTCGAGCTCGCGACGCTCACCGCGAGCGGCAAGACCACGTACAACCCGCGGGCGATCGACGTCGCGATCGTGATGCCGAGCTACGCGGGCGGCGACATCAGCTGCTGAGCGGGGCGCCGCGTCGGGCCGCACGGCGCGCCGGCCCGAGGGTCGAGTCCGCGCGGGTGCGGGCGGCTCAGCCGCCGGACACGGGCGGGAGGACCGCGACCTCGTCGTCGTCGCCGACCGCGTGCGCACGCGTCGCGGGCTCGCCGTTCAGCCAGACCGCCGAGCGCCGGAGCACGTCCGCGAACCCCGGGCCGTAGCGCTCGCACGCCGCGTCGAGCACCGCTCCCACGTCGGCGCCGGGGAACTGCTCGCCGGCCGTTCCCGCCGCATCGCGCGCCGGCCCGAACACGCGGAGCAGCGGCACGTCAGGGCCCGGCCCGGCCGGTGCCGCTGCTCGCCCCCGACGTCCCCGTCGCGGCCGTCGCGGGGGTCGCCCTCGGGCGGCTCACCGTGACACGTCCGACGCCTCGCGCGGCTCGTGCGCGCAGCTCGCCCAGTCGGAGCCGCCGGCCCACCGCTCGCGCTTCCAGATCGGCACCGTCGCCTTCAGCGTATCGATGCAGTGCCGCGCCGCGTCGAACGCCTCCGCCCGGTGCGGCGCCGAGGCGACGACGACGACCGACACCTCGCTCAGCCCGAGCTCGCCGACACGGTGCAGCAGCGCGATCCTGCCGAGCTCGGGCCAGCGGCTCCGTGCCGACCCGGCGACCGCCGCGAGCCGCGGGCTCGCGTGCTCGCGGTAGCACTCGTACTCGAGCGCGACGACGCCGTCGCGTCCCTCCGAGTGGTCGCGCACGGTCCCGCAGAACGTCACGACCGCGCCGCACGAGGGAAGCACGGCCCAGTCGAGCGCCTCGGCGACCGGGAGGGGCTCCTCGGTGACGAGGACCCAGTCGTCTGCTCCGGCGACAGGCGGCACGCGCCCATCGTACTGCCGCGCCCGCCCGCCCGGCCCGGTCGCGCCGCTAGCCGTCGCGGAGCCCGCGCTCGAACGCGGCGAGGTCCTCGGGGGTGTCGAGGTCCGCGAACGCCGCCGCGGTCGCGACCGCGGACCAGGACGCCTCGTCGAGCAGCTCCGCGTGGGCGCGAGAGGGGAGCGTGCGCAGCGAGCGCTCGCCCGCCGCGACGAGCGGCGCCGCGGCGTCGAGGTCCGCGGCCGACCACCGGGCGAGCAGCGGCTGGGCCCGGCCGCCGACGACCGGGAGCACCGAGCGCGTGCCGGGGCGGCGCGCGACGAGGTCCAGCAGCTCGACCGTCACCGACGGCAGGTCGCACGCGCACACGACCGCCGGGCCGTCGAGGCCGCGGGCGACGAGCGCGGCCCGTCCCGCGGCGATCGCGGCGAGCGGGCCCGATCCCGGCTCGGGCTCCGCGACGACCTCGAGCGGGGTCCGACCGGGCCCGACCTCGAGGACGGTGTCCGCCACGTCGTGGAGCAGCCGGGCGAGGCGTGCGGCGCACGGCTCGCCGCCGACCAGGAGCGCCGCCTTGTCGGCCCCCATCCTGCGGCTCGCACCTCCGGTGAGCAGCAGCGCGCCGATCGGCCCGGCGCGCGCCGCCCGGGGTCCGGTCGCGCGCGTCACGGTCGCGGCCGGCGCACGCGCGCCGGCCGCCCGCGCTCGGCTTCGAGGGTCGCCTCCTCGCCGAGCGGCCCGATGTCGTAGCCCGGGATCGCGGCGAGCTGGCCGCGCAGCCACGGCGACGCGAGCACCCGGCGGAGCGCGTGGACTTCCGGGCAGTCCGCGAGCCCGGGGCCGACGACGAGGTCGAAGCGCTCCTCGGTGAGCGGCACGAAGCCGAGCCCGAACGCGACGGCCGCCGGCTCGCTCGCGACGCCGGCGTCCGCGAGCCCCGAGCCGATCGCGGCCGCGACCTCGAGGTGGCCGTGGACCTCGCTCGCGGCGCCCGGGAGGTCGGCGAGGTCCACTCCGGCGTCGCCGCACGCCCGCTCGAGCAGCGCCCGCGCCTCGGCCCCGGGCTCGCGGTTCACGACGCAAAGGCCGAGGCGCGCGACGTCGCCGAGGTGCGCGACCCGGCCGGCGAGGTCCGCGCGGAGCACGATCCCCTGGCGCCACGACGCGAAGCCGAGGGCGGTCGCGCCCGCGCCGCCGAGGCGCCGCCGGGCCGCCGTGACGTTGTAGCGGCCGGCCGCGTCGCGCACGTGGATGCCGGCGGCGTGCACGAGTCCGCGCGCCGCGAGGTCGAGCGCGTCGCCGCTCCCGCACGAGTGCCAGGCGAGCGCGACCGGCGGGTCGAGGTGCGCGAGCGGCGTCTCGAGCAGCGAGAGCGCGGGGTCGCACCCCGCGACGACGAGCGTCGGGCGGATCGCGGTGAGCGGGCGCACGGCGCGCGCGCCCGAGACGAGCGCCGACGCGGCTACGAAGCCGGTGCGCACGCCGGCGTGCCCGCCGAGCGGCGCGGCGACGAGGTGCCCCGCGACCGGGGCGACGACCGCTCGGGCTCCGGCCTCGCCGAGCGGGGCGAGCGGCTCGGCCTCGCGTTCCGGCGCCTCGCGGCCCGCGCCGAAGAGCTCCTCGACGCTCGTCGCGAGGGCGTCCGCGATGACGAACGCGACCCGCAGCGACGGCTCCGATCGCCCGGCCTCGAGCGCGGCGACGGCCTGGCGGCTCACGCCCGCGAGCTCGGCGAGCTGCTGCTGGGAGAGCGCGCGCTGCAGGCGGGCGGCGCGGAGCGCCGACCCCGCGTCGTGGAGCGCGCCGCCCGCCCCGTCGCGTGCGTCCTTCGGCGTCGAACGTCCCGGGCTCATCGCCGCGCCGAGCCGTCGGGGGCGAAGCGCGGGGGGTCGAGCACGGTCACCTCGACCTCGACCCCCGCGGGCGGGTCGCGCAGCTCGCAGGTGACCGTGACCCCGTGCACGTCGAGGTCGGCCTCGAAGCGCGCCCCCGACGCGCGCACCGCGCGCAGCGCGCCGGTGATCACGACGCCCTCGTCGGGGCGCGCGCCCGTGACCACGCGCGCCGGGTGCACGCCGATCGTGCCGCGGTCCGCCGCGGGGACGAACGCCGCGTACCCGACGAGCTCGGCGACCCGGCGCGACACGGGACGGGCGACGACCTCGTGGGGCGTGCCGGTCTGGAGCAGCCGGCCCATGTCGAGGATGCCGAGCCGGTCGGCGAACGCCTGGGCCTCGGCGAGCTCGTGCGCGACGAGCACGGCGGGAAGCCCCCGCGCGGCGACGACCGAGGAGACGGCCTCGGTGACCTCGCGGCGCAGCCGCGCGTCGAGGCCGGCGTAGGGCTCGTCGAGCAGGAGCGCGTCGACGTCCGCTAGGAGCACGCGACCGAGCGCGACACGACGCGCCTGGCCGCCCGACAGCGCGGCCGGCCAGGCGCCGAGCAGGCCGTCGATCCCGAGGCGCTCGGCGATCGCCGCTCGTGCGCCCGGGTCCGAGCCACCGCCCGCGCGGGCGTACGCGAGGTTCCCGGCGACGTCGAGGTGGGGGAAGAGGGCCGGCTCCTGGCGCATGAGACCGACGCGCCGCAGCCACACGGGGACCAAGTCGCGCGGTGGCGCGGCCGAGACCAGCGTGCGCCCCGCGAGGCGCACCGCGCCCGAGCGGGGGGCGACGAAGCCGGCGACGGTCTCGAGCACGGTCGTCTTTCCCGCACCCGACGGGCCGAAGAGCGCGACGCGCTCGCCGGGGCGAACCTCGAGCGCGACCTCGACGACGAGCTCGCGGCGCTCAACCGAGACGTCGAGCTCGAGCATGGACGCTCCAGGCGTAGGCGGCGACGGGGAGGGGGAGGGCGACGACGAGGAGCACGAGCGCGTACGGCAGCGCCGAGGCGAGCCCGGTCTCCTGCAGCGTGGTCCAGATCTGCAGCGGGAGGCCGTAGGGATGGTAGGCGACGATGATCACGGCCCCGAACGCCCCCATGGCGCGCGCCCACGCGACCGCGAGCGCCATCGCGATCCCGGGCGCCGCGAGCGGGAGCGTCACGCGCCGCACGGCGGTCCGCGGCGCGTCGCCGAGCAGCATCGCCTGCTGCTCGAGCGCGGGGTCGACCGACGCGAACGCGGCCTGCACGCCGAGCACGAAGTACGGCGCGGACTCGTAGACCTCGGCGACGACGAGCGCGAACAGCGTGTTCGTCGCGCTCAGGTGGACGGCCGCGAGCGCGTGGCCCGCAGGCGTCTGCGGCCCGACGAGGAACACGAGCAGGAGCCCGATCACGAGCGGGGGCAGGAGCAGGGTGCAGAGAATCCCCGTCTCCCAGACCCGGTGCGCGGGCAGGCGCCGGCGCGCGAGGAGCCAGCCGAGCGGCAGGCCACCGGCGAGCAGGATCGCGACGGTCACGCCACCGGACTCGAGCGACACGACGAGGGGCTCGAGCGCCCCCGGAGCCGTGAGCGCGGCCGCGATCGAGCGGGCCGAGAGGTGGGCGGCGAGCGCGCCGATGGGCGCGACGAGCACGAGCCAGACGACGCCCGCGCCGGCGACCGAGAGCGCCCGCTGCGCCCGGCGGACGCGCGTGCTCGTCAGCGTCTCGGCGGCTCGCGGACCGGTCGCGAGCGGGACCGGCTCAAGAACGGAGCTCACCGAGGACCGATGCTGGCACGTCGGCGCGCGGCCCGTGCACGGTCGGCTCGAGCAGCGTGTAGCCGCCGGCCCGGCACTCGGCACGCCCCTTCGTGGACAGCACGTACGCGACGAACGCGTCCGCAGCCGCTGCGTCCGCCGCGCCGATCGTCGTGACGTCGACGACGAGCGGCCCGCCCGTCTTCACCGTGCCGTCCCGCAGGCGGACCGAGGCCTTCGCGTAGCTCGCGGCGTCCGCGGGGTTGCCGAAGTCGATGCTCGCGGGAAGCGAGATGTAGTGGAGGTGGAGCTGGACCGCCTGGGAGAGGAAGGCGCTCGCGGCGTCGAGCTGGCCCGCCTGGAGCCGCGGCTCGAGCGCGGTCTCGTCGAAGATCTCCGGCGAGGACGACCCGCCGAGCGCGCCGCGGCCGAGGATCGCGTGGACGGTCCCGGCCGGGAGGTGGAACGCGCGCTGCGCGAGCTCGACCATCTCGACGAAGGCGGCGCCCTGCGGGTCGAGGTTCGGGTCGGTCCTTCCGAGCGCGAACCCCGGCCGGGCCATGAGCGAGAACAGGTCGCGCACCGGGCGCCTGCCCGAGGCGATCGCCGAGAGCTCGTGGCCGTAGGGGCCGGACGGGTTGAAGGCGACGACGAGCGGGCTCGCGGCGACCTGCACGTACCAGCGCGTGAACTTCGGCTCGAGCGCGGTGATCGGCGCGGCCCCGACGGACTCGAAGACGTTCGGCGTGATCTCGCCCGACGAGATCTCCTGCGAGAGCGCGTCGGACCCCGCGCCGCGCCCCTGGTACGCGTAGCCCGTCGCCGACGAGAACGCCGGGCCGACGACCTTCTCGTCCAGGTACGCGAGCGAGCCCGCGTACGCGACGCTCGCGGTGCCGGTCGCTCTTCCGGCCGCGGTGGCGGTCGTGGCGCGCCCTGCACCTGCGACGCGTTTCGCTGCGGGCGTGCCGCTCGCTCCCGGCGCACCGGCGATCGTGACACCCGCGGCGGCGATCGCGAGCGATGACAGCGCGACCACGGCGCGCCCCGCCCCGGCCCGACCCCCGGGGCGCGTGCGTGGGTGCGCGGGGTCGCGTCGGGTCTGGGTCATGCGACAACGGTAGCTTGCGCGCCGCAAGTGGTGCGAGCGTCCACCCGTGCTCCGGGGTGCTCGGCGGCGGTCTGCGGGAGCGGCTCCAGGCGGATCGCGACCGCACGGGAGCGCGCGCCGGAGCGGCTCGGTGCGCGAGAGGCGCCCCGCGAGAAGTTGCACGAATCGCGCGCAGCGCGCGCTGCCGAGCACATTGTGCACCCGGCGCCACGATTGGTGGGCGGTGCGCCCCGATGGGCGTTCGCGAAGTCGAGAATTCACTTGTTGCACACCGTGCCAGTCGGTACGTTTCGCCTGGGGCCGCTGGCTCCGGGCAGTTGTCGGCGGACGTGCGGGGGAGAGGACATTCGATGCGCAGAGCGCGAGCAGCGAGAGTTGCGGCACTCGTCGGCCTGGTCGGCGGAGCCGCGGCGCTCATGGGGGCCGCGGGGAGCGGGACGGGCGCGTACTTCACGGACGTGACCACGGGCACGGTGAACGGCAGCTTCGGCACGGTCACCGACTCGATCACGGCGATCGACCTAGCGGCCGGCGACACCGCGAGCGGCAACGCGATCACGTGGAACAACATGCTCCCGGGCACGGACAAGAACGTCAGCTGGACCGTGAAGAACACCGGGAGCGCGGCGGAGTCGATCTGGCTCGCCTTCCCGAACACGAACGGCGGCTGGTTCAACGCGGACGGCAACTCGGGCATCAACAACCTCGGCACCTACGGCGACGCGCAGATCCACAGCCCGCTGCTCAACGCGAACTACGACAACCTGAACAACCTCTACCCGCAGGGGACCCCGGCCAACCCAGGCCAGAAGAACGCCTGTGGCGACCCCGTCGGAGCGATCGCGTACCTCCCGGCCGAGAACCACGTCGCAGACCTCGCCCCGGGCGCGTCCGCGACGTTCACCTTCAGCTTCGGCTACACCGCGTGCCTCTCGAAGAGCGGCGACGGCAACTCGGGCGGCGGACCGGCCTTCGTGAACCCGCTCGAGTACGACATCGTGGCGACCCAGCAGGGCATCACGCCGGACGACAGCCACAACGGTGGCGTGTTCGTAGCGCCGGCCATGCCCGGCAGCCCGTTCGCGCTCAAGGCCGGCCAGACCTGGAACTACTGAGCGGAACCTCCGGGGGGACGTGGAGCGGGCCACCCGTGCGGGTGCCCCGCTCCACGTGCGGGGAGCGGCGGAAGGAGCGGTGGTGAAGGTCGTGCGGCGGCTGTCGATGGTGGTCGCGGTGCTCGCCGTGCTCGGTGCGGGCGTGCTCGCCGGGCTCGGGTGGAGCTCCGGCTGGCGTGCGTACATCTTGCGCACGGGGTCGATGTCGCCGCACGTGCCGACCGGTGACCTCGTGGTCGACCGGCCGGTCCACTCGATCAGCCAGGTGCGGGTCGGCGAGGTCATCACGTTCGCGAAGGTCCCCGGCCAGCTCACGACCCACCGGGTCGCGGCGATCACGCCGCTCGGGATCCGGACCAAGGGCGACGCCAACCCCACGGACGACTACGGGTACGTCACCGCCTCGCAGCTCGTCGGGCGCGTCGAGGTCGTCGTGCCGTTCGGGGGCTACGTCGTCGAGTTCTTCAGTCACGTGACCGGCGTCGTGGGCTTCCTGCTCGCGCTCGGCGCTCTCTGGGTCGCCTGGACCCTCCTGCGCCCGAAGCGCGGCGCGCACTCGCGACGCGACTCGGGCCGAGCGACGCCGGCCGCCGTTCCCTAACCGGCCCTCGCGCGGCACCCGCAGCCGTGTCGGCCGCCCGGGCGGCGGGTGCCCTAGGCCCGCGGTGACAGGGGGGCCGGGACGTGGCGCACCGTGCCGTCCGCCCCGAGCGTCCAGCTCCCCGAGCGGCCGCCCGACTTCTCCTGCACGGCGACCGCCTCGACGCGAAGCGTCTGGTCGATCGACTTGCACGACGCCCAGATCGTGAGTCCTGCCACGCTGCACGCGGTGAGCGCCTCCATCTCGACGCCGGTCCGGTCCGTCGCCTCGACGCCCGCGACGACCTCCACGTAGTCGGCGCCGATAGCGAAGTCGAGCGTCACGTCGCCGAGGAGCAGCGGGTGGCAGAGCGGGAGCAGGTCTGCGGTCTGCTTCGCCGCGAGCTGTCCCGCGGCGCGCGCCGCGGCGAGCACGTCGCCGCCGGGGAGCGTGCCGGTCGCCACGAGCCGCACGGTCTCCGGCGCCATCACCACCCGTCCGCTCGCGACCGCGCGGCGCGCCGTCGGGGGCTTGCCCGTGACGTCGACCATCCGTGCGTTCCCGCGGCGGTCGAGGTGCGGGAAGTCCCATGGGTCGTCGCCGGAGGCGTCCACGTCGTCGGCCACGCCCGGCAGCTTAGGGACCGGGCCGAGCCGCCGCAGCGGACGCTCGCGCCGACACGGCGGGGACGCTCCCCCGGTACGATGTAGGCGCGATGACGCTCACCGGCGAGCAGTGGCTCGCGGCGTTCGCTGCCAAGCTCGGCACCCCCGTGCCGACGGGCGCGGAGATCGAGACGCTGCTCGCGCTCGCGGGCAGCGCGGCGCACGCGTCGGAGCGGACCGCCGCCCCCGTCGCGTGCTGGCTCGCGGCGCGCGCCGGCGTCGATCCCGCCAGCGCGCTCGAGCTCGCGAGGTCCGTGGTCGAGATTCCTCCGGGCGCGGCGTGAGGGGCGCGGCCGACCTGCGCGTGACCGCCGGGCGCGTGCCGACGAGCGAGTGGACCGTGCACGAGCGCCACGGCGGGGCGCTGCGCGCGCGGAGCGACCGGCTCGCGGTCGAGGAGCCGCTCGAGATCCGGATCGCGTCTCGCCCCGCGCCCGGGATGGCGAGCCCGCGCTCGACGCTGTCGGTCACGATGCGCACGCCGGGCCACGACTTCGAGCTCGTCGCGGGGTTCCTGCTGTCCGAGGGGGTCGTCTCGGGTGCCGGCGATCTCCGCACGATCGCGTACTGCCTCGACCGCGACGTCGAGCCGGACCAGCGTTACAACGTCGTGACCGCGGAGCTCGACGGCGAGCCGCGGCGGGCGGTGCCCGAGCGCAACGTCGTCACCTCGAGCGCGTGCGGCGTGTGCGGGAGCGCGTCGATCGAGTCCGTGACACGTCGCGACCACCCCCGCCTCGGCGACGGGCCGTCGGTCGGTCCCGCGCTGCTCGCCCGGATGCCGGACCTCCTCGCCTCCGGCCAGCGGGGCTTCGCGCAGACCGGAGGCCTCCACGGCGCCGCGCTCGTGTCCGCGTCGGGCGACGTTCTCGCGCTGCGCGAGGACGTCGGGCGCCACAACGCGGTCGACAAGGTCGTCGGATGGGCGCTGCTCGAGGGCCGGCTCCCGCTCGAGGACGTCGCGCTCGTCGTGAGCGGCCGGATCTCGTTCGAGATCGTGCAGAAGGCGCTCCAGGCAGGGATCGCCTTCGTCGCGGCGGTGTCCGCGGCGACGAGCCTCGCGGCCCGGCTCGCAGCCGAGACGGGGATGACGCTCGTCGGCTTCGTGCGAGGCGAGCGCTGTACGGTCTACGCGGGACGGGGACGGATCGCCGCGTCCTAGCCGGTCCGAGTCAGGTGGTCGCCGGGCGCGGCCCTGGGGGGAGGTGACCGATGCCGGACGGGGACACGCACGCCGGAGAGGCGAAGCCCGAGGCCGCGCTGCGGGTCGGGGCACCGAAGGTCGTCGCGGGCGGCGTCCCCGCGGTGATCTCGACTGCACGGCACGCGCTCGGGCAGATGGGGGTCGCGCGCTCGATCCGCACGCTCGCGAAGGTGAACCAGGTCGGCGGCTTCGACTGCCCGGGCTGCGCGTGGCCGGAGCCGGCGGACCGAGCGCACATCGAGTTCTGCGAGAACGGTGCGAAGGCGGTCGCCGAGGAGGCGACGAAGCGGCGCGTCGGGCGTGAGTTCTTCGCGTCGCACTCCGTCGCGGAGCTCGGCGCGATGCGCGAGCACGACCTCGGGAAGGCGGGCCGGATCACCGAGCCGATGTGGCTCGCGCCGGGCGCGTCCCACTACGCGCCGATCTCCTGGGAGGACGCGTTCAGGTCGATCGGCGAGAAGCTCCGGGCGCTCCCGAGCCCCGACGCCGCCGCCTTCTACACCTCCGGTCGCACGAGCAACGAGGCCGCCTTCTGCTACCAGCTTCTCGCGCGGAGCTTCGGGACGAACAACCTCCCCGACTGCTCGAACATGTGCCACGAGTCGAGCGGCGCGGCGCTGATCGAGACGATCGGCGTCGGCAAGGGCAGCGTCTCGATCGAGGACGTCGAGCACGCCGAGCTCGTCTTCATCGTCGGCCAGAACCCGGGGACCAACCACCCACGCATGCTCACCGCGCTCGAGAACGCGAAGCGCAACGGCGCGCGCATCGTCGCGGTGAACCCGCTGCGCGAGGCGGGCCTCATCGCGTTCAAGCACCCGCAGCGCGCGACGGACCTGTTCGGCGCGGGGACCGACCTCGCGGATCTCTACCTGCAGATCCGGGTGAACGGCGACCTGGCGCTGTTCCAGGCGCTCGGCCGCATGCTCGTCGAGGCCCACGACGCGGGGGCAAAGGTCGTCGACGAGGAGTTCGTCGCCGGCCACACGGAGGGGTTCGAGGCCTACGCGCGCCACATGCGCGACCTCGACTGGGACGCGGTCGACGCGGCGACCGGGCTCGCACGAGCGGAGATCGCCGCGGCCTACGACCTGCTCGTGTCGCACGAGAAGATCATCGTGTGCTGGGCGATGGGACTCACCCAGCACAAGAACTCGGTGCCGACGATCCGCGAGATCGTGAACGTCCTGCTCGCGCGCGGCGCGATCGGCGAGCCCGGCGCGGGCGTGTGCCCGGTGCGGGGCCACAGCAACGTCCAGGGCGACCGGACGATGGGGATCTACGAGCGCCCGAGCGCGGCGTTCCTCGACGCGCTCGGCGCCGAGTTCTCGTTCTCGCCGCCGCGCGCCCCGGGCCACGACGTCGTCGACACGATCCGGGCGATGCGGGACCGGGAGGTCACGGTGTTCCTCGCGATGGGCGGGAACTTCGCAGCCGCGACCCCGGACACCGAGGTGACCGAGGCAGCCCTTCGGGCGTGCGAGCTCACCGTGCACGTCTCGACGAAGCTGAACCGCTCGCACGCGGTCACCGGAGAGCAGGCGCTCGTCCTCCCGTGCCTCGGCCGGACCGAGGTCGACGTCCGCGGCGGCAGGCCCCAGTCGGTGACCGTAGAGGACTCGATGAGCGCGGTCCACATGTCGACGGGCACCCTCGCACCGGCATCCGAGCAGCTGCGAAGCGAGGTGGCGATCGTCTGCGGCATCGCGCGCGCGACGCTCGGGCCGGGCTCCCCGGTCGACTGGGAGGGGCTCGCCGCCGACTACGACCGCGTCCGCGACCACATCTCGCGCGTCGTTCCCGGCTTCGAGGGGTTCAACGAGCGCGCCCGGCGCCCGGGCGGCTTCGTCCTGCCGCACGCGCCGCGCGATCGGCGCGAGTTCCCGACCGCGAGCGGTCGCGCGCGGTTCAGCGTGAACGAGCTCGCGGTGCTCGAGGTGCCCGACGGCCACCTGCTCATGCAGACCGTGCGCTCCCACGACCAGTACAACACGACGATCTACGGCCAGGACGACCGCTACCGGGGCGTGCGCGGCGGTCGCCGGGTCGTGTTCGTGAACCCCGCGGACGTCGCGAGCCTCGGGTTCGCGGACGGCGATACCGTCGACATCGTCGGCGAGCACGGCGGGCGGACGCGCGTCGCGAGGGGCTTCCGGGTCGTCGCGTACCCGACCGCACGCGGGTGCTGTGCGACGTACTTCCCCGAGACCAACGTGCTCGTCCCGCTCGACAGCACCGCCGAGTCGAGCAACACCCCGACGTCGAAGTCGGTCGTCGTCCGGCTCGAGCGCGCGGTCCTCCGATAGCGGGCCGGCGCGCGCCTCGAGCCGCGCGCCGTCGCCGCGGCCCCGACGGCGGCGACGGCGCGCGTGGTCCGTCGGCGCGAGCCCCCGCTCCGCGGCGGCGCCGGGCTCACATCCGGTCGGGCGCCTCGATGCCGAGCAGGTCGAGGCCGAGCGCGAGGACGTCCGCTGTGCAGCGGGCGAGGAGCAGGCGGCTCTCGCGCACGTGGCCCGCGGGCGCGGTTGCGATCGGGCACGTCTCGTAGAAGGTCGTGAAGCACGACGCGAGGTCGTAGAGGTAGGTCGCGAGCTTGCTCGGTGCGAGCTCGTCGGCGACCGCGGCGACCGCCTCCTCGAAGCCGAGGAGGAAGAGCGCGAGCGCGCGCTCGGCCGGCTCGCCGATCGCGGGCACGGTGGGCGACGCGCCCGCGCCCGCGGCGACGGCCTCCGGGCGGCGGAGCACCGAGCGGATCCGCGCGTGCGCGTACTGCAGGTACGGCGCGGTCCGCCCGTCGAACGCGAGCATGCGGTCCCAGTCGAACACGTAGTCGCGGGTCCGCTCGGTCGAGAGGTCCGCGTACTTGACGGCGCCGATCCCGACCGCGCGCGCGACCGACGCGTGCTCGCTTGCGTCGACGCGCCGGCCGCTCTCGGCGATCGCGGCCGCGGCGCGCTCGACGGCCTCGTCGAGGAGCGCGACGAGCTTCACGGACTGGCCCGCGCGGCTGCGCAGCATCTTGTGGTCCGCGCCGAGCACGTTGCCGAAGCCCACGTGGACGGCCTCGACCCGGTCGGGGAGCCAGCCCGCGAGGCGCGCGACCGCGAAGCACATCGCGAAGTGCTGCGCCTGGGGAGCCCCGACGACGTAGAGCATGCGGGCCGCGCCGATCCGCTCGACACGGTCGCGGATCGCCGCGAGGTCCGTGGCCGCGTAGCCGAAGCCGCCGTCGGACTTCTGGACGATGAGCGGGAGCGCCTCGCCGTCACGGTTCACGAAGCCGGGGGGGAAGACGCAGCGCGCCCCGTCGCTCTCGACGAGCAGGCCGAGCGCGTCGAGGTCCGCGACGACGGCGGGGAGCATCGCGTTGTAGGAGCTCTCGCCGACCACGTCGTCCGGGCCGAGAAGGACGCCGAGCTTGGTGTAGACGTCGTCGAAGTAGCGGACGCTCTCCGCTACGAGCACGTGCCAGAGGCGCAGCGTCTCGGCGTCGCCCGACTGGAGCGCGACGACGCGGCGCCGGCTCCGCTCGCGCAGCTCCTCGGACGCGTCGAATGCGGCGCGGGCGTCGCGGTAGAAGCCGTCGAGGTCCCCGACGGACAGCTCCCCGACGGCCTCGGACTCCCCGACGTCGACGAGGTGCTCGATGAGCATGCCGAACGGGGTGCCCCAGTCACCCACGTGGTTCTCGCGCACGACCTCGTGGCCGAGGAAGCCGAGCACGCGGCAGAGCGCGTCGCCGATGATCGTCCCCCGGAGGTGCCCGACGTGCATCTCCTTCGCGACGTTCGGCGCCGAGTAGTCGACGACCGCGCGTCGCGGCTCGGACGCGACGGCGACCCCGAGGCGCTCGTCGCCGGCCGCCGCGGCGACGAGCCGCGCGAGGAGGCCGTCCGCGAGCGTGAGGTTCACGAACCCCGGGCCGCTGATCTCGACCGCCGAGCAGACGCCGCCGAGGTCCGCGGCGGCGACGACCTCGGCCGCGACGTCGCGAGGCGCGCGCCCGAGCTTCTTCGCGAGCGCGAGCGCGCCGTTTGCCTGGAAGTCCGCGTGGTCCGACGGGCGCAGCACCGGGTCGGCCCCCGGCGCGATCGCGTCGAACGCGGGGCGCAGGCGCGCCTCGAGCACGCTTCTCAGCTCTGCCATGCCCCATCATCGCATCCGGCCGGGACGCCCGACGCCGGGCGCGGCCGCGCCGCCGGGCCGTCAGGCCGACGTGGCGAGGTGGAGCACGAGCAGGTTCGACAGCACCGCGGTCGCGTAGATGCCCGCCGCGAAGCACGCGGCACCCATCAGCCCGAGGCGGGGACGGCTGCGCAGCACGCGCAGCGCGAGGACGCCCACGATCGCGAGCTTCACCCACAGGAGCGTCTGGCTCGTGAGCAGGATCGAGGCGAGGGGGTTGGCCTCGACGCCGCGATGGGCCATGAGCATGTGCGTCGTCGCGACGTCCGCGACGTTCAGCGCCGCGAGCAGCGCGATCGCCGCGAGAGTCACCGTGCGCACCCGGTCCATGCGCGCCGTGCCCTCCGGGGACCCGTAGGCGCCGACGTCGTGCGGCGCCCCGATGACGGCGACCTTCGTGGCTGTGGACATCGGCGGACCTCCCGGCAGGCAGTCGCCACTGTGCGTGACAACTCATTCACCTACGGCACGGAGCCGGCGCCGATTGAGCGGGGCGGCGTGCCGCCCCGGGGCTCACCAGGAGCCGACGTGCTCGTAGACGACCGCGGGCCCCGAGCGCAGCACGACCTTCCAGCGCGGGTCGTGGGAGAGGAAGACGTCGAGCGCGCTCGACCGGTTCCACAGGACGTAGCGGACGCCGAAGCGGCGGAACGTCGGGTCGGGGTCCACGGCGAGCGACGAGACGTTGCCGTAGGTCTCGAGGATCCCGGTGCCGAAGTAGAGGTCGGTGCGCCCGTCGACGAAGACCGGGATCCCGACGTAGGTGAGGTAGTCGCTCCACCAGTAGGTCGCGAACACCCTTCCCGGCCGGTGCTCCAGATAGGCGGCGGCGCGCACCGGCATCGCGCCCGACCCCGTGCCGCGCACGGGCGATCCCGCGGCGACGTGGTGGCCGGAGAGCAGCGCGAGCGCGAGCAGGAGCGCGAGCGGCGCGCTCACGAGCGACGGGCGGATCGTCTCGCGCCGCAGCGGCGTCGCGCGGCCGAGCACCGCGCACCACGCGAGCACGAGGTAGGGGAGGAAGCGGATCGCGTGCAGCGTCGCGACGAGCATCACGCACGCGACGACGAGGTCCTCGAGCGCGAGCCTGCGGCTCGAGAAGCCGAGCGTCCCGACGATGTACAGCAGCGGCAGCATCACGAGGCCGAAGACGAAGAGGTTGTGGAAGTTGGGCGACTGCCACTCCTCGATCATCGAGGTGAGCTCGGTCGAGGACGACACGTGCGCCGCGTAGGTGAGCAGCGAGAAGCCGTGCGGGTTCAGAAGTGTCGCCGCGAACGACACGACGGCCGTGAGCGCGATCGCGCGCGTCGGCAGGCGCGTCGAGACCGCGAGGCGTCCGGTCATCTCGGGGAGCACGGACCAGAGCACCTCGAGCGCGATGACGCCGAGCCCGAGCAGGAAGCTCCCGTGGACGTTGGTCCACACCACCAGCAGCGGCGGCAGCGCGACGAGCCACACGGCGCGCCGGCGAGCGAGCGCGAGCACGAGCAGCTCGGCCGAGAAGAACATGTAGCTCGGGTCCTGCGGGCGCACCGCGAGCCCGACGAGGAGTCCGGCCGCCGCGAGGCAGGAGAGGAGCGCGGTCCACAGCCAGCCCGCGCCGTCGCGGCGCCACTTCGCCGCGCCGAGCGCGACGGCCGCCGCGCAGCTCCCGGCCGACACGAGCCAGAAGCTGACCGGGCCGACATGTTGCACGGCCCAGGCAAGGCCGTACTCGAAGCCCCACTCGTCCGCGAGCCACGGGCGTCCGGCCACGGTGTAGGAGAAGGCGTCCGTGCGGATGACCGCGTGGTGCGCAAGCATCCAGTTGCCCGCTGCGAGGTGGAAGTAGACGTCGCCCGCGAGGCCCGTCCGCATGACCTGGTGGAACAGCACCGCGCACGCGCCGACGACGACCGCGATCCCCGGGTGGAGCCGCAGCCGGTCGAGCGCGCCGCGCGCCGTGCCGACGTTGCCGCCGCCGGCCGTGACGTCCGCCGCGTCTGCGCCCGCAGCGACGTCGGTGCTCATGGCGGACAACAGTTCACGTCGCGCTCGGCAAAGTCAACCTCCACGCGCCCCGCCGCCGTTAGGGAGCAGACGCTCGACGGTTGGGCGCTGGCGTATTGTCCGGGCACGGGGCTCGGCCGACCCGGCGCCCGGCGGGCTGGCTCGAGCGGTGAGCGCCGGGACGAGGGAGCACGCGGTGTCGGCAATGCGCAGGCGGCTTGGCCGCGCGTCGGGCCCGACGTGGGCCGCCGCGCGCCGCGCCGCCCCGCCGCAGCCCGCGCCCGACCGCTCCGCGCGCGCGGGCTGGGGCATCGACGAGCTCGTCGTCGCGCTGCGCTGGACCGGCGTCACGCTCTCGATCATCTCGATGGTCGTCCCGCGCCCGGACCGCGCCGACGTCCTCGGCGCGATCGCCCTCGTCGTCTACGCGCTGCTGCGGACCGTCTGGCCGCTGCGGCTCGACGCGAGCCGGGGGCCGCGCGCCTCGGGCGTCGCGGCCGACCTCGTGATCAGCGCGGGCGTCGTCGGGTGGACCGGCCTCGCGAGCTCGCCGTTCCTGCTCAGCCTCGGCGCGAGCCTGCTCCTCGCGGGTCTCGGCGTCGGCGCGGGGGTCGCGGTCCTCGGTCCGATCGCCGTCGGCGTGGCGGCGCTCGTCGCCTGGGCCACGGACGGCGTCTCCGGAGTCGACACCTCCGGTGCGACGCAGCGCGTCGGGCTGCTCGCGCTCATCGGCATCCTCGGCGCCTACAGCAGGTGGCTGCTGCGTCCCCGCGACGAGGACGACGACCACACCGAGGAGCTCGAGCGGCTCCGGAGCCTCACCGAGGTGAACGACCTGCTCCTCGAGCTCCACGCGCGCGCCGCGACGCTGCCGGGGGCGATCAGCCTGCGCGGCGTGGTCGCCTCGACCGTCGCGCGCCTGCGCGACCTGCTCCGCCCGGAGCTCGTCGTGCTGCTGCTGCGCGACCCGACCGCCGAAGAGGGTGGCCGCCCGTGGGGCGTCGCGGTCGCGGAGGGCGTGACGCTGCCCGACGCGCTCAGCGACGACGAGCTCCCGACCGTGCTCGCCGAGGCCGCCCGCTCCTACGGTCCGGTGCATCGCGACCGGCTCGCCGGCCTCGAGGGCGTCGGCGTGGCGACGACCTCCGGCCTCTACATCCCGCTTTGGGCGCGCGAGTCCCTCGTCGGGCTGCTCGCGGTCGAGCGCGGCGCGGGCGCGCCGGCCTTCGACGAGGACGACGTCGAGATCGTCGCGGACGTCGCGCGCCACGCGGGGCTCGCGATCGACAACGCGCGGTGGTTCCGCAGGCTACGCACGCTCGGTGCCGAGGAGGAGCGGGGGAGGATCGCGCGCGAGCTCCACGACCGCGTCGGCCAGGCGCTCGCGTTCGTCGCGCTCTCGCTCGACCGGATCGCGACCGAGGTCGACGCGACGCGACCGAAGGGCAAGGTACCGGGCGTCCGCGCCGAGCTCGTCGGCCTTGCCGCCGAGGTGCGCGGGGCGACCGCGCAGATCCGTGAGAAGCTCGCCGACTTGCGCATGGACGTCACCGAGGAGTCCGACCTCGACTCGGCGGTCACCCGCCTGCTCAAGCGGGTCGAGGAGCGCTCGGAGATCTCGACGAGCTTCGACACGCGAAGCACGCGCCGGCTCGCGCCGATCGTCGAGCGCGAGGTGTGGCGGATCGCGCAGGAAGCGATCGTGAACGCGGAGCGGCACGCGGGCGCGTCGCGCATCGAGGTGCGCTGGCGGTCGAGCGCCGAGGGCTCGCTGCTCGAGGTAGTCGACGACGGCAAGGGAACCGCGGCAACCGCGCCGCTGCGGCGCGACGCGTTCGGCATCCTCGGGATGCGCGAGCGCGCCGACGCGATCGGGGCGTCGTTCGCGTTGACCTCCCCCCCGGGCGAGGGGACGACCGTGCGGCTCCGGATCGAGACGCGATGACGCCGCTCGACCGGGTGCGGGTCGTGCTCGCGGACGACCACACGGTGCTTCGCGAGGGCCTCCGCCGGTCGCTCGAGGCCTCGGGTGTCGAGGTCGTCGGCGAGGCGGCCGACGGGGCCGAGGCCGTGGCCGTGACCGAGCGCGTCGTTCCGGACGTCGTGCTCATGGACGTCTCGCTCCCGGTCCAGGACGGGATCGAGGCGACGCGCCAGCTGCGCGCGCGCATGCCCGCGGTCGCAGTCGTGATGCTCACGATGTTCGCCGACGGCGCGACGCTTCGCGAGGCGCTCGGGGCCGGGGCGGTCGGCTACCTCGTGAAGGACTGCACGACGGCCGAGATCGTCGGAACGCTCGACGCGGTCGCGTCGGGCGAGACCGCGCTCTCGCCCGAGCTCGCCCGGTCCTTCCTCGCGGCGGCGAGCCACGAGGGGGCCCCCGACCACGCGCTCACGCGTCGCGAGGTCGAGGTGCTCGAGCAGCTCGCCCGCGGCGCGTCGACCGCGCAGGTCGCGGCCGAGCTCTTCATCAGCGCGAAGACCGTCAAGAACCACCTCGCGCACATCTACGACAAGCTCGACGCGCAGGACCGGACCCAGGCGATCCTCCAGGCCGTTCGACTCGGCATCATCAGACTGATGTAGCACAGCGCGTGGCGATAGGCCCACAGCGTGTAGTAAATGGCACCGGGTGTGCAAATAAACAGTCCGAATGGCCCATGGTCCGGCCGACTTCTCCGGCGGAGACTGGACGCATCCCGCACAGGCGGGTCGACCGGGCCACCCTGCCGGGTGGCGCATCCCCTCGGAGAAGGATCCACGCATGTTGAACCAAATGATGGTCTGGCAGCAGATGCTCACCGGATGGGTGCGCGGTCGTGTCGAGAAGGTGACCGACGACGGCGCGAGCCTCGTCGAGTACGCGCTCCTCCTCGCGCTCATCGCGGTCGTCGCCATCGGCGCGCTCACCTTCCTCGGCAACA
>DAHUXW010000066.1 GCA_027306925.1 Acidimicrobiaceae bacterium | reverse complement strand
AGGAGCCGGCTGACCTCGCGCCGGCCACGACGCCGGTGAGCCACAGCGTCTCGTCGGGGTCGAAGCCGCTCAGGCACGTCGCGCCACCCGAGACGCGAAGCGCCCGGTAGGACGACTCGAGGTAGGCCGCGGTGCTCAGGTGGACGCCGTCGAAGGCGCCGGCGACCTGTTGCCAGTCGGGAATGAACCATCGCCCCTCCCAGCCGGTCCATCGCCACCAGTCGTGCCGTCGCGTCAGGGTCACCTCCCTCGGGAAGCGCTCGGTCAGCTCGCACCACGCCCGCGGGCCGTCGACCTCGAGGATCTCGGCACTCGCGACGAGGTCCACCTCGAACACCTCTACAGCGACGTCGGGCGGGCCGTCCTCCATCAACGCCAGCGCGACCGCGGGGAGCCCGGGCAGCGCCCGGCTCGTCCGCACGATGCTCCGGAAGGGCGGGGTGGACCACCAGGTTCCCGAGCACCGGGGACCGTCACCGCGCGGCGGGAACGGGGCGTCCGGGAACGGGCGGGCGGCCTCGCTCTCGTCCTCGGAGCGCGCCCAGTCGGCGAGCGCCCGCCCCGCCCCGGCCGGCGGCCGCTCGGGGCCCCGCTCGAAGCGGATCCAGCGCTGCGCGCCCTGGTCGCACCCGTCCCACCACCACGCCGCGCCGGCGGCGCGCGCGAGTGCCTCCGCGACCGGGGTGAGCGCTTCGACGGCCGGGGCGAGCGCGCGCCTCGTGAGCTCCTCCCCACCCGAGAACATCACGTCGTCGATCGCGTCGACGAGGCTCGGGATCAGCGCGAGCTCGTCGCGGACGGCCGCGAGCGCGGCGAGATCGACGGCGGCGACCGCGCGGACGACCAGCTCGGAGGCGCCGTGCACCGGGTCGGACTCGGCGTACCCGGCGCGGCGCCGAAGCGCTCGCCACCCGGGCGGCCGCCGGCCGGGGCGCCCGTCGCTCGCCGACTCGTACCGCGCGAAGGCCGAGCCCGCGACCGGGCGCTCGAGCGCACTGGTCAGGCGGAAGCTGTCGAGCCCCGCGACCGCGGCGCACAACGCCCGACCGCGCGGACCGGCGAGGAGGCGCGCGGCGGCGTCGCTCGCGTCGAGGTCCACGCCCGGAGGCTAGGGCACGGCGCGCCCGGCCGATTGGGCCGGCCGGCCGCTCACACGGGTATCGCCGGCGCGCCGCGGACCGGGATCGGGGCCGGGACGACCGGCCGCGTCCCGCGCCGACGCCGTAGAGTCGGCGCCCGTGACGGTGGTGCACACCTCGACGGGAGACGCGACACGATGACCACGGGCGACGACCTGAAGCAGCGCAAGCGGGGCACGATCTCGATCGACTGGGTCACGGGTGCCGACCCCGACGACGCGAGCACCTACGGCTGGGAGATCCGGTGCGAGCCCGCTCTGCGCGACGGGCTCGTCGACGAGATCCTGCGGGAGATCGTGAAGGTCTACTGAGCCCGCGACGGCGCGGTCGGGGCCGCACCCGACGCTCCGCCCGCCGACTTCAGCGGCGCCGGGCGCGCCTCGTCTTCAGCCACCGCCAGAGCTTGCGCAGGATGAACATCACGAGGCGAGGCTAGCGCCACGGCGCGACGTCGGCCCCGTCGGCCCGGCCGGCCGTCCCGGGCGCCTCCGCTCCGGTCGGCGTCCCGGCCTCGGGCCGGCCGCGGCGCCCGCCCGCGGGACGTGCGTCGCCGAAGACCGCGGCGTTGGTCATCCGACCGAGCGCGAAGCCGGCGTCGATCGAGATGACCGCGAGCTCCGGAGTGCGCGGGCGCGACGGCTCCAGTCCCCCGCCCGCGCTCCCAAGCCAGTCGCGCGCTGCGTCCGGGCCGCTCAGAAAGTGGATCCAGCGGCAGAAGCCCGAGACGACGTCGCCCGCGAACGGAGCGGGCCGCGCGAGGAACGACAGGAGCGCGTCGTCCGGCGACGACCGCACGACACCGAGCTCCGGGTGGACCTCGACCGTGATCGGCTCGCCGGTCACCGGGCACGACGACTCGGCGAGCGCCGGCGCGCCGGCGAGCTCCGGCACGAACAGCGCGTCCCACGCGCACCACACCGAGAGCCCCCCGACACCGAAGCTCACGCGATGAGTCCCGTCGCCGCGGCGCAGCCCGAGGAACGCGGTCACGGCCCCGCCCTCGACCGTCGCCGTCGGCAACCGCCCGAGCACCGCGCGCACCCGACCCGGCGCCAGGCCGCAACGCGCGGCGATCGCCCCGGCCGAGCACACGGCACCGGCAGCGAGCAGTCCGTAGACCGCGACGCCGACCCGCCGCTCGTCCGCGTCGAGGCGAGGCAGCGCGGCGGTCACCCGGGTCGCGAGCGTCGCGAGGTCGAGGCCCGGGCGCTCGAGGTCCGACCCGGCCCGGCCCGCGGGCTGCCCGCCGGTGGCTGCGGGGAGCGACGTCGTCACTGCGGCAGCCACTCGGTGTTCGCCCCGCACAGCACGACGCACGCGAGCGCCGCGTCGACCCGGCCGGCCGTCCACGCGGCGAGGCCGGCCGCGGCCGCCGGCTCGACCGCGAGCCGGAACTCCTCCCACAGCCGGTCGCGCGCCGCGAGGATCTCGCCGTCCGTGACGAGCACGCTCTCGGGCGCGCGGGTCGCGAGCACGCCGAAGGGGATCTCGCCGACACGGGTCGCGCCCAGCGCGGAGGCCGCGACCGAGTCGGTGGGCGACTCGACCGGGTGGCCGGCCACGAGCGCGTCGTGGAGCGACGAGCAGTGCTCGGGCTCCACCGCGACGACGCGGCGGCCTCCGCCACCGAGCGCGGTCCCTGCCGCGAGCCCGCCACCGCCCGCGGCGACGACGATCGCGTCGACACCCGGCGCATCCGCGACGATCTCGGCCGCGACCGTGCCCTGCCCTGCGACGACGAGGAGGTCGTCGTACGCGGGCACGTACCGGCCGCCGCCGTCGGCGACGCACTCGAGCGCGGCCTCGACGGCGTCCGCGTACGTCGCCCCGGCCCGCACGAGCCGGGCGCCGGTCGCGGCGATCCTCGTCGTCTTCGACGACGGAGCCGGCTCCGGGACGAAGATCGTGGCCGCCCGACCGAGCAGGCGGGCCGCGACCGCGACGCCGAGGCCGTGGTTGCCGCCCGACGCGGTGACGACCGCGGTCGCGCTTCCGTCGGCGACGAGCGCGTTCAACGCGCCGCGGAGCTTGAACGACCCGCTCAGCTGCAGGTGCTCGAGCTTCAGCACGAGCGGGCGCCCGTCGAGCTCCACCGGGAACAGCGGTGTCCGGCGCGCGTACGGCGCGATCCGCTCCGCCGCCCGTGCGACGTCGTCCGTCTCGGGGAGCCGCCGGCCGGCCGCGGCCGCGAAGCTCACGTCGCTCACCTGCCGACCGTAGCCCGGCACGGCGCCGCGGGCTCGCCGCGACCGTCCACGCCGAAGGCTGTGCCGACCGCGTGCGCCGGATCCCCGGCGGACCGCGGCCCCGGCCGTGCGGTCGTCGGTGCGCGAGCCGCTCGCCGGCACGCACGTCGGTGGCGATCCGGCTCTGCTCCGGAGCGAGCGGACAGCGCCAGTCGCTCGAGCACCGGCACGACGGGTGGTAGGAGAAGTCGAGGTCGACGACGAGC
>DAHUXW010000057.1 GCA_027306925.1 Acidimicrobiaceae bacterium | reverse complement strand
GCGTCGAGCACGACCATGAGCTGCGCGATCGCGATCACCGCGAGCGCCTTCCCGCGCCGCGGGTCGAGCGTGCTCTCCGCCGGTGGGGAGGTGGTGGTGCTGTCGGTCATCTTCGTCTCCGGGGGGGGTCGGGAGGGGTTGATGGGTGGTGGGGGTTCCGAAGGGTTCGGGGCGGGGTCGGGGGTTCCGGGGGGTTCGGTGCGCTGCCGGTGATGGGCTCTCGTGGTTGGTCGTCGAGGCGGTGCGCCCCCGGCCGGCGGTCGCCGGCGGGGGGTCAGGAGGTGTCGCCGGGCCCTGTGCCGCTGGGCCCTGTGTCGCCGGGCCCTGTGTCGCCGGGCCCGCCAGCCGGGCGGCCGTGGAGGAGCGGGAGCGCGACGTCGTCGACGACGTGCGCGAGGTACGCGGCGTCGAGCGCACCACCGTCGAGCACGAGCCGTCCGAGGAGCATCGCCTGGAGGACCTCGGTCGCGACCGGCGCGTTCGACGACGACGCGAGCTCGCCGCGTGCGACCGCACGCTCGATGATCGCGAGCATGTCGGCGCGCTTGCGGCCCATGACGTGGCAGTGCATCAGCTCGTTGAGCTCCGGGTCGGCGTGCATCGCGCGGACGAGGCCGGCGACGAAGGCCGCCTCCTCCGGCGCCTTCGCGGCCGCGAGGACCTCGAGGAACGCGAGCAGGTCCTCCCGGAGCGACCCCAGGTCGGGCACGAGGTCGTCCTCTTCGTCCGAGCGCCGGCGAACGGCCTCGCAGACGATCTCCGCCTTGTTGCACCACCGGCGGTAGATCGTCGCCTTGCTCGCCTTCGCCCGCGACGCGAGCGTGTCGATGCTGAAGCGGTCGTAGCCGACCTCGGTCAACAGGTCGACGGCGGCGTCGAGGATGGCCTGCTCGCGAAGCTCGTCGCGCGGCCGGCCCGTCGCCGGGAAGTCGGTTCGCTCGGTCGGGACCTGCACCATGACATGCCCTCCTGGCGGGGCGTCCGGCCCCGGTCGGAGGGGCGGACGATACGGAACGGTTTCGTACCGGCACAGTAGCGACTCGGGATACGAAACGCAACGGTATCGTTTCTCATCGGCATTGAGCTGGGATGTCGTGCCGGATCGGTGCTTCGGGGAATACCGGGACCGAACGCGTGTTCCACTGCGTACTGATCTGTCGGCCGAAGGAGGACTCGTGGCGGACTACACCCAGACGCTGCCGCTGCTCCCGCTCACCTCGGGAGTCGTGCTGCCGGGAATGGTGTTCACGATGGCGCTCGAGAGCGACGAGGCGCGTGCGGCCGCGGACGCTGCGGGCTTCGCCGGCGGCCGCCTCGTGCTCGTCCCGCACATCGACGGGCGCTACGCGCGCGTCGGCTTGATCTCGGAGATCCTCGACAGCGGCGCGCTCCCGGGTGGCTCGCCCGCGGTGATCGTCCGTGGCGTCGAGCGCTCGGCGATCGGCACCGCGGTGCCCGGCACCGGCGCGGCGCTCTGGGTGCAGGTCGAGCCCCTCCAGGAGGGCGAGCTGTCGCCGGCGGTGCACGACCTCACCCGCGAGTACCGGGCGGTGCTCGAGAACATCCTGCTGAGCCGCGGTGCGCGGCGGATCGTCGAGCAGCTGCGCGAGGTGAGCGAGCCGTCGGCCGTCGCCGACGTGGCCGGGTACTCGCCGGACCTGTCGCTCGCGCAGAAGGTCGAGGTGCTCGAGACGGTCGACGTCGAGGCGCGCCTGCGGCTCGTGCTCGGATGGGCGCGCGAGACGCTCGCCGACATCGCGCTGCGCGAGCGCATCAAGACGGACGTCGAGGAGGGCATGGAGAAGACCCAGCGCGAGTTCCTGCTTCGCAGGCAGCTCGAGTCGATCCGCAAGGAGCTCGGCGAGCTGGGCGACGACGTCGAGGGCGGCTCACCGCAGGACTACCGCGACCGTGCGGCGGCGCGAGAGCTGCCGGAGAGCGTGCGCGTCGCGGTCGAGCGCGAGGTCGCGAAGCTCGAGCGCACGAGCGAGCAGAGTCCCGAGCACGGGTGGATCCGGACCTGGCTCGACACGGTTCTCGAGCTGCCGTGGGGGGTGGAGAGCCCTGACCGGCTCGACGTGGCCGAGGCCGGGCGCATGCTCGACGAGGACCACGACGGTCTTCGCGATGTGAAGGACCGGATCCTCGAGCACCTCGCGGTGCGCAAGCTCCAGGGCGAGCGCGGCCTCGCCCTGGTCGGCGGCCGCGGCGCGGGCGCCATCCTCGCGCTTGTCGGTCCGCCAGGGGTGGGCAAGACCTCGCTCGGCGAGTCCGTCGCGCGCGCCCTCGGGCGGTCGTTCGTCCGTGTCGCGCTCGGTGGCGTCCGGGACGAGGCGGAGATCCGCGGGCACCGGCGGACCTACGTCGGCGCGCAGCCCGGCCGGCTCGTCCGCGCGCTGCGCGACGCGGGCACGATGAACCCGGTCGTCCTGCTCGACGAGGTCGACAAGCTCGGCGCGGACTTCCGCGGTGATCCCTCCTCGGCGTTGCTCGAGGTCCTCGACCCCGCGCAGAACCACACGTTCAAGGACCACTACCTCGAGGTCGAGCTCGACCTCTCGAAGGTGCTCTTCGTGGCCACGGCGAACGTCGTCGACACGATCCCGACGGCGCTGCTCGACCGGATGGAGGTCATCCGGGTCGACGGCTACAGCGAGGACGAGAAGGTCTCGATCGCACGTCACCACCTGGTCGGGCGCCAGCTCGCACAGGCCGCGCTGCGTGCCGGCGAGGTCGAGGTCGACGACGCGGCACTGCGGACGATCGTCGCGGACTACACGCGCGAGGCGGGAGTCCGCTCGCTCGAGCGGGAGCTCGGCCGGATGCTTCGCAAGGTCGCGACGAGAGTCGCGTCGGGCGACGCCGTTCCGCCGGTCGTGATCGGCTCGGAGTCCGTGCGCACGTGGCTCGGCCGGCCACGCTTCTTCTCGGACGCGGCGGACCGCACGAGCGTTCCCGGCGTCGCGACGGGACTAGCGGTGACCGGCGCCGGCGGTGACGTGCTGTTCGTCGAGGCGACCGCGATGGAGGGTCCCGAGGGGCTCACGGTGACCGGGCAGCTCGGCGAGGTCATGAAGGAGTCCGCGGAGATCGCGCTCTCGTACGTGAGATCGCACGCGTCCGCGCTCGGCATCGACGCGGGAGCCTTCGCGGGCCGGCGGTTCCACGTCCACGTGCCGGCCGGCGCGGTGCCGAAGGACGGTCCGTCGGCCGGCGTCACGATGGTGACCGCGCTCGTCAGCTTGCTGCGCGGTGCGCCCGTGCGGTCCACGCTCGCGATGACGGGAGAGGTGACGCTGCGCGGCAAGGTGCTGCCGATCGGGGGCGTCCGCCAGAAGGTCCTCGCGGCGCACCGCGCCGGGCTCGTGGAGGTCGTGCTGCCGAAGCGGAACGGGCCCGATCTCGAGGACGTCGACGAGGCGGTCCGAGCCGAGATGACGTTCCACTTGGCTGACGACGTCGACGAGGTGCTCGCGGCCGCGCTCGACCTCCCCGCGGACACCGCTGCGCCGGGGCTGGTCGCGGCCTGAGACGTCAGGCGGGCGCCGCGTGGACGCGACGCCCGCCCGACGTCGACGGCCCTACGGGACCGGTGGGCTCCCCGGCGCCGCTCCTGCGGCACCCGGCCCCGGCTCCGCCGGGGCGGAGTGTCTCGGCCGCACGGCGTGGAGGGACGCGCCGTCTCCGTCGCCGCCCACGCCCGGGACGCTCGGTCCCGGCGGGCCAGCAGGCGTCGGCTGCGCCGAGGCGGCCGGTCCGTCCGGCTCGCTCGAGCCACCGGCGCCGCCGGGACCGCCGGGACCGCCGGAACCGCCGGGACCTTCCGAGCGGTTCCAGTTCCGCCAGACGAGCTTGTGCACCGGGATCGCCCGAGGCAGGTCACGTAGGCCGGGGATGAACGGCACCGCGAGCAGCAGGATCGTCGCGAGCCCGGTCATGTAGATCGCGATGACGTCGACGCTCGCGGAGTTGTCGAACCCGGGAACCTGGTACCACAGCGTGTAGAGCCAGAGCCACGGTTGGCCCGGGTAGCTGCCGGTCTCGTTCATCACGCCCCACTGGCTCCCGGTGAGGTGCTGGGCCTGGGCGAGGTTCGAGAAGTACTGGCCGTCCTCGATGAACAGCAGTGGCAGCGTGAAGTTGGTCCCGTAGAACTGGTGCTGCGCGATGAGGTCGGCGTCGAGCGCGCCGCTGCGCGCAAGCGTGAGCTCGGTCGACAACAGCACCGGGACGGGCCCGTCCGCCGCCGCGGGCACCACGGGCGTGCCGCCCGTGAAGCGCACCTTCGTGACCGCCTTCGCGTACGCGTTCGCCCACGCGAGCTGCTGGGCCGGCGACGCGGTCTCGTAGGCGTGCAGGGAGGGCGCGAGCTGTGCGTCCGTCGGTGCGATCTTCTCGAGCGGCGAGAGGACGAACGCCTGCGCCGGGTGGACCGGCAAGGTCACGCCGAACATCGTCTGCAGGCGCGGCCCGACCTGCTGGACGCTGCCGTTCTCGTTGTTGTACGGCGGTCCGTACATGGCGGTCTTGCTCGTGCCGTTCAGCTCGCCGGCAGCGGCCGCGAGGAAGTCGGCGGGCGCGGCCCTCGCCCATGTCGCGATCGTGACCGGCGGCTCGTCGGGCGAGGAGAGCACACTGGCGAGTGCGAACACGAGCACGAGCACGATCGTCGTCGCGATCGCACCCTCCTTCGCGATGTCGTAGCGGCGCGTCGGTCCGCTCCAGTCGGTGGCGTCCGCGGCTGCGAGCGCGCGCCGCCGCGAGCGGTTGCGGAGCCCGAAGCCGGGGCGGTCGGCGGGCAGCGGGTGGGACACGCCGCGGATGCGCACGAGGAGCACGTGTGCGCCGACGATCGCGACGAGCAGGATCGGAAGAAGCACGACGTGCCACAACAGCATCTGGCCGAAGTCGAGCAGGTTGAAGAAGCCGCCGAAGCCCGTCGCGTTGATCGCGTCCTTGCCGTTGGTCGAGATCCACTGGGAGTCGAAGTTCTGCTGGGACAGATAGCCCGTGAAGCACTCGACGACCGAGGCGAGGAAGGCGACGACGCCCGTGATCCACGTGAGCGTGCGCCGTCCGCGCCACGCCGCCATCCAGAACTTTCCCCACAGGTGGATGACGATGAGCGCCATGAACAGCTCGACGCTCCACACGTGGAGGCTGTTGAAGAAGTGGCCGACGGAGTTCGTGTGCCACCAGTCGACGCCGCCGAGCGCTATCGCGAAGCCCGAGACGATCGCGACGCCGAACGCGGCGAGGGCGGCGACGCCGAAGATGTACACCCACGACGCGACGTACGCGGGCTGCCGGTCGGGGAGCAGTTTCGGCGGCGGGAGCTTGGAGAGCGCGCGGCGCCGGAGTCGAGCGGTCCACATCTTCGAGCCCTCGGGCTCCACGTAGCGCGACAGCCCGTCGGCGGGAGCAGGAGCGGGTGCGGGCGCGGCGCTCGACGCCCCGGTGGCCCGGGAACCGCCGGCGGCGGGCGCCGCGGTGTCGGCCCCGCCGTCGCGGCCGTGCGGGAACGGCAGCACGAGCGCGAGGCCGAAGATCACCACCATGACGGCGATGAGGACGAGGTTCGCCTCGGACACCTGGAAGATCGACCAGTGCAGGAAGCGACCCGGATGATCCAAGTTGACGACCGCGGCGAGCAGGGAGCTCGATCGACTCACGGGACCGTCCTTTCTTCGTCCGCCTCGTGCGCCGGCCGCGCGATGGCTCTGGGGCGAAAGCATCGTCCGGTCGCATCTGTCGATCTAGGGGCGAAGGTCCCGAGGCTTCCGGCCCGACGCCGCACCGCGGCGCCCGGCCGCGCGGCGCGAGCTCGTGGGGTTAGCTTGGGCTGGCGATTGGTGAGACGAGGAGCGCGATGACCGGCACGACTGCAGGTGGGCCGCCCTCGGGGCGTGCAGGGCTCGCCGCGACGATCGAGCGGCTCGAGTCGCTCGGCATCCCGGCTCGCGATCTCGGCGAGCTGCCTTCCTCGCGTGCGAGGTTTCCGGACGGCGCGGCGTGGCGTGTGGAGATCCCGTCGGTCGAGGGGCCCGCGCCGCTGCGTGCGGTCCTCGACGAGGCGTGCGAGCGCGCGGTGCCGGTGCACCGGGTAAGCCAGGGCAGCGGGATGATGCTGCTCACGGCGAGCGAGATCCGCGAGATGGTCGAGCTCGGGCGGGAGTGGGGGATCGAGGTGTCGCTCTTCGTCGGCCCGCGGGCCGCGTGGGACGTGGGCGTGCAGGCGACGACGCCGTCCGGACGGGTCGCTTCGGGCGCGATCCGGGGCGCGACCCAGACGGTCCACGCGGTCGAGGACGTGCGGCGCGGGTGCGAGCTCGGCGTGCGCAGCGTGCTCGTCGCCGACATCGGACTGCTCTACGTGCTCGGAACGATGCGCTCCCTCGGCGACCTGCCGGACGACCTCGTCCTGAAGGTCTCGATCTCGCTCCCGGTCTGCAACCCGGCGGCGGCCAAGGTCGTAGCGGAACTTGGCGCGGACACGATCAACCTCCCGGTCGACCTGAGCCTTGCCCAGATCGCGGCGATCCGGGCGAGCGTCGCCGTGCCCCTCGACGTCTACGTGGAGGCCGCGGACGACTTCGGCGGCACCGTCCGGCACTACGAGGTTCCCGAGCTCGTGCGTGTCGCCGCTCCGGTCCACCTGAAGTTCGCCGTGCGCAATGCTCCCGGCATCTACCCGAGCGGGGGCCATCTCGCCGCGGTCGCGGAGGCGACGGCTCGCGAGCGTGTCCGCCGTGCCGAGATCGGGCTCGCGATCCTCGACCGCTACGACCCGCTCGCGTCGACGAGCCCGGCTCGGACGCGATCGGGCCGCGCCGCGGACGAGGGGGCCGTCGGTGCCTGACCCGGTCGTGCCCGGTTCGGGAGCCGGCCGCGCGCGGCGGAGCGCGCAGTGGTTCGGCGTCCCGGGGCGCTCGGGATTCCTGCACCGGTCGTGGGTGCGCGCCGAGGGGTTCACGCCCGAGGTCTTCGACGGCCGCCCGGTCATCGGCATCGCGAACTCCTTCTCCGAGCTCACGCCGTGCAACTCACACCTCGGACGCCTCGCGGAGGCCGTGAAACGGGGAGTCTGGCAATCGGGCGGCTTTCCGCTCGAGTTCCCGGCGATGAGCCTCGGGGAGAGCCTGATGCGCCCGTCCGCGATGCTCTACCGCAACCTCATGGCGATGGAGGTCGAGGAGACGCTGCGGGCGAACCCGCTCGACGGGGTCGTGCTCCTCTCGGGCTGCGACAAGACGACTCCCGGCATGCTGCTCGGCGCGGCGAGCGTCGACCTGCCGGCGATTCTCGTGACCGGCGGGCCGATGCTGCGCGGCCGTTGGCGCGGCGAGGACATGGGCTCGGGGACCGATGTCTGGCGTCTCACGGAGGAGCAGCGGGCGGGCCGGTTCACGACGGAGGACCTTATCGAGGCCGAGACGTGCATGAACCGCTCGAACGGGCACTGCATGACGATGGGGACGGCTTCGACGATGGCGTGCATGTCCGAGGCCCTGGGCATGTCGCCCACGGGCTCGGCCTCGATCCCCGCGCCCGACGCGGGTCGGCTGCGCGTCGCGCAGCGCGCCGGCCAGCGCATCGTCGAGATGGTCGTCGCCGGGGGCCCGCGGCCGAGCGAGATCCTCACGCGGACCGCGTTCGAGAACGCGATCCGGACGAACGCGGCGATCGGCGGGTCGACGAACGCGGTCATCCACCTCACGGCCATCGCGGGGCGCGTCGGCGTCCCGCTCGAGCTCGAGGACTTCGATCGCCTCGCTGCGGACGTCCCGCTCCTCGTCGACCTCATGCCGTCGGGACGCTTTCTCATGGAGGACTTCCACGACGCCGGCGGCCTGCCGGTCGTCCTCGCGGAGCTCGTGCGCGCCGGCATGGTCGACGGCACGGCCCGCACGGTCGACGGCGCCACGATCGGCTCACAAGTTGAGGGATCGCGGAGCTGGCGACCCGAAGTCGTCCGCTCGGTCGATGCCCCGGTCCAGGACGCAGGCTCGGGGACCGCGGTGCTCCGCGGCAACCTGTGCCCGGACGGCGCGGTCCTGAAGATCTCGGCCGCGACGCCGGGCCTGCTCAGCCACCGCGGCCGGGCGGTCGTGTTCGACTCGATCGAGGAGTATCTCGAGACGATCGAGCACGACGACGTCGACATATCGGCGCACGATGTCCTTGTGCTCCGAAACGCAGGCCCTCGCGGGTACCCCGGGATGCCGGAGGTAGGGAACCTCCCGCTACCGGCTCGGCTTCTGCGCGAAGGCGTGACCGACATGGTGAGGATCTCGGACGCGCGCATGTCTGGCACCGGGTACGGCACGGTCGTGCTCCACGTCGCGCCGGAGGCCGCGGCGGGCGGACCGCTCGCGCTCGTGCGGACCGGCGACGTCGTCAGGCTCGACGCGGCGGCACGCAGCTTGCAGCTGGAGGTGTCGGACGAGGAGCTGGCGGAACGCCGCGCCGCCTGGGTCGCGCCCCAACCGCCCGCGACGCGCGGCTGGACCCGCCTCTACTTCGACCACGTGCTCCAGGCAGACAAAGGTTGTGACCTGGACTTTCTCGTCGGTGCAAGCGGTGACGCGGTCCCACGCGAGAACCACTGAGGTGCGACGCCTCGACTTGTGAGATCTCGAATTGTGAGATCGACGCGCGTGCGGACCCGGCGCCCGGGCCCCGCGTGCGACGCCGTTGCCCGAACCGTCCGTGTGCGCGGGCGCCCGACTTGCGAGAAACACGATCTGCGGGACTCCGAGGACGAGACGCCCGCGGGTCCGCGCGGCGACCGCGCACGTGCTCAGCCGGTCGAGTCGAGGCGCTCCGTCGCCGTGCCGCGCCCCCGGGCCGTGCCCCGGCCGTCCGGCCCGATGGGCTCTCCGTGACCAACCGCGCCATCCAAGTATCGTCGGACGATTGATTCGACGACCTGGGTGAGCGAGAGCCCCTCCGCGTCGGCTCTCGAGCGCGCCTCTCGACGGAGCTCGACGTCGACCTGGACGGTCGACGGCCTCCGGCGCACCCCAGGACCGACCGGCTGGCGCTGGCGAGGGTAGGTCGGCGGCATGTCGAGCTCGCCGACCGACGCGCGGATCTCGCTCGGGACGTCCTGGCGGACCCGCGCCTGGACGGCCTGGCGCGAGACGCCGAGCGCCTCCGCGAGCGTGCGGAGCGGCCAGCCGATGTCGTGCAGGTGTGCGAGGGTCGCCGAGAGGAGCTTGCCGCGGCCGGTCGCGCGCAGCTCCTGGAGGCTGTGCGAGATGTCCGAGGGGAGCGTGAGGTCGACGGCCGCGCGGCCACCGAGGTCGCACCTGCGACGACGCGCGCTCGCGGAACCGTCCGCGGCGGAGCGCCCGACGTAGTCGGTGAGGCCCTGGTTGACGACGTCGCTCAACGTCCGTCGGTCGACCGCGAGCTGGGCCCGGACGTCCCGCCAGAGCGCCGGATCGAGCCGGAACGTGAGGAGCGGGCGATCTCCCCCGTCGGCCGGGTCGGCCTGGCTCTCGCACGCGACCGAATCGGGGGCGGCACGTCGACGGCGGCGGGGCACGGCGAGACGCCGCGGCCCCGTGCCGGGACCGGGATCGACGGGCGGCTCATCGCCGGGTCCCACCATCCGCGTCCTCCTCGCCAGCTCGCCCGCCACCTGGTGGCACCGTCCCCCGGTCGGCTCAGGCTATCGCTCTGGCGTGCAAAGTTCCCGTCGGGAACGCGACCGCTCCGCGGCGCTCCGGGGACACTATCTTCGGCCCGTCACGACGTCGCGGCTCGGGTCGCGCGGCCGCCGTCAGGGTGGCTGCCCGGCGGCCGTGAGGACCGTGACGACTCGCGAGGGGCGGTAATGGCTGGCTCGAGGATGGTCACGTCACCTTCCGTCGCCCTGTCTCCCGCGCAGTGGAGCCGCGACGTCGCGCGGCTCGCCTCGGACGACCTCGACGTGCTCGTCGTCGGCGGCGGAGTCGTCGGCGCCGGCGCGGCGCTCGACGCCGCGACCCGGGGCCTTCGAGTCGGCATCGTCGAGGCCCAGGACTGGGCCTCCGGCACGTCCAGCCGCTCCTCGAAGCTCGTCCACGGCGGACTGCGGTACCTCGCGATGCTCGACCTGCATCTCGTGCGAGAGGCGCTGCACGAGCGGGCGGTGCTCCTCGAGACGGCGCCGCACCTCGTGCGACCGGTCGCGTTCTTGTACCCGCTGCGCCGCCGGGTGCGGGACCGAGCCGTCGTGGGCGCCGGGGTCGGGCTGTACGACCTGCTCGCCCGATCCGCGGGGCGGCCAGGGAGCCTGCCCTCGCACCGGCATCTGACGCGCGAGCGCGCGCTTGCGCTCGCACCGGCGTTGCGCGCGGCGGGCCTCGTCGGAGCGGTCGAGTACTTCGACGCGCAGGTCGACGACGCCCGCCACACGCTCGCGCTCGTGCGTACCGCGGTGAGCCACGGCGCGATCGCCGCGAGTCGCGTCCGCGCGGACGGGCTCGTCGCGGAGAACGGGCGCGTCCGCGGCGCCCGGATCGTGCTCGAGGAGACCGGGAGCACCGCGCTCGTGCGCGCGCGCGTCGTGATCGCGGCGACCGGGGTGTGGCCGGCCCCGGCCGTCGAGGATGCGGCATCGCCCCGCGGGGACGTACGGGGCGCGCCCGGCGATCGACGCCCCGGTGCCCCGGTGGCCCGCACGGTCCGGCCGTCGAAGGGCGTCCACCTCGTGCTCGCCCGCGAGCGGATCAGCTCCGAGCGCGCGCTCATCGTCCCGACCGTGCGAAGCGTGCTGTTCGTCCTGCCCTGGGGCGCGCACTGGATCGTCGGCACGACGGACACCGAGTGGCCCTACGACGCGTCGCACGTCGCCGCGAGCGGTGCCGACGTCGACTACCTAATCGGCGAGCTCAACGCGGTCCTCGCGACGCCGGTCTCCCGGCGCGACGTCGAGTCCGTCTTCGTCGGGCTCCGCCCCCTCGTCGCCGGAAAGGAGCTCGAGACGACGAGGCTCTCGCGTGAGCATGCGGTCGGCTGCCCCACACCCGGGGTCGTGGTCGTCTCGGGCGGGAAGTACACGACGTACCGGGTCATGGCCCGCGACGCGGTCGACGCCGCGGTCGCGGACGCGCGCCTCGGCGCGCCGGCCTCGGCGACCGACCGCGTCGGGCTCGTCGGCGCCTCGTTCCCGGAGGGCCGCCGTGCGTATCGTGACCACGTCGCCGACGCGCACGCACTCGGGCGCGAGACCGTCGACCGCCTGTGCGACCGGTACGGCTCGCTCGCGGGGGAGGTGCTCGCCCCGGCCGTTCGGGATTCGGGTCTCGCGCGGCCGATCACGGGCGCGCCGGCCTACCTGCGAGCCGAGGCGCGTTACGCGGTCACTCACGAGGGTGCGCGCCACCTCGAGGACGTGCTCGCTCGGCGCACGCGCGCCTCGATCGACGCGCCGCGCCGCGGCCTCGACGCCGCGGAGGAGGTCGCCGAACTCGTCGGCGAGGCGCTCGGGTGGGATCGCAGCACGGTGGGCAGCGAGGTCGCCGACTACCGTCGCGGCGTCGAGGCGCAGGAGCTCGCCGAGTCCGCCCCGGACGACGCGCGGGCGTTCGCGACGGTGTGCGAGGACACTCGTCTGCTCCCGCCGCCATGAGCTCGCCCGGCACGCACCTGCTCGCGATCGACTCGGGCACGACCGGGACGACCGCGCTCGTCGTCCGACCGGACGGCGGCGTGGCCGCATCCGCGCACGGGGAGCTCGCGCAGCACTTTCCCCGCCCCGGTCTCGTCGAGCACGATCCCGAGGAGATCTGGTCGCTCGTGGTGCGTGTCGCGGGCGACGCGATCGGGCGGGCCGGCCTCCGGGCCGCGGACGTCGCCGGGGTGGGAATCGCGAACCAGCGCGAGACGACGATCGTCTGGGAACGCTCGACCGGCCGGCCCGTGCACCCGGCGATCGTCTGGCAGGACCGGCGGACGACGGGGACGTGCGCGCGCCTCGCTGCGGCAGGGACGGCCCAGCTCGTTGCCGACCGCACGGGGCTCGTGCTCGACCCGTACTTCTCCGCGACGAAGATCGCCTGGGTCCTCGACCACGTGGACGGCGCGCGGGCGCGCGCCGAGCGGGGCGAGCTCTGCTTCGGCACGGTCGACTCCTGGCTCACCTGGAAGGCCACCGGGGGCGCACGGCACGTGACCGACGTGACGAACGCGTCCCGCACGTCGCTCGTGGACCTGGCGAGCGCGCGCTGGGACCCCGAGCTGCTCGAGATCTTCGGCGTTCCGCGGGCGATGCTCCCGGAGATCCGCCCGAGCGCCGAGATCGTCGGCGAGTCCCGCTCCGAGCTGCTCGACGGGGCACCGGTCGTAGTCGCCGCGCTCGTCGGCGACCAGCAGGCGGCGCTGTTCGGCCAGGCCTGCGTGACGCGCGGCCAGACGAAGAACACGTACGGGACCGGCTCGTTCGTGCTCCAGCACGCGGGGCACGAGGTCCCGAGCCTTCGCGACGGGCTGCTCGCGACCGTCGCGTGCACGCCGTCGGGCTCCACGACCGAGTACGCGCTCGAAGGGTCGATCTTCGCGACCGGAGCCGCGGTGCAGTGGCTCCGTGACGGGCTGGGAGTCGTGCGCGACGCGTCCGAGACCGAGGCGCTCGCGGCGAGCCTCGACGGCAACGACGACGTGTGGTTCGTCCCGGCGCTCGCCGGTCTCGGCGCGCCCGTCTGGGACGCCCGGGCGCGCGGGACGCTTCTCGGCGTGACGCGCGGCACGAGCCGCGCGCACCTCGCCCGAGCCGTGCTCGAGAGCATCGCCTACCAGAGCCGGGACGTGCTCGAGGCGATGGCAAGCGCCGGCGAGGTGGTCGCCGAGCTGCGCGTCGACGGCGGCGCGGCGGCGAACGGCTGGCTCATGCAGTTCCAGGCGGACGTCGCGGGCGTCCCGGTCGACGTCGCGAGCCGTCGTGAGACGACCGGCCTCGGCGCCGCGTACGCGGCGGGCCTCGCGACGGGGGTGTGGCGCTCCCCGGCGGAGCTTTCGGGCGTTCGGCGCTCCGCGCGGCGCTTCGAGCCCGAGATGTCCGGCCGGGAACGCGACGCGCTTTACGATCGCTGGCTCGAGGCGCGCGCGCGGGCGCTCGCCTGGGCGCGCGCCGAGGCCTGACCACGCCCACCGCCGGCCGCCGCGGCGCACTCCGGCGCTAGCTTGTCCCGGTGAGCAGGCGCCATCTCCTCGGGCTCCCGACGACCCGCTCGGCCCGGCGCCTCGTCGTCTCGCTCTCCGGCGCGACGCTCATGCTCTGGATCGGCGGCAGTGCGATCCTGCCCCTGCTCCCGAGCTACCTGCGCCACCACGGCGCCGGGCCGGCGACGGTCGGTGTCGTCATGTCCGCCTACTTCGCGGCGAGCGTCGTGACCCAGTACCCGGCGGGTCGGGTCTCGGACCGCATCGGCCGCCGGCCGGTCGTGCTCGCCGGGCTCGCGGTCTTCGCGCTCGGCAGCCTCGGCTTCGCGCTCACCTCCGGAGCGCTGCTCGACGTAGTGAGCCGCGCGCTCCAGGGGATCGGCGCGGGCGCGGTCACGGTCGCCTCGGCCGCGACGATCGGCACGGAGGTCGCGCCTGCCGAGCGCGGCGCGGCATTCGGCGCGCTCTACGGGAGCCAGATGCTCGCGCTCGCCGTCGGCCCGCTCGTCGGCAGCGTCGTCGGTCAGCGGTCGATGGGGACGCTGTTCCATCCCGCCGCCGCCGCCTCGGGCCTCGCCGCGATCCCCGTGCTCGCGGTCGTGCCGAAGGGCCGGGGCACGCTCGCAGGCCCCGACCCGGCCTGCTACCGGGTCGAGCGTGGCGCGGGCGCGTGGGCGGACGTGGAACGGCTCGACGAGCTCGAGGCCCTCGCCGGCGGCGCGCCGGGCGGCGTGCCGCACGCTCCGCCGGGGCGGCGGCTCGCTCTCGACCCGGCCTTCGTCGGCGTGCTCGTCGTGTTCGCGGCGACCGGGCTGCTCACCGGCGTCTACGAGTCGTGCTGGACGCTGCTCATGGTCCTGCGGAGCGCCTCGTCCTTCGAGATCGGCCTGTCCTGGACGCTGTTCGCGCTTCCGTTCGCGGCGCTCTCCGTGCCTGCCGGACGCCTCGCGGGCCGGGTGGACCAGCGGCTCCTCGCCCTCGGCGCGCTCGGCTGCTCCGTCGTGTTCTGCGTCGTGTACCCCTTCGTCCACGCCCCGGTCGCGCTCGTCGTGCTCTGCGCGTTCGAAGCGGTCGGCGCGGTCGTCGGCACGCCGGCCGCGGTGCTCGTGCTCACGCGCGCAGTTCCGAGCAACGCGCAGGGGGAGGCGCAGGGCAGCGTCGAGACCGCGCGCACGGCCGCGACCGCGGTCGCGGCCGCGGCGAGCGGCGCGCTTTTTGGCGTCGACCCGATCGTGCCGTTCGCCGCGGTCGCGTCCGTCACGGTGGTCGCGATGGGCGCGATCGCATGGGCGTGGCGAAACGTCGCGGGCACCGACGGCGCCCCGTCGCGCCCCGCCGCCTCCGGCGCCATGGTCCCGTGAGGCGCGCGCCCGCGCGTCGCACGCGACTCGTGGGAATCGCGCCCCGCCGGCGACCCGCGCCCATCCCCGCGCCCGGTCGGCAAAGGGCGCGGTGACCGGGCCGCGCGCGCTCGGGACCGCGCTCGGGTCGATCGTGGGCGCCGGCGACGTGCTGAGCGACGTGCAGACGACCGCGGCGTTCTCGAGTGACGCGACGGGTACCTGGCGCGGGTCCGCGCGCTGCGTCGTGCTCCCCGCGACCGCGGACGAGCTCGCGGCGGTCGTCACCGAGCTCGCGTCGCGCGACGTCGCGTACGTCGTCCAGGGCGGGAACACGGGTCTCGTCGCGGGGGCCACGCCGCTCGGCGGCGAGGTCGTCGTGAGCACGAGACGCCTCTCCGGCGTCGACTCGCTCGACGCGCCGCGCCGCGAGATGCGTGTCCGGGCGGGGACGCCGCTCGCAGAGGTCCAGCGCGTCGCTGCGGCCGCGGGGCTCGAGCTCGCGGTCGACCTCGCGGCGCGTGACGCGGCGACGATCGGCGGGCTCGTCGCGACCGATGCGGCCGGCGCACGGTCGCTCCGGCACGGTCGCATGGGCGCCCAGCTGCTCGAGGTCGACGTCGTGCTGCCCGAGGGCGTGCTCGTGCGCGGCCTCGAGGTCCAGTCGCGGGCCGCGACGCGGGCGACCGGAGCCGACCGGGGCAGGTACGAGAACCTCGCGAGGTTCGTCGCGGGGAGCGAGGGCACGCTCGGCACCGTCACGAGCGCCCGCGTCCGGCTCGTCCCGCGCCTCGACGCTCGCGCGACCGCGCTCGTCGCCGTCGCGCGCGTCGCGGACGCGGTCGAGCTCGCAGCCCGCGCGCGCCGCTCGCTCACGAGCCTCGACGCGATGGAGCTCGTCGAGTCGGACGCCGTCGAGCTCGTCGCAGAGGCCGCGGCGAGCCACCCGCCGCTCGCCGGGACCGCCCTCGTGCTCCTCGAGTGCGCGGCGGCGGTGTCGCCCCGGCGCGAGCTCGCGTCGTTCCTCGAGGACGTGGACGAGGTGCGGGGGGTCCTCGTCGCGACGGACGCGACCGCGCGCGCTCAGCTCTGGTCGTGGCGCCGCGACGTGCCCGCCGCGCTCGCGTCGGTCGGCGGTCACGCGCTCGACGTCGGCGTGCCCCTCGCACGCGTCCCCGAGCTGCTCGTACGCGTCCGGGCCGCGCTCGCCGCGCTTGTGCCGGGAAGCCGCCTCGTCGCGTTCGGCAGGCTCGGGGTCGGTGCCCTGCACCTGCACGTCGTCGGAGCCGCGGCCGGGCGCACGGCGGTCGACGCCGCGATCGCGCGCGCGGTCGTGGAGCTCGGTGGCGACGTCGCGGGAGAGCACGGTGTCGGCCGCGCGAAGGCGGTGCTGCTGGAACGCGGGTGTGGTGAGGCCCCACCGGAGCCGGCCCGCGAGCTGAAGGCCGTGCTCGATCCGCGCAACCTCGCGAACCCGGGCGTGCCCGCGCTGCGTGGTGGCGCGGGGCGGCGCCGCTGTTAGGGTCGCCGGTATGGGGCCGGTAGTCGAAGGTGTCGTCGTGCGCGGAGACGGGCGCGGCCGGCTGCTCGGCTACCCGACCGCGAACGTCGAGACCGGGTCGGTGGCCGACCTGCCGCACGACGGCGTCTACTCGGGCTGGGTCCGTCTCGAGGACGGGTCGGTCCACCGCTCGGCCGTGTCCGTCGGGCGCCGCCCCACGTACTACGAGGACGGAGCGCTACTGCTCGAGGCACACCTGCTGGACTTCGACGGCGACCTCTACGACCAGCGTGTCGAGCTCGAGGTCGGCGAGCTCGTCCGCCGGCAGATGCGCTTCGAGTCGACCGACGAGCTCGTCGCGCAGATCGGCCGCGACGTCGCGCGGGTCCGCTCGCTCGACGGGGGATCGCGCGCGTTCGCCGACCTCGCGGAGCGCGCCGAGGGCTAGGCGGGCAGCGGGGCCCCCGTTTCGTTACGCTGCTCGGGTGCGCGTCCGGTGGTTCTCGGCGAGATCGCTCGCGTTGCACGTCGCGCTCGTCGTCTGGATGACCGCGTGCTCCCTCGCCGCGTGGTGGCAGGTCACCGTCGCGCTCGGCGGTGACCGCCTCGGCTACGTCTACTCGGTCGAGTGGCCGTGCTTCGCGATCTTCGGCGCGGTCGTCTGGTGGCACCAGCTCCACGACGACCCGAGCGCCGTCGGCGCGCGGGCACTGCGCGGCGCGGCGACCGAGGACGCCGCCGGGTCCGAGCTCGACGCGGCGCGCATTCGCGAGCTCGAGCACGACGACCCGGGGCGCGCTCGCTACCACGAGTACCTCGAGGAGCTCTATGGCGGGCCGCAGCCGCAGGGGTGGCGCCGGCCCTGACCGCCGCGCCGGCGCGGCCGGGGGGACGCAGCGCTACGCCCGCTCTCGGGCGCGGCTTGCGGGCCGTCGCATGCCCGGGAAGCGAGATGCCTGGTCGGGCGCCGATTCGAGCGCGTGGAGCGAGACCGCGTACGCCGCGCCGGCCGAGTACGGCTCGCGCTCCCAGGTCGACCAGCGCGCCACGAGCGTGAGCCCGGCGTCGCTCGCGAGCTCGTCGTAGGTCCCGGGATCGAGGCGTCCGTCGCCGAGCGAGAAGCCCGCGAGAAGCAGGCCGCCAGGACCGAGGTGGCGCGCGAGGGCACGCAGCACGGCGCCGTGCGCGCCCGGGGCGAGGAAGACCATGACGTTGCCCGCGGCGAGGACGAGGTCGAACCTCCGGCCGAGGTCCAGGCGTGCGAGGTCGGCCTGGTACCAGGCGAGCGCCGGCGCCTTCTCGCGTGCCCGTGAGAGCATCTCGGGGTCGAGGTCGACGCCGACGACCTCGACGCCGCGGCGGTCGAGCTCGATCGCGACGCGACCCGTGCCGCAGCCCGCGTCGAGCACGGTCGCGGGCGCGAGCGACGCGACGAGGTCGGCCTCGCCGTGGACGTGCGTCCCGCTCGACGCGAGGCGCTCGAATCGCAGGTCGTAGGCCGCGCCGCGCGCGACGTCCGACGCGAGCCACGGTGACGCCGCTCCCGAGCCGTCCGGGTCGTCCGCCACGACGCCTCCCCGCCGATCCACGAGAGGAGGTTACGGCAGCTCGGCGCGGGCCGCGCCGCGGTCGCCGAAGTCGGTCAGGTGCACTGAGCAACAGTCAGATGGTGCACGCGATCGGGAGGGTCCCGTCCGCAGAGCCGGTCACCGAGGAGGAGCACGTGGAACCGCAAGTCGGGCGGCGCGCCGCGGAGGCAGCCGCACCCACCGCGGACCGCGACGCACCCGAGGACGCGGCGGCCCGGCACGCCGCAGTCGACGCGGTCATGAGCGCCAGCCGTGCACTCGTCGCGGCCAGGAGCGCCAGCCGTGCACTCGTCGCGGTCGCCGCCCGCTCGCTCGCCGGCACGGGCGAGGAGGTCACGGCGCGGCGCCGCCCCGAGCTCGAGCGGCTCCTCGCGTCGGTACCGCTCGACGAGCAGCGGGCGATCGCGGCCTCGTTGTGCCGCCTCGCGGCGGCGGCAGGTGAGCCGGCGGACGGGGAGTGGGACGCCGTCGCCCGGGTCGCCGTTCGCGCACCGGACGGCGACCTCGCGGCGGGGTCGCCGGCCCGACGGGATCCTCCCGGCCGTGGGCGATCCGGCCGCGGTGCACGCGAAGATCGAGGCGGCGATACGGGATCCTCCCGGCCGTGGGCGATCCCCTTCGTCGTGCGCGGCGGCGCGCTCCTGTCCGGGTTCCTCGTGTTCCGCTTCGCGCCGGAGGCCGAGGACCACGGCACGGACGCGGCGATCGCCGCGGTCGACCAGAACCCGCGCGGGATGCGCTTCCGGGCGGTGGTCGTGAAGATCGTCGCGTCGGCGACCACGATCGGGTCGCGCGGCTCCGGCGGACGCGAGAGCCCGACCGGCCAGATCGGCGCGGGGTTCGGCTCGCTGCTGGCGCGCGCGCTCGACCTCGGGCCGGCGGACTCCCGGGTCGCGGTCGCGAGCGGCATCGGCGCGGGCATCGGCTCGATCTCAAGCGCCCCGCTCGGAGGTGCGGTGCTCGCGGCGGAGATCCTCTACCGGGAGGACTTCGACCCCACGGTGCTCGTGCCGTCGCTCTTCTCCTCGATCGTCGGCTTCTCGATCTTCGGCGCGGTCGAGGGGTGCACGCCGGTGTTCGGGTTCGTGTCCGGGCACCACTTCGTCCACCCGCTCCAGCTCGTGTGGTTCGCGCCGTTCGGGATCCTCGGAATGCTCGTCGGCGACGCCGCGCAGGCGATGTCGCACGCGGGCGTCGAGGGCGCGCCGGTCGTGGACGAGGCGGGACGGTTCGCCGGGACCGTGAGCGTGACGTGGTGCGCTGGCCTCGACCCGTCGTTGCCGATCGCCTGCTGCATCGACTCGACCGCGCCGACCGTTCACGTGACCGAGCGGCTCGACGCCGCGCTCGACGCGCTCGCCGCGTCCGGGGACCACTGGGTGTGCGTGGTCGAGGCCGCGCGGCGCGTCGTCGGCACCCTCGCGGTCCCGGACCTCGTCACGGCCCACCGGCGTGCGCTCACGACCGGCCTGCGGCGCATCGGCGAGCTCGGCCGCAGCGAGGCACGCGGTCCGTTCGAGATCGTCGTCGCACCCGGCTCGCGCCTCGGCGGTGTCGCACTTCATGACGGCGCGCTCCCGCGAGGGCTCGTCGTGACGACGCTCGAGCGTGCCGGCGAGGCTGTCGCACCGGGCGGCTCGACCATTCTCGTGGCCGGGGACCGCCTGACGGTCGTCGGCTCCGCGACCGCGCTCGGCGCGTTCGAGGACGCGGTCGCCTGACCGACGGGCGACGCGCTGCCGGCGGCTCGCCCGGGGCGGGCCAGGCGCTGCGCCGGGAGCCGGTCGGCAGCCGCGCCACGCTTCGCGGTTGACTGCCGGGGCTCCCGGCAGCACACTTCGACCTCCGGGCGGGAGACGGGGCGTGGTGGCGGGAGATGGGCGAGTCGGGCTTCGCGACGGGGGGAGTGCAGCGTGCGGCGCTGCTCGAGGCCTTGCTCGCGGCGGGCGAGCTCGACCTCGTCGCGCTCTCGGGGGAGGTTCCCGGTGGGACCGAGCGGCCGCCGTCGCCCGGGACGCTCGGCGACACGGTCTTCGTCTCGGGCGTGCCCGCGAGCGTCGAGCTGTGTTACGGCGAGCCGGGCACGACCACGGGTCGCCTGCTCCGCGTGACGACGGCGCCCGTCGGGCCCGCGCGACAGGCGCGCCCGTCCATCCGCGCGCTCGCCGAGGCGCTGACGCGCGAGCTGCCGACCGCCCCGGGAGGCTCGGGACCGGTGCGGCTCGACGACCGCCCGGTGTTCCTCGCCGGCCGCCCGTGCTCATGGCTCTGCCAGGTCGGCGACGGGGACGGTCGCTGGGTGGTCCGCCTGCGCGTCGCGGCTCCCGCGCGCCGACCCGGACCTGCCCGATTTGGGCGGGCCGACGAGGCTCCTCGCACGGTCGACGTGACCGTCGTCGCACGCGGCTGGGAGCCTGCGACGCTCCATCTCGACTGGATCGCGAGCCTGCGGACGGTCCTCGCCGGGCCGCCGCGCTGACCGTGGGTCGCGCCACTCCTGGCAGCGAGTGCTCAAGGATTCGCGCGTAACGCCGTTGGTCATCGTGCGACCGCCGGGCTGGCCGGCGCCTCGATCGAGCCAAGGACGGCAGAGATGGCAGGAGCGCGGAACGGGACGGACCACGGCGCGGGCAACGGCACGGCCACGCTCGCGCACTTCGGGCCGTTCGTCACCGGCGGGCGGGCCGAGCCGGCCGCGTCCGGTGGCGCGGCCGATCGCGGGCGGACCGGTGGTTCCGAGGACCGTGACCCGCGCGGCGCGCGGGCACCTCGCCCGGGCGGCGCACACCTCGCCGCACCGCTCCGCCGGCTGAAGGTTCGGACCAAGCTCGTCGCGAGCTACGCGCTGCTCACGGTTCTCGTCCTCGCGATGCTCGGGCTCGGCGTCGCGGCCGCATCGACCGCGCGCTCGGACGCCACGGCGACACGCGTCGACGTCGCGATGACGCGGGCGGCCAAGCAGCTCCAGATCGATGCAGCGACGATCGCGGTGGCCGAGAACTCGGTCGCCTTCGACTACGCGTCCCACGCGAGCCCGACCGGAGACCTCCAGTCGCTCACGCTGGGCACCGCCGCGTACTCGGCGGACAGCCGCGCGCTCGCCGCGTACTCGCTCGACGCGAGCGAGCGCGCGAACCTCGCGAAGGCGAACACCGCGTACACGACGTACGCGAACCTCGCCCACCAGGTGAACGCCGACCTCGCGACCAACACGCGGACGAGCCTCGCGCGCGCCGCGACGGGCGTGGCGGCCCTGTCGTTCGGGTCGATCACCGCGCCGCTCAACACGCTCGTGTCCGAGGTCACGGCCCAGATGAGCGCGCGGACAGCGGCGTCGATCGCGTCCGCGGCCAACGAGCGGAACCTCGTCCTCGGATTCGGGATCCTGGTCGTCCTGATCGCGATCGCCTCGGCCATCGCGATCCCGCGCTCGATCACGCGACCGATCGCGGTGATCAACTCGGCGCTCGGCGCCGTGAGCGAGGGTGACCTCGACGTGCGCGCCGAGGTCGACTCGCAGGACGAGCTCGGGGAGGTCGCGGGCCTGCTGAACGATGCGATCGCCGCGCAGGCGGCGTCTCGTGACGAGATCGCCGTGCAGAACCGGGCCCAGGCCGAAGCGTCGACGGACAACGCGGCGGTCATCGAGATGCTTCGCGAGCTGCACGAGGTCGCGACGGTCGACGCGGTCGTCGCGAAGGCCCTCGAGGCCGCGCGGCGCGGCTTCGGCTGGGCGTACGCGAGCTACTGGGCGGTCGACGAGCCGACGCACTCGATGCACGTCGTCGCGCAGTCCGGCGGGCTCGGATCCGGCGAGCTCGACCGCCTCGACCGCTCGACGACGATCGCCGAGTCGAGCGGCCTCGCCGGTCGTGCGTGGTCGGGTCGCGAGCTCGTCCACAGCGACGCGGCGCGCCCGCTGGCGCAGTGCCCGCGGGTCGCGGCGGCCCAGCACTCCGGACCAGTCGAGGCTGTCTGCTTTCCCGTGGTCGTCGCGGGGCGCGTGGTCGGCACGATGGACTTCTTCTCGCCGGCGACGCGCGACGAGATCCCCCAATGGCGGATCACCGCGATGCGCAACGTCGGGACGGTCGTCTCCCAGGTGGTCGAGAAGATCGACGCGCAGCAGCGCGAGCGCGAGGCCGAGCACGAGCTGCGCGAGAAGGTCGACGCGATCCTCGGGGTCGTCTCGGCGGCCGCCAAGGGTGATCTGACGGTGTCGGTCCCGGTCTCGGGCTCGGACGCCATCGGCCAGGTGGGCGACGGGCTCGCGTCGCTCCTGGCCGACCTTCGCGAGCGCGTGAGCGCGATCGGGGCGAACACCGAAGGGCTCGCGGCGGCCTCCGAGGAGCTGCTCGCGACGTCCGCGCAGATGTCGTCGGGCTCGATCGAGACCTCCGGCCAGGCTCGAGCGGCCTCGAACACCTCGGAGATGGTCTCGTCGCAGGTGGAGAGCGTCTCCGCGGCCGCCGAGGAGCTGACCGCGTCGATCCGCGAGATCGCGAAGAACTCGGCCGACGCTGCCCGCGTCGCGATCGAGGCGACCGCGGTCGCCGAGGCGACGAACGCGACGGTCGTGAAGCTCGGGGACTCCTCTGCCGAGATCGGCAAGGTCATCAAGGTGATCACGACGATCGCCCAGCAGACCAACCTGCTCGCGCTCAACGCGACGATCGAGGCCGCCCGCGCGGGCGAGGCGGGCAAGGGCTTCGCGGTCGTCGCGGGCGAGGTGAAGGACCTGGCACGCGAGACCGCGACCGCGACGGACGACATCTCGGCGAAGATCGCGGCGATCCAGGCGGACACTGCGAGCGCGGTCGAGGCGATCGGCAAGATCAAGGACATCATCGACAGGATCAACGAGCTGCAGTCGGCGATCGCGTCCGCGGTCGAGCAGCAGACCGCGACGACGAACGAGATCGCTCGCAACGTCGCGGGAGCCGCGCAGGGCGCCACGGAGATCACGACGACGATCGCGGAGGTCGCGTCCGTCGCGCAGCAGAGCTCCTCGGCCGCGAGCGGTACGGCCGCGGCGGCCGGCGACCTCGCCCGGATGACCGCCGAGCTCCAGCAGCTCATCGCCCGGTTCTCGTACTGAGCGCACGCCGCGCCACGTGGGTGCGACGGGCCCGGCGCTCGGGCTCAGGTCGAAGGAGCGGCCGCCTCCCCGAGGTACGCCTCGCGCACCCGCGGATCTTGGAGGAGGCGCCGCGCTTCGTCGGCCATGACGATCGCGCCGTTCTCGAGCACGTAGCCGCGGTCCGCGAGCCGCAGCGCCTGCGTCGCGTTCTGCTCGACGAGCAGGATCGTCGTGCCCGTCTCCCGGATCTGGCGGATGATCGAGAAGATCTCGCGCACGATGAGCGGCGCGAGCCCCATCGAGGGCTCGTCGAGCAGGAGCAGCCGCGGCTCACTCATGAGCGCGCGCCCGATCGCGAGCATCTGCTGCTCGCCCCCCGACAGCGTGCCGCCCGGCTGGCGCTTGCGCTCGCCGAGCACGGGGAACAGCTCGAAGACCCGGTCGAGGTCCTTGCGGATCGCGCCCCGCCTGCGGTAGGCGCCCATCTCGAGGTTCTCCATGACCGACATCCGGCCGAAGATCCGGCGTCCCTCGGGGGAGTGGCTGACGCCGAGCGCCATGACGTCGTGGGGCGCCATCGTCGCGATGTCCGTGCCGTCGAACACGATCCGGCCGCGCGTGGGGTGGTGCAGCCCGGAGATCGAGCGCAGCGTCGTCGTCTTGCCGGCCCCGTTCGCACCGAGCAGCGTGACGATCTCGCCCTGCGCGATCTCGAGGCCGATGCCCTTCAGCGCCGGGATCGCACCGTAGCGGACCTCGAGGTCCTCGAGTTCGAGGAGCAACCTAGGCTCCCGGCTCGTCGGGGTCGGCCGCGCCGAGGTACGCCTCGACGACTGCGGGGTCCTGCTGGACGGCCGCGGGCGTGCCCGACGCGATGACCTGGCCGAAGTTGAGGACGACGATGCGGTCCGCGAGGGCCATGACGAGACCCATGTCGTGCTCGATGAGCAGCACGCTGACGCCCATCTGCGAGTTCACCTTGCGGATGAGCGCGGCGAGCTCGGCCTTCTCGGACGGGTTCGTCCCCGCCGCCGGCTCGTCGAGCAGCAGCACCTCCGGGGCGGTGCCGAGCGCGCGCGCGATCTCGAGGCGCCGGCGGTCGCCGTAGGGGAGCGCGCTCGCGATGTCGTTCGCACGGTTGCGCAGCCCGACGAAGTCGAGGAGCTCGGTCGCCCGCGCGTCGCTCGCGCGGTCCTCGCGCCGCGTGCGCGGGAGGCGCAGCATCGCGCCGAGCGGGCCCGTGTGCATCCGGGACTCGACGCCGATCTTCACGTTCTCGAACGCGGTGAGGGCGTTGAACAGCCGGCTCGTCTGGAACGTGCGCGCGATCCCGGCCCGGTTGACCCGGTGCGGCTTGCGCCCGACGATCGAGGTCGACTTGCCGCTCCGGTCGAGAAACGTGATCGAGCCTTCCTGGGGCGTGTACACGCCCGTGAGGCAGTTGAAGAGCGACGTCTTCCCCGCCCCGTTGGGGCCGATCACCGCGAGGATCTGGCCGCGGCGCTGGGAGAGCGAGACCGCGCTCAGGCTCGTGAGCCCACCGAAGCGGAGCGTGACGGCGTCGACCGAGATGACGACGTCGCCCTCGTCGCCGCCTGCATCCTCCCCGGGCGCCGGTGACGGTCCGGGCGCGCTCACCTGGCTCACGCGACCGGGCCCGACTGGCCGCTGAGCGCGTCCGCGTGGCCGACGCCGTGCTCGGCCAGCCCGATCTCGCGCTTCCGGCGCCGGGACGGGATGATCCCCTCGGGGCGGAAGATCATCATGACGACGAGCAGCGCGCCGAGGTAGATGTAGATGTCCTGCTGCTGGAAGCCGAGCAGCGGGTGCACCCGCAGGTACTGCGGGAGCCACTGGAGGACGGCCGCGCCGACGACCGCGCCCGGGAGCGAGCCCATCCCGCCGAAGATCACGAGCACGAGGATGAGGATCGACAGCTGGACCGTGAGGTCCGCGGGCTCGACGAAGCTGATCTTGCTCGCCTCGAGCATGCCGGCGAAGCCGGAGGTCGACGCACCGATCGCGAACGCCATGACCTTGTACTTCAAGACGTTGATCCCGGACGACTCCGCGGCCACCTCGTCCTCGCGGATCGCGACCCACGCGCGGCCCACGCGCGAGTTCTCGAGGAAGTGGAACCCGAAGAGGACGAGGACGACGAAGCCGAGCAGCAGGTAGTAGTACGGGAGCGAGTTGATGCCCCAGTCGTAGTGGATCCCGAGCAGGTGGATCGAGAAGTGGGGGATCCCGATCACCCCCTGCGCCCCGCCGGTGACACCCTGGAGGTTGGTCGCGACGATCTGGATGATCTCCCCGAACCCGAGCGTCACGATCGCGAGGTAGTCGCCACGGAGGCGCAAAGTCGGCGCCCCGAGGACGACGCCCGCGAGCATCGCCGCGATGATCGCGAGCGGGATCGCGTAGAACGGGTTCAGGTGGAACGGCGGGTGGATCGGGAGCGCTCCGGTCCAGTAGGCGGCCGAGTACGCGCCGATCGCGAAGAACGCGATGTACCCGAGGTCGAGGAGCCCGGCGTAGCCGACCACGACGTTCAGCCCGATCGCGAGCAGCACGTACACGCCGATCTGGTCGACGAGGACCTCCTGCCAGAAGCTGTTCAGGGTCGCGGGGTACGCGATCGCAAACGCGAGCACCGCGAGGTAGACGACCGCGCGGACCCGCTTGTCGGGAAGCAGCCGTCGGGGGGCGGCGGTCACCTTGTCGCTGAACGCGCGCACCTGTGTCGCGTACCGCCGGCGCACGGTGATCAGCCCCCAGAGCACGAGCCCGAACACGATGAAGCCGATGACCCGCGCGTGGAAGAGGGACCCGGTGAAGCCCGACGTCGGCGCGGTCGAGCTCCCCTCGGGGCCGGTCATGACCGCGAGCACGAGCCCGCCGACGACGCACGCGAAGCCGCGGCGCGCGTCCTCGCTCGTCCAGAGCCTGCGCAGCGCGGAGCCGCGACGCGGGGCGGCGGTCACGCGGCCCGGCCGAGCTGCTCGCCGAGGATGCCGGTCGGGCGCACGAGGAGCACGAGCACGAGGATGCCGAAGGCGACGACGTCCCGCCAGGAGGCCTGGGTGCACGCGACGCCGAGGTTCTCGACGATCCCGAGCAGCAGGCCGCCGATCATCGCACCGCGGATGTTCCCGATGCCGCCGAGCACCGCGGCCGTGAAGGCCTTGAGCGCCGGCGTGAAGCCCATCGTGTAGACGACGCCGGCGTTCAATCCGAACAGGAAGCCCGCCGCACCGCCGAGGATGCCGCCGATGATGAAGGTCTGCGAGATCACGCGGTCGATGTTCACGCCCATGAGGCTCGCGGTCTCGGCGTCCTGGGCCACGGCCCGGATGCCCTTGCCGAGCCGTGTCATCGCGACCACCCGGTCGACTAGCACGAGCATGATCACCGCCGAGACCGCGATGACGACGTAGTACGTCTGAACGGTCGCGCCGAAGATCGAGAAGACGGGCCCGTTCGTGAACGGGCTCGGGATCTCGAGCGCGTTCCTCCCGAACTCCTTGCCCGCGATGTTGTAGATGAAGTACGAGGCGCCGATCGCGCTGATGAGGAACGCGAGGCGGGGGGCGTTGCGCCGGCGCAGCGGCCGATAGGCGACGCGCTCGAGGAGGAACGCGACGAGCGCCCCGCCGAGCCCTCCGCCCACCGTGCCGAGCGCGAGGAAGGCGAGGGAGCCGATGCCGTGCGGCTGGCTCGTGCCGATGGCCGCGTTCAAGATGAAGTAGCTCGCGAAGCCGCCGCTCATGAACACCTCGCTGTGGGCGAAGTTGATGAGCTGCAGCACGCCGTAGACGAGCGTGTAGCCGATCGCGATCAGCGCGTAGAGGAAGCCGTCGGCGAGACCGGAGACAACGAGGTTCCAGAAGTTCTGGGTGAAGCACATCGGCAGGTCCTTCGGATCGGCATGCCGGGGGCTCGGCGCGTGGCCGGGCAGCCCGCAGGCTGCCCGGCCACGTTCACCACGGCGGCGCCAGTCGCCGCCTCGACGTCAGCCGACGAGCTTGCTCACCGGTCCGAGCTCGACGATCGAGCCGTTCTTCACCTGGTACAGGTAGACCGTGCTACCCGCGATGTTCCCGTTGGGCTGGAAGTGGACGGTCTTCGTGAGGCCCGTGTACACGACCTTGTGCAGCGCCGTCACGAGCGCCGAGCGCTTCACGTTCGACCCGACCTTGGCCATCGCCTTGATGATCGTGTTCGTCGCGTCGTAGGCCTCGGCCGAGTACGTGCCGACCGCGAAGCCCGCGAGCTTCTTGAACTGCGACGAGAACGTCGTGTCCGTCTTCGAGCTACCGAGGTTCGTGCAGGCGCAGCTGAGAAGCGTCCCGTTCGCGACGGACGCGCCGGCCTCGCTCACGTAGTGCGGGTCGAGGCTGCCGTCGTCCGACATGAGCCTGCCGTTGTAGCCGTCCGCGCGCAGCGCCTTCGCGAGGAGCGCGAAGTCGCAGTAGTAGCCCGCGTAGAACGTCACCGGCGCGCCGCTCGACTTGATCTCCGTCGCGAGCGCCCCGTACTGCTGGACGTTGCCCGTGCCGGCCTGGCACTGCGTGGTGCCCGGGGCCTCCTGGTGCGTGACGGTCGCGCCGAGCTGCTGGGCCTTCTTGGCGAACGCCTGGACGAGGCCGACCGCGTACGCGCTCGCGTCGTCCACCGTGTAGATCTTCTTCGCGCCGAGCTTCTTCACGACGTAGGTCGCGTCACCGGGGCCCTGCGCGTTGTCGTCCGCGACGACGCGGAAGAAGTTGTTCCATCCCTGGGTCGCGAGCGCGGGGGCGGTCGCGGACGGGCTGACGGTCGGGAGGTTCGCCGCGTGGTAGAGCGGCTCCGCGGCCTTCGTCGCGCCGGAGAACGCCGGGCCGACGACGGCGACGACGGAGGAGTTGTTGATGACGGCCTGGGCCGCGGCCGGTGACTGGGTCGCCGACCCCTGGTCGTCCTCGGCGAGGAACTTCAGCTTGAACGGCAGCTTCTTGAACGTCGTCCCGGAGTTCGCCTGGTTGATCGCGAGCTGCACCGCGAACTTCATGTTGAGGCCGAGCTGGGCGTTTCCGCCCGACAGCGGACCCTCGTACGCGATCGTGTAGGTCGGCTTGCTCGCGCGCGCGACACTCCCCGACGCGGCCTGCGCGGTGCCGACGCCCGCGAGCGCCATCGCCGCGGCGGCAATTGGCGCCCCGAGTCGCAAGGTGATCCTGTTCATACGGTCCCTCCTGGTCGAACGGTCGACGCCGCCCCCCGACGGCGACGTTGCGCTGACTCTACTCAGTCCGTCGCCGGAAATCGACAGATGTTGCGATTTGGTGACGAAGCGTTCACCGTCCGCGTCACCCGTCCCTACGGGCGCCGCGGAGGGCGGTCACAATGGCGAGGACGGGCGCAGATCGCTCGCGACAGGAGGACGATGAGGCGGTTGGGACGCGCCCGGGTGCGCGCGGCGCGGCGCGCGCCCGTGCTTCGCGCGGCCGTTCCCCTCGTGGGGGCGCTCGGCGTGCTCGCGATCACCGCGCTCGCGGTCGCGGTCCCGTCGGGACGACCGCCTGGGCTCGCGCCCGCGGGTACGGTCCCGGTCGTGGCCGCGGAGAACTTCTGGGGGAGCATCGTCGCCCAGGTCGGGGGCGACCGGGTGAGCGTCACGAGCATCATCACGAACCCGAACGCGGATCCCCACGCCTACGAGCCCACCCCTGCGGACGCGCGTGCGATCGCGAGCGCGCGCCTCGTGGTCGTGAACGGCATCGGCTACGACCCGTGGGCCGCGAAGCTCGTCGCCGCGGACGCCGGCACCTCGACGGTCCTCGACGTCGGCTCGCTCCTCGGCCTTCGCGCCGGCGCGAACCCGCACCGCTGGTACGACCCGGCGGACGTGCGGCGCGTGGTCGCCGCGGTGGCCGCGGACCTCGGTCGCCTCGATCCCGCAGGCGCGTCCTACTTCCGGCGCGGGGCGCGTCGCTTCCTCACCGTGGCGCTCGCGCCCTACGACGCGCTCGTGCGCGAGATCCGGGCCCGCTTCGCGGGCACGCCGGTCGGCGCGTCGGAGTCGATCTTCTCGATGCTCGCGCCCGCCCTCGGGCTCCGGGTGCTCACGCCGCCGGCGTTCCTGCGCGCGGTGAGCGAAGGGAGCGAGGTGTCGGCGGGCGACCGTGCCGCGATCGACCGCCAGATCCGACTCCACCTCATCAAGATCTACGTCTTCAACAGCCAGAACGTCACGCCCGACGTCCAGGCCCAGCTCGCCGAGTGTCGAGCGGCCGGCATCCCCACCGCGACGATCACCGAGACGCTCGCGCCCGCCTCCGCGACGTACGAGGCGTGGCAGGTCCGTGAGCTGCGGGGGATCCGTGCCGCGCTCGTCCGGGCGGCCGCGTGAGCAGCGCTACGGGCGCGCCCGGCGCGCCGGTGGACCGGCCGGTGCTCGTCATGCGCGGTGCGGCCGCGGCCGCGGGCGGTCGGACGCTGTGGAGCGGTGTCGACCTCGAGGTCGGCGCGGGAGAGTTCGTCGCGGTGCTCGGCCCGAACGGCGCGGGCAAGTCGACGCTCGTGAAGGTCGCGCTCGGGCTGCTCCCGCTCACGGCGGGATCGGTCGAGCTCCTCGGGCGTCCGGCGGGCAGCTCGAGCCGCCGGGTCGGCTACCTCCCCCAGCGCCGGAGCTTCGACCCGGGGCTCGCGGTGCGCGGCCGGGACGTCGTGCGGCTCGGTCTCGACGGCCACCGGTGGGGCGTGCCGTTCCCGCTCCTGCTCGCGGGTCGGCGCCGTGAGCGCGAGGCGCGCACGCGGGTCGGGGAGGTCGTGGACCTCGTCGGGGCGAGCGCGTACGCGGATCGCCCGATCGGGTCGTTGTCCGGCGGCGAGCAGCAGCGCCTGCTCATCGCCCAGGCGCTCGTCGAGCGCCCGGAGATCCTGTTCCTCGACGAGCCGCTCGACAGCCTCGACCTGCCGAACCAGGCCGCGGTCGCGTCGCTCATCGGGGGGATCTGCCGCGACTCGGGCGTCGCGGTCGTCATGGTTGCCCACGACGTGAACCCCATCCTCGGCCAGCTCGACCGCGTCGTGTACATCGCCGGGGGCAGGGTCGCCGCGGGCTCCCCGCACGAGGTCATCACGAGCGAGACGCTCAGCGCGCTGTTCTCGACGCCGATCGAGGTGGTCACGACCTCCGACGGCCGGCTCGTCGTCGTCGGCGAGCCCGAGGCCCCCGAGGTCCACGGCGGGCGCCACGGGCACGAGCACCGGTGAGCGCGCTCGCGCACCTCGTCGCCGCGACCGCTCCCGCTCGCCACGCCGTGCTCGGGCCGGGCGCCCATCTGCCGCACGGCGCTCCGCCCCCGGTGCTCGGCGCGAATCTCGTCTCGGACCTCCACGAGCTGTTCGCCTACCACTTCATGGTCACGGCGCTCGCCGCGGGCACGGTCGTGGCCGTGCTCGCGGCGGCCGTCGGCTGGGTCATGGTGCTCCGGCGGCAGAGCTTCGCCGGCCACACGCTCGCGGTCGTCGGCTTCCCGGGCGCGGCGGGTGCGACGCTCGTCGGGCTGCCGATCGCGGTCGGCTACTTCGGCGCGTGCGTCGCGGCCGCGCTCGTGATCGCGGCGGTCCCGCGGGGCCGGGCAGGCAGCTCGCGTGGCGCGGAGTCGGCGGTGACGGGCGCGGTCCAGGCGTTCGCGCTCGCCGCGGGCGTGCTGTTCGTGAACCTCTACAACGGCTTCTTGAACGGTGTCGACGCGCTCTTGTTCGGAAGCTTCCTCGGGATCACCGACAGCCAGGTCTGGGCGCTCACGGCCGTCGCCGTGGGAGCGCTCGCCCTGCTCGTGCTCCTCGGCCGCCCGCTGCTCTTCGCCTCTGTCGATCCCGACGTCGCGCGGGCGCGCGGCGTGCCGGTCCGGGCGCTGTCGCTCGCGTTCGTCGTGCTCCTCGGCGTCGCGGTGGCCGCCGCGAGCGAGATCACGGGCTCGCTCCTCGTGTTCGCGCTGCTCGTCATGCCGGCGGCGGCCGCGCAGCAGGTGACCGCCCGCCCCGGACTCGGGCTCGTGCTGTCCGTCGCGCTCGGTCTGCTCGTCACCTGGTCCGGGCTCGCGGTCGCGTACTTCTCGATCTACCCGTCGGGCTTCTACCTCACGAGCTTCGGCTTCGCCGTGTACCTCGTCGCGGCCGGCGTCCGGGGCGTGTCCGAGGCGCGCTCCCGGCGTGTCGCGGCGCTTGGTCGGGGAGCGTGACCTGGGCCGTGACCGCGCTCGTCGATCCCGTCACCGCGATCGCGCACATGCTCTCGCACGGGTTCGTCGACGACGCCCTCGTCGCGGGGACGTTCGTCGCGCTCGCGTGCGGCCTCGTCGGGCACTTCCTCGTGCTGCGGGACCAGGTGTTCACCGGTGACGCGCTGAGCCACGTCGCGTTCACCGGCGCGCTCGGCGCGCTCGCGATCGGCGTCGACCTGCGGCTCGGGCTGTTCGTCGGCTGCGTCGCGGTCGCGCTGCTCATGGGGCTCGTCGGGCCGCTCGGTCGCGCCGACGACGTCGTGATCGGCAACGTGTTCGCGTGGCTGCTCGGACTTGGCGTGTTCTTCCTCACGATCTACACGACGTCGCGAAGCGCCGGGAACGGCGGCGCGGGCACGACGGTGCTCTTCGGCTCGATCTTCGGGATGACGAGATCCCAGGCCGAGGCCGCGGCAGCCGTCGGCGCGGCCGTCGCGTGCGCGGCCGTCGCGATCGCCCGCCCGCTCACGTTCGCGAGCCTCGACCCCGTCGTCGCGGCCGTGCACCGCGTGCCGGTGCGCGCGCTCGGTCTCGGCTTCCTTGCGCTCGTCGGCGTCGCGGCGGGCGAGGCGACCCAGGTCGTCGGTGCGCTGCTGCTGCTCGGCCTCCTCGCGACGCCTGCGGGCGCCGCTCGCCAGCTCAGCGCATCGCCGTGGCGGGCGATGTGGCTCTCGGCGGGCATCGCGGTGAGCTCCCTCTGGGCCGGCGTCGCGATCTCCTACGCCGCGCCGTCGATGCCGCCGAGCTTCTCGATCCTCGCGGTCGCGACGACCTGGTACGTGGCAGCG
>DAHUXW010000138.1 GCA_027306925.1 Acidimicrobiaceae bacterium | reverse complement strand
GCGGACGCGGCAGAGACCGGCACCGCCGCGGACGCGGCAGAGACCGGCACCGCCGCGGACGCGGCAGAGACCGGCACCGCCGCGGACGCGGCAGAGACCGGCACCGCCGCGGACGCGGCAGAGACCAGTGACGAGGAGCGTACGTGAGCATGCAAGGCGACGACCAGGTGACCGCGCCGGCGGGCGAGCTCGGATACGCGGAGGCCTCGGCCGAGCTCGACGCGATCATCCAGGAGCTCGACCAGGGCCTCGTCGACGTCGACCTGCTCGAGGCGAGGTTCCGCAGGGCCATCGACATCGTCGAGGAGCTCGACCGCCGCATCCGAGGGGCGCGCGAGCGCGTCGACGCGCTCATGCCGCGGCTCGAGGCGGTCGGAGGGGCCGACGACGCCAGCGCGGCAGACGCGGGCGCGACCGAGGTGCCCCGGAGCTGAGCGCGCCGGGCGCGCCGCCTCCACGCGCGTCCTTCCGCGCGGGACGTTACGCTCGCCGCGATGGCGGGTCGCCGCGCGCCCGGCGCAGCTCCGGGCCTCGACGCGTCGAGCACGGTCCTCGTGGTCGGCGCCTCTCTCGCGGGGCTGTGGGCCTGCGAGGCGCTGCGTAGGCACGGCTTCGCCGGTCGGATCGTGCTGCTCGGCGACGAGGCCCGCCTCCCCTACGACCGCCCGCCGCTGTCGAAGCAGTACCTCGCCGGGCAGTGGGACGCGGGGCGCGTCCAGCTCCGGACGCGCGAGCGGATCGACGAGCTGGACCTCGAGCTGCGCCTCGGCGAGCGGGCGGCCGCGCTCGACCTCGCGCAGCGCGCGGTCGCTCTCGAGGACGGCACGGCGGTCGCGTTCGACGGCCTCGTCGTCGCGACCGGCGCGGCGGCCCGGCCGTGGCCACGCCCCGCCCCCTCGGGTGTGCGAACGCTCCGGCGCGTCGAGGACTCGGACGCGTTGCGCGACGCGCTCGTCGGCGGTGCGCGCCGCCTCGTGGTGGTCGGTGGAGGCTTCCTCGGGATGGAGGTCGCCGCGACCGCGCGTGCGCTCGGGAGCGAGGTGACCGTCGTCGAGCCGCTCGCGACCCCGCTCGGGCGCGTCGCCGGCCCCGTCCTCGGCGAGGCCGTGCGCACGCTCCACGAAGCGCACGGCGTGGACGTGCGGACCGGGACCTCCGTGGCCGGCTTCGCGGGGGCGGAGCGGGTCGAGGGCGTCGTGGTCGACGGCGGTGAGACGATCGCGGCCGACGTCGTTCTCGTCGCGATCGGCGTCGAGCCCGAGACCGCGTGGCTCGAAGGGTCGGGCGTCACGCTCGACCGCGGCGTCGTCTGCGACGCAACGCTCGCCGCGGCGCCGGGCGTGGTCGCCGCGGGTGACGTCGCGCGCTTCCCCCACCCGCTCGCCGCCGCGCCGGTGCGGCTCGAGCACTGGACGAACGCGGCGGAGCACGGTACCCACGCCGCCGCGACGCTGCTCGCACCCCCCGGGCTCGCGACCGCGTACGACGCGGTCCCGTACTTCTGGTCCGATCAGTTCGGCGTGAAGATCCAGGCGGTCGGTCTGCCCGGGCCCGACGACGAGGTCGTGGTCGTCGACGGCTCGGTCGCCTCGGCGCGATTCGTCGCGTGTCACGCCCGCGACGGGGCGCTCGTCGCAGCCTCGTGCGTCGGGATGCCGCGCCGGCTCATGGCGTTCCGGGCGCTGCTCGAGCGGCCGTCGTCGCTCGACGACGCGCTCGCGCTCGCGGCCTCGCTCAGAAGCTGATCGCGGTCATCGCGGGGACCGTGGCCTCGGACCGGGCGCGCGCGTCGAGCCATCGCTCGCGATCGAGCCGGCGCCGCGGCTCGACGACCGCACGCGGCGAGGCGACCGTCGTCGCCTCCTCGAGCGACGACCACGTGCCCGTCGCGACTCCCGCGAGGTAGGCGGCCCCGAGCGTCGTCGCCTCGGCGACCGGGGCCAGGTCGACCGGGCGGCGGATCGCGTCCGCGAGGATCTGGACGAAGGTCGCGTTCTCGCTCATGCCGCCGTCGACGCGCAGGCGCTCGATCGACCGTCCCGAGTCGGCCTCGGCGGCCTCGCACAGGTCCGCGGCCCGGTGCGCAACCCCCTCGAGCACCGCCCGGACGACCTCGGCGCGCGTCGTCGACGCGCTCAGGCCGACGAGCGTGCCGCGCGCGCCGAAGTCCCACACGGGCGTGCCGAGCCCGCTGAGCGCGGGGACGAACATCGCGCCGCCGGCGTCGCGCACGGACGCAGCGATCGCGTCCGTGTCGGCTACGTCGGAGATGACGCCGAGACCGTCCCGCAACCAGTCGACGCAGGAGCCCGCGGCGAGCATGATCGCCTCGATGCCCCAGTGGACGACGCCGCGCTCGCGTCGGGCGATGATCGGAAACGTCCCCGCGGCGCCCTTCACCGCGAAGGAAGGGCGCGAGCGCCCTGTCGCGCAGTCGAGCATCGCTCCGGTCCCGAACGTCGCCTTCGCCTGGCCGGGTGCGAGGCAGCCCTGGCCCACGAGCGATCCCTGCTGGTCGCCGACGATCCCGGCGATCGGCGGGGCGCCGGGGAGCGCGAGCGCCCGGCCGGCGACGCCGCTCGAGTCGATGATCTCCGGCATCACGCGTGCGGGGATGCCGAGCGCGTCGAGCACGTGCGGGTCCCATGCCGAGCCGTCGAGGAGGACGAGGCCAGTCACGGCCGCGTTCGTCGCGTCCGTGACGTGCAGCGTCGAGGCGGACAGGATCCAGGCGAGCCACGAGTCGACGGTGCCGAAGCACAGGTCGCGCGTGCGTTGCGGATCGTGCGCGTCGAGCAGGTACGCGAGCTTCGTCGCCGACTGGTTCGGCGCGAGGCGCAGCCCGTCCGCCTGGAGCGCGAGGCATCGGCCCACCGTGCGGAGGTCCTGCCAGCCGATGCCCGGGCCCACGGGCTCGCCACTCGAGCGGTCCCATACGACGGTCGACGCGCGCTGCGCGGTGATCCCGACGGCGTCGACGGCGCCCGCGCCCTCGAGCGCCGCCCGTGCGACGGCGAGCGCGGCCGCCCCGATCGCGACCGGGTCGATCTCGACGAACCCGGCGGCGGCCGAGCGCGCCCCGATCGCGACCCGGTGCACGCACGCGAAGGTCGCGTCCGGCCGTACGACCGAGGCGCGCACGCTGCTCGTGCCGACGTCGACCACGAGGATGCTCACGGGTGCACAGCGTGCCACAGGGGCGGACCCGGCCTGGCGAGCACTGTTAGAACAGTACTAATATTGGAGCAAGTTCACGAACACAGCGGCCGTCTCACGGGCACCCGCCGGACCGGCCGCGGACGAGAGGAGCACCGTGCCACAGCTCAAGGACTCGAAGACCGAGGCGAACCTGAAGGAGGCGTTCGCGGGAGAGAGCCAGGCGAACCGCCGCTACCTCTACTTCGCGCAGAAGGCGGACATCGAGGGCTACCCGGACGTCGCAGCGCTGTTCCGCTCGGTCGCCGAGGGTGAGACGGGCCACGCGTTCGGCCACTTCGACTTCCTTCGCGAGGTCGGCGACCCCGTGACCGGCGAGCCCGTCGGTCCGACCGCGGACAACCTGCGCTCGGCCGTGGCCGGCGAGACCTACGAGTACACCGAGATGTACCCGGGGTTCGCGAAGACCGCCCGCGACGAGGGCTTCGAGGAGATCGCGGAGTGGATGGAGACGCTCGCACGCGCCGAGAAGAGCCACGCGGGACGCTTCCAGCAGGGTCTCGCGTCCGTCGGCAGCTGATCGCGCGAGCACGCGTCACCACGCGCGCGCGTCGCGCCGCACGGCGGGCCGGGAGGCCCGGGCGGGGCGGCGCGCGCCGTGAGCGCACGACCGGCAGGTGCGCGAGCCTGCACCTGGGCCGCCACGCGGGTGCGAGGGCGCCCGACGACGGACGGAGACGAGCGAGATGACGACGACCTACGACCCGCACAACCCGCGCTACCTCGACGAGGCGGACCTGCGCCAGGAGCTCGAGCGCGTCTACGACCTCTGCCACGGCTGCCGCCTGTGCTTCAACCTGTGCCCGTCGTTCCCGACCCTGTTCGACGCAGTCGACCGGCACGACGGGGACGTCGCCGCGATGACGACCGCCGAGCAGGACAAGGTCGTCGACGAGTGCTACCAGTGCAAGCTCTGCTACGTGAAGTGCCCCTACGTGCCGCCGCACGAGTGGGACCTCGACTTCCCGCGGCTCATGATGCGCGCGAACGCGGTGAAGCACGCGAAGCCCGGCCGGCCGCTCGCGGAGCGCGCCGCGGACCAGTTCCTCGGGCGCACGGACCTGCTCGGCACGGTCTCGTCGGCCGCGGCTCCGGTCGTGAACGCGATCACGTCGAAGGTCGGGTCGCTCCCGCGCCGCGTCATGGAGAAGACCGTCGGCATCCACGCGGAGCGGGTCCTTCCGCCCTACGCACGTGAGCGATTCACGACGTGGTTCGCCCGGCGGAGCGCTCCCGGCGTCGAGTCACCCCGCGCCGAGGTCGCGGTGTTCCCGACGTGTTTCGTCGAGTACATGGAGCCTGCGATCGCGAAGGATCTCGTCGCGGTCTACGAGCGCAACGAGATCGCCTGCTCGCTCCCCGAGGGCACACGTTGCTGCGGAGCGCCCTGGCTCCACGGTGGCGACGTCGCGCGCTTCCAGCGCGTCGCCCGGCGCAACGTCTCCGCGCTCGCCGCCGAGGTGCGCGCGGGGCGCGACGTGGTCGTCGCGCAGCCGACGTGTGCCTACGTGATCCGCAAGGACTACCCGATCTACGCGCCCGGCGTGGACGCCGACCTCGTGGCCGAGCACACCTTCGACGCGAGCGAGTACCTCGTGAACGAGCACCGTCGCGAGGGCGGTGGGCTCTCGACCGATTTTCCCGGCGAGGTCGTCGGGAGCGTCGCGTACCACCTCGCGTGTCACCTTCGCGCCCAGAACATCGGCTTCAAGGGCCGCGACCTCGTGCAGCTGACGGGCGCGAAGGTCTCGATGGTCGAGCGGTGCTCGGGGATCGACGGCACGTGGGGCTATCGAGCGGAGAACTACGAGCTCGCGCGGAAGGTCGCGAAGCCGCTCGCCCGGGAGATCTCGGCCGCGGCGGCGGACGCTGTCTGCGGTGACTGCCACCTCGCGAACACCGCGATCCTCCAGGAGACCGGTCTTCGCCCGCTCCATCCCGTGCAGATCCTCGCCCGCGCGTACGGCCTCGCGTCGGAGCAGCGGTGACGAGGCCGCTCACGCTCGCGGACATCCGCGACGGCCGTGAGTACGAGCGCGAGCGCGACGCGTTCCGGCGCGAGGTGATCGCGTTGAAGCGCACGCGCCGCCTCGAGATCGGCCCGATCGTGAGCGTCGTTCTCGAGAACCGCACGACCGTGCGCTTCCAGGTCGAAGAGATGGCACGCGCCGAGCGCATGAGCACCGACGAGCAGGTCCAGGAGGAGCTCGACGTCTACAACCCGCTCCTGCCGGGACCGGGCGAGCTGTCGATGACGCTGTTCGTCGAGCTGACCTCCGAGGCCGAGCTGCGCGAGTGGCTTCCGAAGCTCGTCGGCATCGAGCGCTCGGTCGTCGTGCGCATCGGCGCCGGCGACGACGTGCACGAGGTCCGGTGCACGGTGGACCCGGCGCACGCGTCGCAGCTCACCCGCGAGGAGGTGACCGCGTCGGTCCACTACGTGCGCGTCTCGCTCCCGCCCGCCGACGCGACGCGCTTCGCGACCGAGCGGGTCGAGCTCGCGATCGACCACCCGGACTACCGCCACGGCGTGGAGCTCCCGCCGGCGACGAAGGCGTCGGTGCTCGCGGACTGGTCCGACGCAGACGCGCCGGGAGCGGGGGCGTAGCGCGCCCCGTCCGGCCGCCGCGCCCGCTGCGCCGCGCCACAGCGCCGAGCGAACGTCCTGGTGGGAGGGCATCGCAGCCGGCAGTCCTGGACAACGGCGTCACGGCACGGCACTATTGATGCTCCAACTCCGTGGGCGCAGCGGTCTGGCGCCGAGCGGAGCGGTACCGGCGTCCCGGGACCCGTTGCATGCGAGACCCCGAGCCTAGCTCGTGTCGCGGGCGCGGCCGTCACGAGTTGGCGCCGGCCGGCCGTCGAGCTCCAGGGGCGACGTCCGGCTGCTGTTGAAGTGACCTGAGCAGAGTCCAAAGAAAGTGATCTACCGATGACCGCCAGTTGGCGCCAGAGAGCAGCCTGCAGGGGCCTCGACCCCGACATCTTCTACCCGTCCTCCGACGAGGAGGCCGAGGAGGCGAAGGCCGTCTGTGCCAGCTGCCCCGTGCACCAGCTCTGCCTGGAGCACGCGCTCGTGCACCGCGAGCGCGACGGCGTGTGGGGAGGCCTCACGGAGCGCGAGCGGCGCCGGGCCCTGCGCCAGCGGCGCAAGAGCGCCTGACGCCACCGGGTGCTCCTGTCGCCGCGATCGAGCCGAGAAACCCCGGCGACGAGGTGAGCCGCGCCGACGACGCGGCCGACGCGCAGACCCGGACGTTCGCCGACGCCGGAGGCTGGCCCGCCCTGCTCGGCGCGCTCTTCCGCCGGGAGGACCTCTCGTCGGAGCACGTGGGGGCGGCGCTCGGTGAGATCCTGGCCGGCAGAGCGTCCCACGCCCAGATCGCGGCGTTCGCCGCCGCGCTCCGGGTGAAGGGCGAGACCGTCGAGGAGCTGCGCGGCCTCGTCGCGGCGATGCGCGCGTACGGGTCGGACGTGTCGCCCGGCGAGGGTGCGATCGACACCTGCGGCACGGGCGGGGACCGCAGCGGCACGATCAACGTGTCGACGATCGCGGCGCTCGTCGCCGCGGGCGCCGGCGCGACCGTGCTCAAGCACGGCGGGCGCGCCGCGTCCTCGCGAGCGGGCTCCGCAGACGTCCTCGAGGCGCTCGGCGTCGCGGTCGACCTCGGTGCGCCCGGCGTGGAGCACTGCGTCGCGACGGCCGGGATCGGCTTCTGCCTCGCGACGCGCTTCCACCCGGCCATGCGCCACGCGACGCCGGTGCGCCGCGAGCTCGGCGTCGCGACCGTGTTCAACTTCCTCGGCCCGCTCGTGAACCCCGGGCACGTCGCCCGTCAGGTCGTCGGGGTCGGAGACCCGGCGATGGCGGAGCGGATGGTGGGCGTGCTCGAGGCGACCGGTACGGTCCATGCGATGGTCTGCTTCGGCCACGACGGCCTCGACGAGCTCTCGACGGTGACGACCTCGACGATCATCGAGCTCGTCGACGACGGCGGTGGCCCGCGCCGGCGCAGCGTCGTCGTCGACCCGCGGGCGCTCCGCATCGCGCCCGCAGATCCCGCGGCGCTGCGCGGCGGGGACGCGGCGCACAACGCGGCGCGAGCCCACGCGGTGCTCGGCGGCGAGGCGGGCGCGCAACGCGACCTCGTCGCGCTGAACGCGGCCGCTGCGCTCGTCGTCTCCGGGATCGCGCAGGACCTCGCGTCGGGTCTCGAGGCCGCGTACGCCTCGATCGACTCGGGCGCCGCGGCCAACGCGCTCGCGCGCCTCGTCGAGACCTCACGCGCCGCTGCGGACGCCGAGCGCAGCGCTGCAGCGCCGGAGCGCGCCGCTGCGGACGGCGGGCGTGCTGCCCCGGTTCACGATCCGGACGCGCCGGAGGCGGCGGGCGACGGGGAGGCCCGGTGAGCGATCCCGGCGCCACGACGGTCGCGACCTACCGAGCGCAGGTCGGGAGCCAGGTGCTCGACCTGCCGCTGGTCGAGCTCGCGCCGGACCTCACGATCGCGCTGCTCGTCACCGTCGACCACGGCATCTCCGTGCTCGCGCGCGCGGGTGCCGAGCTCGCGGCCCTGCTCGAGCCCGAGCGCGTGGACGCCGTGGCGACCGCGGCGACGATGGGCCTGCCGGTCGCCATCGAGGTCACGCGGGCGCTCGGCCTCGACGACTACATCGTGCTCCACAAGACGCCGAAGACGCACCTGCGCGACGCGCTCGTCGAGGACGTCCGGTCGATCACGACCGGGCCGCTCCAGCAGCTCCGGCTCGATCGGGCCCGGCTCGAGCACGTCGCGGGGCGCAGGGTCGCGTTCGTCGACGACGTCGTCTCGACGGGGTCGTCCGCTGTCGCCGCGCTCCGGCTGCTACGCCGAGCGGGCGCCGAGGTCGTCGGGGTGGGTGCGCTCGTGACCGAGACGCGCGCGTGGCGCGACGCGCTCGGCGCGGACGAGCGGCTCGTGCGCGCGCTCGGGGCGATCCCGGTGTTCCGTCCGGGGCCCGGTGGCTCGCTCGACGCGGACTGGGACGGCTGAGCGGCCGAGCCGGAGCGCGGTCGATCGGTCGAGCGGCTCAGCGCCCGGGCGCCTTCGCGGACCCGCCGACTTCACGCCGGCGCACCGTGGGGGCGAGCGCCGGCGCGGTCGCCTGTGGCGCGTCGACCGCGGTCGGGCGGGGGAGCGCCGGGTCCGCCCGGCCGTCGACCGCGGGCCACCGCTGCGCGCTCGCGGCGTCCGTGACGCCGCGCCAGTCGCCATCGTTGCCGCGGTCGATGAACCACCTGAGCAGCCCGGACGCCGCGAGCGCGTCGCCGAGTGCCGTGTGCGCGCCGCTCGCGACGACGCCGGTCGCGGCGCAGCAGCGCTCGAGAGAGCGCGGCCCCGGTGGCAGGTGGCGGCGTGCGAGGTCGCGCGTGCAGATGCCGCCGGAGCGCACGTCGGGGAGGTCGACGCCCGCGAGCTGGAACTCGTGCGCGAGGTGGCCGAGGTCGAACGCGAGCACGTGCCCGACGACGACGCGCCCCGCGAGCCTGCGCACGAGCTCCGGGACAAGCGCCGCAAAGGTCGGTGCGCCGGCGAGCATCTCGCGGGTGATCCCGTGGACGAACGACGCGCCGATCTCGCCGTCGCCCGGGACGGCCACGAGCGACGACCATCGGTCGAGCTCGCCGCCCGAGCGGTCGAGCTCGACGACCGCGCACTCGACCACGCGGTCCGAGCGCGCGTCGAGACCGGTCGTCTCGACGTCGAGCACCGCGTACCGGAGCTCGCCGGAGCGCACTGGTCGCAGGTACGCGTCCTCGGGGTGCGTCCCGGGAGGCGGCGATGGTGCCGCGAGGTCCACGGGGGGAGTGTACGCATCCGCAGTCGCGCCCCCGTGGGGGACCGCGGCGGACGGTCTCAGCGGTCGCGCCCCGTCACGGGGTGCACGGCACGGGGTTCCACGGCTCGGCCTGGGTGTTGTAGTCGATGCCGCCCGGCGCGGGAGGCGGCGTGCCGGGCACGGTCGTGACGGGCGCGACCAGCGCGGCCGTGAGCTGCGCGGCGGTCGGCCGCGCGGCCGGGACCGGTGGGACGTACGCGGCGGCCGTCGCGCCGAACGCGAGGAACTTCGCGATCATCTGCTCGTCGGGGACCGGTACAGGCGCGAGCACGTCCTGGCCGGAGATCGTGACCGGTGCGGTCGGCAGTGTCTCGGTCGCGAGCTCGCCCGAGTTGAAGCTCCGGAAGACCCGCGCGAGCGAGACGAGCTCGCCCTCGCTGAGCGTCTGGTCGATCGTCACGTACTTCGTCGCCGCGCCGAGGAAGCTGTTCAAGGTCAGCGGGTTCGTCACTGCGCCGCGCAGCCGTGAGACGACCGCGCGGAAGAACGCGTCCTGTCGCTGGATACGGCTGAGGTCGGAGAGCCCGTCGTAGTTCCACTGGCTGTTCTCGAAGTAGTACAGGTGGCGGCTGCGCACGAGCGCGAGCGCCTGGCTCCCGTGGACGAGCTGGCACCCGGTCGTCGTGACGTCGAGGCCGGAGTAGGCGTCGCGCACGGGGTAGCGGAAGTCGAGGTAGACGCCGCCGAGGGCGTCGACCATGCCCGCGAAGCCCGGGAAGTTCACCTCCGCGTAGTAGGTGATCGGAATGTGGAACGTCTGCTCGATGGTCTGGACGAGCAGGCTCGGGCCGCTGTTGAACGCCACGTTGATCCGGTTCGGCCCCGACACGTACGCGACGTGGCCCGGGATGTCGACGTAGGTGTCGCGCGGAATCGAGAGGAGCTTCACCTGGCGGGTCGCCGGGTCGATCCGCGCGACGATGATCACGTCGCTGCGCTGCCCGGTCTGGGTCGCCTTCGACCCGAACGCGGCGGCCTGCGCGGCGCTGTCCACGAAGGAGCGCGAGTCCGACCCGACGAGCAGGATGTCGAACGGCTTGCCCGGCGCCTTCGCGACGAGCCCGGCGACCTTCGCCTTGTGGATCTGGTCGAATCGGTAGCGCGCGTAGAGGAAGACCGCGACGACGACCAGGACGATCAGGACGATCAGCGACGCGCCGCCGACGATCACCCGCCGGGGCCACCGCCGCTGACCGCCACGGACGGCCGCGCGGCTCGGCCATCGCGGCATGCGCGAGCCGCGCACCTCGCTGCGCTTCGGCCGGGGCGACGGCGCCGGCAGGCCATCGGTCACGACCGACGAGGTTACTGGCGACCTGCGACGAGCTGGCGGCGGGGCCCCGGCCCTCCAGGCAGGCCGGCGCGCGACTCTTCACAGTCTCATCACAGATAGCGATTGGCCCTCGAACACGCGCGCGCAATGATGACCCGTCCAACGGGTGGACGGCGGCGGCCGCATACCCCGGGCGGCGCGGGACGCGCGCCGGTGAAGAAGAGAATCGGGACGCAGATGGTCGCACCGTTGGGCCGCGTGCAGCGGCGTCGGGCGCGGTTCGCAGCCGCCGGGGCGCTGCTCTGCGCGCTCCTCGTCGTGGGAGCCGTGCCGGTCGGCGCGGCCGCGCAGGGGCACTCGTCGGCAGGCCATGGCACGTCCGGTGGCCGTCTCGGCGTCCCGACCGACTCGCCCTTCCCACCGTTCTTCCCCGGCGTCTTCGACGACTCGACCGTGCCGACCTTTCCCGACGGCACGGCCGCCGGCGCGATCGGGCGGTGGGTGACCGCCGCCCTCGGCGCGCGTGCCGATCGCCTGAACCAGCTCGGCAACGAGGTGACCGCAGCGAACAACCTCTCGACGGCCGCCCAGACGACGCTGCAGGACCTTCTCGCGGCCGACGCCGCCGGCATCGCGACGCTCCAGGCGGAGGCGTCGGGCGGTGCGGGGCTCTCGACGCTCGAGGGGGTCGCCTCCTCGATGGTGCTCTCGTACCGTGTGTTCGCGGTCGTGACGCCGCTCGTGCGCGACTCGATCGAGCTCTCGAACCAGATCCAGCGCACGACGAACCTGCAGTCGGGCGAGGCCGCGCTCGAGGCCGCGATCACCACCGGCCTCCAGTCGGGCAGCGCGAGCGCGTCCGCGCAGGGCATCTACCGGGACCTCGTGAACCAGCTCGCGTCCGTCGTGGGCACGGACCAGACCCAGCTCGCCGCGCTGCTCGCGATGCACCCGGCGAGCTACACGCCGTCCGAGGCCACGATCTCGACGGCCGAGGCGGCGATCTCCGACGGGTGGAACCGGGTGCGGGCGGCCGTCGCGGACGAGCGGCGCATCGTCCAGCTCCTCGCCGCACCGGGCCTCTCGTCGAACCACAGGATCCTGCGGCTGCTCCGTACGCTGTTGAAGTAGCGGTCGAAGGCCCCGCGGCGCCCCGGCGCGGTCACTCGTCGCCTGGGCCGCTGCGCCCGCGCCCGAGTGTCGTCGCCGGCGCTCAGGCGGGCGCGCCCGAGCGGGACTCGCGCCGCAGCACGTGACGGAGCCTCACGAGACCGGCGAGCGACTCCACGCTCCGGCGGGAGACGGGTGTGCGTGGGGCGCGCCGCTCGACGACGGAGGCCGGGATCTCGTGGGCGCGCAGCCCCGCCGCGGACGCGCGGACGACCATCTCGACGTCGAACACGCTGCCGCGCGTCACGCAGCGCTCGACGATCGGCGCGAGGTCGTCGCGCCGCATCGCCTTCATGCCGTGCGCGTCCGTGACCGCGAGCCCGACGAGCACGCGGCTCGCGTTCGCGAACCCGTAGGTGAGCACGCGGCGCAGGATCGGCCGCCGGTCGCTCGCGCCCGGTGCGCGCTTGCTTGCGACGACGACGTCGGCAGTGCGCGCCTCGAGGATTGCGATCGCAGCGTCGAGGAACGCGAGGTCGTAGTAGTCGACGTCGAAGTTCACGACGTGCCGCCCCCGCGCGGCCCGGAAGCCGGCCGCGAGCGCCGCGCCGTAGTCGCCGACCGGAAGCGCGATGACCCGGACGCCGTCGATCTGCGCCGCGAGCAGCCGTGCCAGCCGCAGCGTCCCGTCACGCGAGCCGTTCTCGACGATGACGATCTCGTAGGTGACGTCGCGGGCGTCGAGACCCGTGCCGAGGTTCGTGACCGTGGAGCCGAGCAGGGCGATCTCGTTGTGCGCGGGGAGCACGACTGAGAGCAGGGGAGCGCTCACGGCGGCGGCGCGTCCCACGGTCCGCCGAACGGCCCGTCGACTGCGCGGTCGACGGTGCGCTCGAGCGCGGGGTCTTCGGGCCCGCCGCCCGACGGGCCCGGCGCCCCCGCCCGGCCCGCGTACCCCGGGTGGCCGGTGTCCGGCTCGGCACCGACACCGTGGCCACCGTCGCCGGGTGCCCGCCGGGATCGCCGGCGTCCGGCGACGCGCGCGCGACGGCGCTCGTGCGTCGCGCGCGCGTCGTCGTCGGCCTCGGCTGTGCGGGGCGCCCGGTTCCACGGGAGGCCGCCGCGGGGTGCACCCGGCCAGTCGTCGGGCGCGGACCCACCGTCGCGTGCGCCCGCGCGTGCGGTCGGCCGGAGGAGCGCGCCGGCGCCGACGAGCCCGGCGACCGAAGCGGCCTTGCCGAGCCAGTCGATCCCGGTCGTGCCGTAGCTGAGCGCGACGTGGTGCGAGGTCGGCACGACGACCATGAGGTTCGGCGTCGCCTCGTACGGTCCCGTCGCGCCGGTGGCCCGCCAGTTCGGGAAGTACGGGACCTTCACGAGCACGGGACGCCCCGTCGCGGACACGTCGAAGCTGATCGACGAGTTGGTCGTGCGGATCGATGAGACCGAGACCGGGGCGATCGCGACGGCCTTGATCGGCGGGACGAGCGTTCCGACCGGCGCGCGGCGCCACGACGCGGGTCCCGCGCGCGTGACGGGCACCGGCCAGTAGGCCTCGTCCTGGTACCACGAGATGCCGAGGTCCAAGAAGGCCTGCTTCGACGCTCCGGCCTCGACGACCGGCTCGTACGCCAGTGGCGCGACGAGCGGGGCGTCGCGCACCAGGTACAGCTGCCACTCGCTGTTGGGCGGAGCCGGAGCGCCCGACGACAGCCCGTCGACGACGAGCGCGCTCGCGGGCGCGGAACCGACGAGGCGCAGCGACGGATCGGCCGCGGCGGCGCGCTCGACGCTCGGCGAGTTCGCGAGGAAGTAGTGGACGCCGGTGAGCTGGAGGTGCCGCACGCCGTCGGCGACGTTCAGTCCCTGGTAGGGAATGCCGACGACGGGGTTCGACGGCGCGATCGACAGCTCGGACTGGTCGAGGAAGTGGAACGGCGTCGTCGTCGAAGACTCGTAGTAGAGGCCCTCGGTCGTGTCGATGCAGCCGTTGGTCCACAGCGGGAAGGACATCGGGGCGAGCGTGGAGCCGTACTCGTTCGTCATGTTCGGCGAGTACTCGTAGTCGAGTCGGCCGCAGCCGTACCGCTTCGCGACGCGCTCGGTCATCGCTACGAGGTTCGAGAACTCGGTCCAGCCGGGCTTGGCCTGGTAGCCGCTGTAGTTCCACGCGACCCAGCCGGCGACGGGGTTCCGCTCGGCCGAGGGCGTCGTGTAGAGCGGGAGCACGCCGAGCCAGGCGGCCAGGAGCGCGACCGCCGCGAGCGCGCCGAGCGGGCCGGTCACGACGGGTTCCCACGAGCGCCCGGCGAGCCCCGCGGCCGCCCACGCGTAGCGCGCCGACACCGCGAGCGCGTACGCCGCGAGGAGCGCGGTCGTGACGAACCAGAACGGCAGCCAGCGCCCGTTGTACACGAGTCCCGAGGGCAGGAACAGGAATCCGAGCGCGCTGCACGTTGCGACGAGGGCGAGCGCGATCGCCACCCGCTCGCGCCGCGCGAGCGCGAGCAGGACCCCGGCGAGCGCCATCCACTGGACTGCCTGCTCGGCGTTTTGCGGCACGAGGTTCTGCCAGTCGTTGCCGACGCGCCCGTATCCCATCGACGAGGAGTAGTGGAGGTACGCGGCGAACGGCAGGAGCCAGAAGGCCGCGAGCAGGCCGCCGACGACCCCGACCGGCACGAGCACCGTGCGGATCGTGCGGGGTCGTCCGACGACGATCGTGAGCACGGTCGCGGCGCCCGCGGCGAAGAGCGCGGGCACGACGTGGCAGAGGAGCGTCGCGACGAACAGGAGCGCGGCGAGCCAGCGCTGCCGCCCCGTGCGCAACGCGTGCACGAATGTTCCGAGGAAGAAGAGCGACAGGCTGAGTCCGAGCGTGAAGGAGAACTCGCCGGCCATCGTCGACGCGATCGTCCCGCCGTCGATGTTCCACGAGACGTAGACGCTCGGGTTGGTCGCGCTCGCGAAGTTGAACAGCACGGGGAGCATCGCGACGGACATGAGCGCGGGAATCGGTCGCCGGAAGGCAGCGAGGCGCCCGAAGCTGTACGCGGCGACGGGCATGAGAAGCACCCCGAGGGCCGTGACGAGCTTGAACGCGACCGCGTACGGGAACGCGATCGTGAGCGCGGCGATCGCGACCGCCGGCAGCGGGAAGTAGAAGACGTAGAGGGGGAACCCGCCGAACCACTGGGGGTCCCACCCGGAGAGCTGGAACTTCGGCAACAGGTCGTGGATCAGGTAGTTCACCGCGACGACGTGGCCCGCGGTGTCGCCGCCGACGTCCATGTTCGGTCCGAACAGCAGCCCGGGCTGGAGCTGCGCGAGCACGAATGCGGTGACGCCCGTGACGATCGCCACCGTCGTCGCCGACGAGACGACGCCGGCGCGGTCCTCGGACCACCTGCGGCGCACCCGCGCGCCCCATGCGCGGCTGGCGCCGCCGGTGCGCGATTCGGGGGGCAGCACGCTCCCCGGGCGACGGAGGGTCTGCACGCGCTGATACTACCGAGCAGGTCGGCAGTGACCCTTCGCGCCGCGGGTTCGTACGGGCCACGCGCGCTCCGGGTGCTAGCGTCGGTGGACCGAGGGCCGTTGGCGCAGTCCGGTAGCGCACTTGCATGACACGCAAGGGGTCACAGGTTCAAGTCCTGTACGGCCCACCCTCAGAGTCCCTGGTCACGACCGTTTCGGACCAGGGGCTCGTCGCGCCCGTACTCCCGGCGGCGTGCGCCGAGGCCAGCCGCACGAGCGCGCGTAGCGTGAGCGCCGAGCGCCGAGCGCCGAGCGCTTGTCGCCGGATGCCGACCCGGACGCTGCCGGACGGGCGCGCGGACGCCTCGGACGCCGCTGCCGCCCGTGCCGCCACGGCGCGCTCCGGCCCGAGCTGTGCCGTTGGGCCCTGGGCGTGCCCTGCCGCCCGCCGTGCCGTCGCAGAAGGAGCGGCGGCCGGTGGGCGAGTCTGGTGACGACCGCCGCGCGCGATCGGAGACGTCGGTGACGACTACCAACGAGCGAACAGAAGCCCCGGGCAAGGTGTACGAGGCGCCCGGCCGGCGGGGCAGCCTGGTGAGCCTGAAGGCGCGGTACGGCAACTTCATCGGGGGCAACTTCGTCCCCCCGGTGACGGGCGAGTAGATGGCCGACGTCTTGCCGGTCACCGGCACGGCCTTCTGCGAGGTGGCCCGCTCGAGTGCCGAGGACGTCGAGCTCGCGCTCGACGCCGCACACGCCGCGAAGGACGCGTGGGGCGAGACCTCGCTCGCGGATCGCGCCAAGGTCCTCAACGTGATCGCGGACGCGGTCGAGGCCAATCTCGAGATGCTCGCGGTGGCCGAGACCTCGGAGAACGGCAAGCCGGTGCGTGAGACGCTCGGCGCGGAGCTCCCGCTCGCGATCGACCACTTCCGCTACTTCGCCGGCGCGGCCCGCTCGCTCGAGGGGTCGAGCACCGAGATCGACAAGGCCACCGTCGCTTACCACTTCCACGAGCCGCCCGGTGTGGACGGTCAGATCATCGCGTTCAACTTCCCGCTGTTGACGGCCGCGTGGAAGATCGCTCCCGCGCTCGCCGCGGGGAACTGCGCGGTGATCAAGCCCGCGTCGCCGACGCCGTGGTCGATCCTGAAGCTCGCCGAGGTGATCGACGACGTCGTCCCACCGGGCGTGATCAACATCGTGACCGGGCCGGGTGCCGAGATCGGAAAGGCGCTCGCGAGCGACAAGCGGATCGCGAAGATCGGGTTCACCGGAGCGACGACGACCGGTCGGCTCATCACGCAGTACGCGGCGGAGAACATCATCCCCTCGACGACCGAGCTAGGCGGCAAGTCGCCGAACATCTTCATCTCCGACGTGATGGTCGACGACGACGAGTTCTTGGACAAGGCCGTCGAGGGCCTCGCCCTCTACGCGTTCAACAAGCGCGAGGTCTGCACCTGCCCGTCGCGCGCACTCGTCCGGGAGCCGATCTACGACGAGCTCATGGAGCGGTGCCTCGCGCGGATCGCGCAGATCAAGCAGGGCAACCCGCTCGACGCCACCACCCAGATCGGTCCGCAGGTCTCCACCCCGCAGCTCGAGCAGATCACCTCGTACGTGGACATCGGCCACCAGGAGGGTGCCGAGTGCCCGATCGGTGGGCATCGCAGCGTCCCGAGGGCGAGCTCGCGGACGACACGCCCTACGGACTCGGCGCGGGCGTGTGGGCTCGCGACGGGAACCGCGCCTACCGGATGGCACGGGCGACCAAGGCCGGCCGCGTCTGGACGAACTGCTACCACCTCTACCCGGCGGGCGCGGCGTTCGGCGGCTACAAGTTCTCCGGCGTCGGGCGCGAGAACCACCAGATGATGCTGGAGGAGCACTCGCAGGTGAAGAACCTGCTCGTCACCTGCAGCGCGAAACCGCTCGGGCGCGTGGGAGATCGTCCCTTCTACATCGACCACCGGCAGCTCGCCGTCTGGGGGCACACCCAGCTCGTCCTCGACGAGCGCGACGGGGAGCCCGAAGGGTTCTCCCTGGCCGCCGGCGACGACCGGCACTTCGTCACCAGGTCACGCGTGTTCTCGGCGTGCGAGCTCGACCTGCGCGCGCCGTTGTGCGGCCGCCCGGCGCCGTGACCGCGTCGTCCGGTCACGGCCCCCGTGCGCGCGGCCGCGCGCGCGGGGACAGCGTCGAGGTGTCGAGCAGCAGCAGCGGCGCGCGGGTCCGGGATCCGCTCGGCGCTCCGGCGAGAAGCAGACCGCGCCTGCGCCATTGTTCAGGCGTTCAGGCGTCCTACGCGATCGCGGTGGGCGAGAGCCCGATCCGGCAGGGCGCACAGCGGAATCTGCGCCCCGTCGCGTTCGGCGTCCCGACGAGTACGAGCGAGCCGTAGCGGCTCGTCCGCGTACTCGAGCAAGCTCGGCGGCGAGGAGCACGAGCCCGACGCGCACGCGGTGGCGACGGTCGAGACCGGCACCGAGAGGCGCCGGAGTCGCACGCGGGTGTGAACGCCCATCCGACGCCGTAGCGGTCGCCCCGGTACGCGGCGGGGCTCACGATCCGGAGCGAGACGTCGCACACCCCGGTGAGCCGCGGCGCGGCGGCGCTCGACGCGCCGCCTACTTGTCGGCGGGCGGCGGCGCCTCGCCCGGCGATCCGTGCGAGGTCGACCACGGCACGCGCTCGCCGGAGCGCCGGAACAGGGTGAACGCGCACCCGACCTGCACGAGCCCGACCACGAGCGTGAGGATGATCCCGACCTGAGGTCCGTAGCTGAGATAGGTCACGCCGCCGACGGACGCGCTGCCGCTCGGGAGCGTGAGCCACCGCAGAGCGACGATGACTGTCCCGAGAAGTGACGCGCCGAGGACCACGACGCCGGGACCGGCGGGCAGCTCCGGCAGCTTCGTGCCGGAGCGCAGTAGCGCCACGTACGCGCCGGTGGCGACGATCAGCAGGCCGCCAAGCCATCCGTAGCTCGTGCTGAAGCCGCTCACGGACGCGCTGTAGATCGGCGTCGACGCTCCGTACCACGGGAGGAAGAGCGAGATGAGTGCGATCGCTCCGGCACCGGCGACGACCCTGTCGATGGTAGACAACTGTTGCATCTTGAATGCGGCCACGTGACCCCCCCCTGTCGCCCCGACCGCATCTGACACTATCCCGGGCGATCCATGGCGCGCGTTACATATTTGCAACGAATGTGCGCGTGGTCGTTTGCCGATTACGCGGACCTCAGGACGTGGCGACCTGGGGGCGCGACCGAGGCGTGCGCGTCGCGAGCACCGAGCCGGCGAGGATGAGGACGAAGCCGAGGCCCGTGCCGGTGGTGAAGTGCTCGCCGAGCACGAGGACGCCGAGCAGGACCGCGATCGCGGGGTTCACGTAGGTGATCACGGTCGCGCGGGCCGGGCCGATCTCCGAGATGAGGCCGAAGAACACGAGGAAGGCGACCGCAGTGCACACGACGCCGAGGCCGGCGACCGATGCCACGACCTTCGCGGCCGGCACGACGTGCGGTGCCTGCCAGATCGCGATCGGCGTGTAGACGAGCGCGCAGGCGAGCAGGGAGGCCACGACGACCCCGAGGCTCGGAAGGTCGGAGAGGTGGTGGTGGAAGATCCACGGCCCGAGCGCGTACCCGACGGCGACGACGAGGAGCGCCGCGACGGACCCGAGCTCGGACGTCCGCACGTCGAAGCCCACGAGCACGGCGACGCCCGCGAGGCCGGTGGCGAGCCCCGCGATCCGGACGCGTCCGAGGCGCTCGCGCGCACCGGTCGTGCGGGCGAGGACCGCACCGACGATCGGGACGGACGCGACGACCAGCGCGGCGAGCGAGCTCGGTAGACGCTCCTCCGCGGTCGCGAGCAGGTACCACGGGATCGCGAGCTCGACGACCGTGTAGAGGGCGACCGGTCGCCAACGCGCGAGCGCGGGGCGCAGGGCGCCCCGCGCGATCGCGACGGGCAGCAGGAGCAGCCCGCCGAGCGCGGTCCTGCCCCAGACGAGCGTCGCCGGTGTGACCCCGGAGGTCGCGACCTTGATGAGCAGGTACGGGATCCCCCAGATGACGCCGAGCGCGGCGAAGAGCCACAGCCCGCGGCGGCTCATCTCAGCGTTCCAGTCGGGCGCGCGTGAACGCGCCCTTCCGTGCCGCGAGTTCCCGGCGGCGATCCCGACACGAAGCGGTCGCGCGCCGCCGCGACGCCGACGGGTATCTCGATCGCGAGCAGCGCGGCGAGGACGACGAGCGGCGCGTCCCATCCGCCGGTCGCCTGGTGGAGGGCGCCGACCGCAAGCGGACCGACCGCGGCGAGGACGTAGCCCCCGCCTTGCGCGAGCGTCGACAGCTGGGAGACGCGGTGGGCGTCGCGGCCGCGCAGCGCGATGAAGCCGAGCGCGAGGCTGAGCGACATCCCCGAGCCGAGGCCGAGCGCGGTCATCGAGACGGCCGCGAGGCCGGAGGCGTCGACGACGAGCGCGACGACGCCGACGGTGCCGAGCAGGCTGGCGGCCGCGACGAGCGGCCATCCGCTGCGCAGGCGGCGCCCGATCAGCGGGGTGGCGAGCGCGGACGGGATGCTGATGAAGCCGGTGTAGGAGACGAGCCAGCCCGCAGCGCCCGCGCTCACGCCATCGGAGCGGAACAGGCTTGGGAGCCAGGCGATCGAAGCGTAGAAGACCATGGACTGGAGGCCCATGTAGCTCGTCACGACCACGGCGACGCGGTCGCGCCACAGCCCGGCGAGTGCGGGCGGTGGCGCCGCCTCGGGCTCGCGTCGGTTCGCGGCGCGGACGAGCGGGAGGGCGACGGCGAGCGCGACCGCGGCCGGGATCGCCCAGAGGCCGAGCACGCCGCGCCACCCGAGCCCGGTCGCGCGGCCGAGCGGCACGCTGAGGCCGGCCGCGAGCGCGGCGCCCGTCGTGAGCGCGGTCGCGTAGCAGCCGGTCATGAGCGCGACGTGGTGGGGGAAGTCGCGCTTGATGAGGCCGGGGAGCGCGACGTTGCCGACGGCGATGGCCGCGCCGGCGCACGTCGTCCCGACGAACAGCGCCACGGTGCCCGCGAGCAGCCGCACGCAGATGCCCGCGGTAAGCAGCGCGAGCACGGCGACGACGAGGCGCTCGCGCCCGAGCCGAGCGGTGAGCCTCGGCGTGAGGAAGGCGAAGGCCCCGAAGCACGCGACGGGCAGCGTGGTGAGCAGGCCGCCGAGCGTTGCGGAGAGCCCGGTCGCGCTCCGGATCTCGGGGAGCAGTGGCGATATCGCGACGATCGCCGGTCGCAGGTTCGCGGCGACGAGCAGCAGCGCCACCGCGGTGAGCGCCCGGGTGCGCCGTGAGGGAGTGTCCGGTGCGACGTCGGCGGCGGCCCGCGGCGCGGCCGGGGTCACCGCAGGCACGACGCGCCGCGTCCCGCTGCGGCTCGTCGCGTCGTCACGGCGGAGCAGTCTCGCGCCACGGCGGCCCGCCCGCGGCCCGCGGGCGGCCGGCGGGCCGCGGTGGCGCGCCGGAGGTGCCCGGGGGCCCTACCGGAGCCGCCCGGTCAGTCCAGCCGGTCGACCGGGGCCGCGACCCGCGCCGGAACGAGCGCGGACGCGTGCGCCCGCCCTCCGAGCGAGCGCGCGTCGTCCCGCATGCGCCGCGAGCGAGCGTCACGTGCGCCGATGCCGGCCACCGATGCGACGAACAGCAGGAGCACGAGGGCGCCGAGCGCCATCCAGAGCACGTTCACCAGTGCGGTCATCGGTCCTCCCCGTCGTCTCGAACCACCGTGGACCCGACGCTGCCAGCCAGATGTTGGCGAAATGAGTCGTCATCTGCGAGGGATGTGTTAGGGCGCCCGCAGCGCGTCGGCGGGCGCGCACTGCGGCGGGCCCGCGACCTCGGCGGTCGCGCGCTGCGGCGGGCCCGTGACCTCGGCGGGCGCGTTAGGGTGCCGGGCGATGGTGCGGTCGTGAGCGCAGCGCTGGTCCCGGTCGGCGACGCGATCGCGCGGCTCCGTGCGTTCCACGACGGCGGCGAGACGCGTTCGCTCGCGTGGCGCCTCGCGTGTCTCGCGGAGCTTCGGGACCGGATCCTCGACGACCCGACGCCGCTCGAGCGCGCGCTGGCGGCAGACCTCGGCAAGCACCCGACCGAGAGCCTCGTCACCGAGACCGGTCTCGTCGTCGCCGAGATCGATCACGTGCGCCGGCACCTGCGCGCCTGGCTGCGTCCAGCGCGCGTGCCCGTTCCGCTCGTCCAGCGCCCGGGGCGCGCGCACACGACGCGTGAGGCGCTCGGCATCGTGCTCGTCGTCTCGCCGTGGAACTACCCGCTCTACCTCGCGCTCATGCCGCTCGTGTCCGCGATCGCAGCGGGCAACTGCGTGCTCGTGAAGCCCTCCGAGCACGCGCCGAGCTCGGGCGAGGCCCTCGCGCGCCTGCTCGAGGGCGGCTCCGTCGGCGACGCGACCGCCGTCGTGCTCGGCGGCGCGGACGTCGTGCACGACGGCCTCGCCGCCGGGGTCGACCACGTGTTCTTC
>DAHUXW010000129.1 GCA_027306925.1 Acidimicrobiaceae bacterium | reverse complement strand
CCGCCTCGGGCCGTGCGGCGCGCGCGACCGGGGCCGGCAACACGCGGCGGCCCGCGGCGCCGTGCCACGATGCCCGCCGTGGTCACACGCCTGCGGCGCCTCGCCGAAGCGAGCCACCCCGGCCCGGTCGCGGCCGTTACCGGCGCGAGCGCGGCGTACGCGGTGTCGATCGGGCGCAGCCTCGCGGGCGTGCTGCTCGTGGCCGTCGCGGTACTGGCCGGGCAGCTCTCGGTCGGCTGGCACAACGACTGGCTCGACGCCGAGCGCGACGCCGCGGCCGGGCGGCTCGACAAGCCCGTCGCCAGGGGCGCGATCGCGCGCGGGACCGTTCGCACGGCCGCGCTCGCCGCCGGAGCCGCCGCGGTCCCCGCGTCGCTCGCGTCCGGCTGGCGCGCCGGATCCGTCCACCTCGTCGCGGTCGCCGCCGCGTGGGCGTACAACACGCGGGCGAAGGCGACCGTCGTGTCGTTCCTCCCGTACACCGTCGCATTCGGACTGCTACCGGTCTTCGTGTCGCTCGGCGCCCCCGGCGCGCCGCTCGGACCGTGGTGGGCGCCCGTCGCGTCCGCGCTGCTCGGCACCGGCGCGCACCTGATGAACGCGCTTCCCGACCTCGACGATGACCTCGCCGCCGGCGTGCGCGGCCTGCCGCACCGGCTCGGGCGCAGGCGCTCTCTCGCCGCGGCCGCGACGCTTCTGCTCGGCGCCTCCGCGCGCCTCGCGCTGCACTCCGGGCGCCCGGGGGCCCCAGGTGCCGTCGGTCTCGGGCTCGCGCTCGTCGGCGTGGTGCTCGCGTATGCGACGGCCGGCCGGCCGGCGTCGCGCGCGCCGTTCGGTCTCACGATCCTCGTGGCGCTCGTCGACGTCGCGCTGCTCCTCGTCGAGAGCCACGGCGCCCGGTAGGCGCGGCGTCGCGTGCCGAGCGCAGCGCCGGGCGGCCGGCGCCCGCTACGGTCGGCTCGGAGCGCCCGCGCCGCGGCCGCATCGCTGACACGGAGGTCGCAGGTCCATGCAACGCGCGGTCGCGGTCGTCACGGGAGCCTCGAGCGGGATCGGCGCCGCGACGGCGCGCGAGCTCGCGCGGTCCGGCTTCGACGTCGTCGTCGGCGCGCGCCGCTTCGACCGGCTCGCCGAGCTCGCGTCGTCGATCGGACCCGCCGCGCGCGCCTCGAGGCTCGACGTGACCGACGACCAGTCGGTCGTGTCGTTCTGCGAGGCGGTGCCGGAGTGTCGCGTGCTCGTGAACTGCGCAGGCGGCGCGCTCGGCTCGGACCGGGTCGCGGACGCAGACCTCGCGAGGTGGACAGAGATGTACGAGTCCAACGTGCTCGGCACGCTCCGCATGGTCCGCGCGCTGCTCCCGAAGCTCGTCGCGTCAGGCGACGGCCACGTCGTCACCGTCGGCTCCGTCGCGGGCTTCGAGACCTACGTGGGCGGCGCGGGCTACAACGCGGCCAAGCACGCGACCCGCGCCCTCATGGACGTGCTCCGCCTCGAGCTGCTCGGCCAGCCCGTGCGGGTGAGCGAGATCGACCCCGGGATGGTGGAGACGGAGTTCTCGGTCGTGCGCTTCGACGGGGACGCCGAGCGCGCCGCGGCCCTCTACGCGGGCATGACCCCGCTGAGCGCGGACGACGTCGCCGAGTGCATCGGCTTCGTGGTCACGAGGCCGAGCCACGTCGACATCGACCAGCTCGTGGTGAGGCCGCGCGACCAGGCGCGCGTCGGTGTCGTGCACCGGCGCGACTAGCGCGCTCCCTCTCACGCGCGCTTTCGACCCCGGTAGGTGCTCATCGCGAGCACCGCGACCGTGAGCAACGGCACGAGCGCGACCGCGGCCGCGCGCTCGTGCCGGAGAGCGAGCGCCGCACCCACGACCACGAGGACGCCGGCGAAGACCTCGGGCGTGTCGCCGACGAGGAAGTCCCACCAGAAGCGGCCGAAGGCCGACACGTACTTGCCGATCGCCGCGCTCAACTGCTCGCCGCCTCGTCGAGGCGCGACGGGATCGACCCCGACTCGCGCCGCTCGGCGCCCGGCAAACTTCGCCGCATGAGCGGGATCGCGAGCGAGGTCACCGCCACGAAGAACGCGATGAGCACGAGGATCGACAGGTCGCTCCCCGGCCAGTGCACGCCCGAGCCCTCGCCCGCCCAGAAGACGCCGAAGCTCGTGAGCATGATGCCGACGCCCATCTTCATCGCGTTCTCCGGGACCTCGGACAGCTGGCGCGCGACGACGATGCCGACACCCGCGACGATGACGACCGCCGCCCCCGCCGCCGCGGCCGCGAGCCCGAGATGGTGCGAGCTCGAGCCGAGGCTCAGCACGATGAGGACGACCTCCATCCCCTCGAGGAACACGCCCTTGAAGGCGACGACGAACCCGACCGCGTCGCGCTGGCGGCGCGGGGCCGCTCCGCCGGCCTCCCCGGGCGCGAGCTCGGCGACCGTCTTCGCGTAGACCGCGTCCTCGTCGTGCATCGCCTTGTGGCCACTCGAGCGCAGGATCGCCTTGCGGAGCCATGCGAGCCCGAGGATGAGCAGGAGCCCGCCGATAACGACGCGGAGCACCGCGATAGGGACGAGGTGGATGAGCGGAACGCCCACCGCGCCGACGATCGCGGCGAGCGCGACGACCGCGACCGCGGTCCCCTCGAACGCCGAGCGCCAGCCTCGGGTGGTCCCCGACGCGACGACGATCGTGAGCGCCTCGACCATCTCGACCGCGCTCGCGGCGAACACCGCGAGCATGAGCACGACCGTCGAGGTCATCGCGCCACCGCCCCCGTCACGTACGCGAGCGTCACTTCCACGAGCCGACCTCCTCCACCGCACTTGCCTGGAGCGCGCCAGCGAGCGTCGACTCGGCGGGCGGCGCGTCCGCGAGGCGACCACCTGCGGCGTTCTCGACCGAACCAATCGTAGCGGCGCCGTCGCCGGGGAATACGAGGCACCCGGACATCTCGAGGCGCAGACCGACGGACTCGCCGCGCTCGACGCGCCGCTCCGCGAAGACGTTGCTCAGCTGCGTGCCGCAGGAGAGCTCGACCGCGTGCTCGTAGCCGCGACCCCTGAACGCGACGTCCGCGACACGGCCGACGAGGTGGTGGTCGTCGCCGTCGATCGCGCAAAGCCGCACCGCGGTCGGTCGGACCATGAGCTCACCGCGTGCGCCGGTCGGTCCGCTGTGGCCGATCCGTGCGCGGAACGGCCGGACCGACGAGCGCGTCGCGGCCTCGACCTCGACGGTCCCGTCTCCCCGGTCCCCGCCGCGGATACGGACCGCGAGCTCCCCCGCGAGTCCCGTGAAGCGCGCGACGAACGGCGAGGCCGGTGCGGCGTAGATCTCCTCGGGGACGCCGAGCTGGACGAGACGCCCCTTCTCGAGCACGCCGACCTTGTCCGCGAGCGCGAACGCCTCGGACTGGTCGTGGGTGATGTAGATCGCGGTCGCGCCCGCCTGGCGCACGAGCGAGGAGATCTCGATGCGCATGCGCTCGCGCAGGTCCGCGTCGAGGTTCGACAGCGGCTCGTCGCAGAGCACGAGCCCCGTGTCGCCGACGAGCGCACGCGCGAGCGCCACGCGCTGCTGCTCGCCTCCGGACAGCTCCGACGGGTAGCGCTCAGCGAGCTTGCCGAGGCCGACGCGCGTGAGCATCGCGTCCGCGGTCGCGCGCCCCTCGGCGCGGCTCACGCCCCGGCGCTTCAGCGCGAACGCGACGTTGTCCCTGGCGACCATGTGCGGCCACAGCGCGTAGTCCTGGAAGACCATCGAGAGGTCGCGGCGCTCGGGCGGGAGATGGACGCCGTCGCCGGCCACGACCCGCGCCCCGATCGCGATGCTCCCGCCGGTGACGCGTTCGATGCCGGCGAGGCAGCGCAGCAACGTCGTCTTGCCCGACCCGGACGGGCCGAGCAGCACGAGGAAGGTGCCGGGCTCGACCGCGAGCGAGACCTGCTTCAGCGCGCGGTTCCCCCCCGGGTAGACCTTGTCGATGCCGTCGATGTCGATTCGCTCAGCCACGTGCCATGCCTCCTCCGATCCTGCGCCAACCCGTCGGCGCGAGCAGTCGATAGCCGCCGAGGACGACCCCGACGGCTGCCAGTGCGATGAACGCCGCGACGACGGCCTGTGCCATCCCCACGCCGAAGTGGTAGTTGCCGAGGTTGGTCTGGATGTCGACCGACGCCGGCGGCGAGCCGGGTGCGTAGAGGAGCTGCGAGATCGGCAGCTCGAGGAAGACGCCGGTGAAGGTCAGCAGCCACGCCATGACGAGCGGCCGGGACACGACCGGCAGCACGCCGCGGAACCACGCGCCGAGCGCGCCCGAGCCGTGCGCGCGGGCGGCGTCGTGCAGTGACGACTGGACCTGGGAGACGGCGCCCACGAGCACGCGCGCGTTCGTCGGCAGGCTCGACGCGACGTAGCCGACCACGAGAAGGGTCGTCGTCTGGTAGATGTTGATCCCGATCCTCGAGAGCGCGGGCAGGTTGAACGCGAAGATATACCCCGCCGCGAAGACCACGCTCGGCAGGGCGACCGCAGCGAGGAGCAGGAAGTCGAGCAACCTCGTCGACGCCGACCGGCGCTTCGCGAGCATCCGCGCCGCGAGGAAGCCGCCGACGACCGTGATCGAGGCAGTCACAATGCCGTAGACGAGCGAGCGCTCGAGCGGCCCCGCGAGACCGGAGCTCGTGAACACCTGCCGGTAGTTCGCGAACGAGATCTTCAACGACGCGCCGAAATCCGCGAGAAGCGAAGAGGAGACCGCGCCGAACGCGGGCACGCCGATCGAGAATAAGTAGAAGACGCCGAGCCCGCCCAGCGCGAGCGCGCTCCCGCGGCGCGTGAGGTCCTTGCGCTGCACCTGCCTCGTCCTGCCGGACAGCACCGCGTACGACCGCCCGCGCAGCGCCCGCGCCTGCACCGTGAGCGGGATCGCGACGGACGCCACGAGGAGCCATCCCATGGCCGCGGCGGCCGGGAAGCTCGGCGGGAAGTTCCCGATGGACTGGTAGAGCTGGTAGGTCGCGAGCGTGAAGTGCGAGCTGTAGGCGAGGGTCGCCGCGACGCCGAAGTCGCTGATCGACTCCGCGAAGCCGATCGCGATCGCGGACCAGATCGCCGGGCCGAGGATCGGCGCGACGAGCCGGATCGCACCGAGGCGAGTCGCGCCGTGCGTGCGGGCCGCGTCTTCGAACTCCTGACCGAGACCGTTGAGCGCGGCGGTGACCGCCAGGTAGGCGAACGGCACCGAGCGTAGCCCGAGGAGCATCACGACGCCGAACGGTCCCATGACGAGATGGGTCTCCCACGCCGCGCCGATGCCGATGCGGTAGAGGACCCCGTCCGGCTGGACGAGGCGCTCCCAGCCGAGGGCGGGGATCCACGACGGCAGGAGCAGGACGAACCACATCGCGCCGCCGAAGACGCGGCGGCCGGGGACGTTCGTGCGGCGGAGCACCCACGCGATCGGGAAGCCGACGACGATGCCGATCAACGCCGCGACGCTCGAGACCCACAGCGAGTTCACCATCGAGACCGCGACGCTGCCCGAGAACATGCCCTTCAGGTAGGACAGCGTGAACCACTGGCTCCCCTGCCCGAACAGGCGCGGGGAGACCGCGAGCGCGAGGAAGCACACGCACGGTGCGAGGATCGCGAAGCCGACGAGCAGCCACAGGAGCGGCTGTCCGACGAGGCGCGTCGCGCCGACGACGCGCCCGAGCACCACGCGCTCGGCGCGGGGCCCGGGCACCGGGACCTCCCCCCCGCGGCCCGGCGACGAGAC
>DAHUXW010000115.1 GCA_027306925.1 Acidimicrobiaceae bacterium | reverse complement strand
GCGCAGTCGCTTCGCTGCCCGCCCCGTCGGTCGCGGTGGCGCTCGACGCCCGCCCGGCGACCGCAGCCGGGGAGGTCGTCGTCGTGCGCGTGCGGGCCACACGCGCTCGGTGGTGCGTCGTGTCCGCAGTGCCGGCGGTCGCGGGCTCCGGGGCGCGCCTCGACTGCTCGCACGGCACGACGTTCCGTGTCGCGCACCTCCCGCCGGTCCCTGGGCCCGCGGCGCGCCGGTTCGTGTTCTCCGTCGCGGCGATCGGTCCGTCCGGCAGGCGAGTCGCGCGCAAGGCCGTCGTCGAGCGCCCGTTCCCGCGACCGGTGGCACCGCTCGCGGTCTCGACGGCCGGCCTGCCGTCGGCGACGGTCGGCGTCGGGTTCTCGACGACTCTCGCCGCGACCGGTGGCACCGCCCCGTACCGCTGGAGCGTGACCTCGGGCGCCCTGCCCCCGGGCCTCACGCTCGCGCCGGACGGGACGATCGCCGGGACGCCGACCGCGGCCGGGACGTTTGCGTTCGGCGCCGAGGTGCTCGACTCGGAGCAGCCTGCGGCGCACGGCGCGGCCGCCGCGCTCTCGATCGCGGTCGCGCTCCCGCCGTCGGGCGTGACGTACACGACCAACTGGGCGGGGTACGAGGTCTCGGGCGGGCCGTTCACGGCGGTCTCCGGCACGTTCGTCGTGCCGGGTGTCGCGGCCTCGCCCGGGGGGACGCTCGTCGCCGAGTGGGTCGGCGTCGACGGCGCGTCCAACACGTCGCTCATCCAGGCGGGCGTCGAGGAGGCGTACGACCCGGCGAGCGGCACGGTCACGGTCGACGCGTGGTGGGAGATCCTCCCTGCGTTCTCGACGCCGATCGACATGACCGTCTCGACGGGCGACCAGGTGGCGGTCACGATCGGCGAGGTCACGGCGGCGACGTGGCAGATCACGCTCGCGGACGTGACGACGGGCCAGAGCTTCAGCACCGTGCAGGCCTACGACGGGCCCGGCGCGTCGGCCGAGTGGATCGTCGAGGCCCCGACGTCGGGGTCGGGCGCGCAGTTCACGCTCGGCGCGTACGGCCCGCCGGTGAGCTTCACGGGGCTCCGGATCACGGGGAACGAGCTCGCGCTCACCGCCGACGTGATGGTGCAGGGGACGACGCCGGTCTCCGTGCCGTCCGTGTTCTCGGCGAACAGCTTCGCCGTCGCGTACGGGGGAACCGCCCCGCCCCCTCCGTAGCCGCCTCGGCACGGCGAGCCGCGACCGCTCGCGGGGCGCGTCCGCGCCCCGCCACCGCAGCGCCGCGCGCGCCGCTCACGCCGCGCCCCGCGCCCCGCTCTCGCGCTGCTCGCGCATGCCGGGGGCCGGGGGCCGCTCGTTAGCATGGGCGCGGGCGCGACCCGAGCGGTCGCCCGGCGGCCGGGGGAGGTACGCGTGGTCGGTGACGAGCGAGGTCGCAGCGAATGCGGCGATCGGACCTGGCCCGTCGAGGCTCTCGAGACGGTCGTCCACGACCTGAACAACCTCTTCGGGGTCATCATGAACTACGCGGCGGTCGTCCGCGCCGGGGTCGGGGAGGCGTCCGTCGTCGCGGGCGAGGAGCAGCGGCGCACGGTCCTCGCCGATCTCGACCAGATCGTGCGCGCGACCGAGCGGGCCGGCGCGCTCACGCGCCGGCTGCTCGAGCCCGCGCCCGAGCCGTGAGCGAGGCGATCCGCGTCGCGATCGTCGACGACCACCAGATGTTCGCGGAGAGCCTGTCCCGCCTCGTCGGGGCCGAGGAGGGTTTCGAGGTCGTCGGCGTCGCCGCGCGCGGCGCCGACGCGGTCCCGCTCGTCGCGTCCACGCGGCCCGGCGTCGCGCTCGTCGACTTCCGGCTGCCGGACGCGTCCGGTGCCGACGTGGCCGCCGGGATCCTCACGTCGAGCCCGCGCACGAGGGTCCTCATGCTCACGGGCTCGGACGAGCACGGAGCGCTGGCCCGTGCGATCGAGGCGGGATGCGCCGGCTTCCTCACGAAGGACCGGGCGTTCGACGAGCTCGTGCACGCGATCCGGGTCGTCGCCTCGGGCGAGTGCTACATCCCCGCCCGCCTGCTCGCGACGCTGCTCCCGCGCGTTCGCCGCGACGCGAGCGAGCCGACGACCGAGCTCACGGCCCGCGAGCTCGGCATCCTCGCGCTGCTGCGCGACGGCGTGACGTCGCGAGAGATCGCGGCGAGCGAGTTCCTCAGCATCCACACGGTCCGCAACCACATCCAGAGCATCTTGAGCAAGCTCGGGGCCCACTCGCAGCTGCAGGCCGTCGCGATCGCGACGCGCCAGCACCTGTTCGACGAGGCCTGACGGCGCGGCCCGGAGCGTCAGGCGATGCGCTCGAGCACGAGCGCCATGCCCTGCCCCCCGCCGACGCACAGCGCGGCGAGGCCGTAGCGCCCCTCGCGCTCCTCGAGCGCGTGGACGAGCGTGCCGACGAGACGCGCGCCGGTCATGCCGAACGGGTGCCCGAGCGCGATCGCGCCGCCGTGGGGGTTGAGCTGTCCGTCGACGTCGACGCCCACGGCGTCGCACACGGGGAGCACCTGCGCCGCAAACGCCTCGTTCAGCTCCACGACGTCGATCTCGTCGATCCGGAGCCGCGCGCGCCCGAGCGCGTCGGCGATCGCGCGTATGGGCCCGAGGCCCATGATCTCCGGCGCGACCGCGCTCACGCTCGTCGACGCGACGCGCGCGCGCGGTACGAGACCGGCGCGCGCGGCCGCGCCAGCGGTCGCGAGGAGCAGCGCGGCCGCGCCGTCGCTGAGCGGGCACGAGTTCCCCGCGGTGACCGAGCCACCCTCGCGGAAGGCCGGCGCGAGCGCGGCGAGCGCCTCGGCGGACGTCTCGCGCCGTGGCGAGTCGTCGCGGTCGACGACCGTCCCGTCCGCGAGCGTGACCGGGACGATCTCCGCGTCGAAGAAGCCGGAGTCCTGGGCCGCGACCGCGAGCCGGTGGCTGCGCAGCGCGAGGGCGTCCATGTCCGCGCGCGTCACGCCGCACCGGCGCACGACGTTCTCGGCCGTGAGCCCCATCGGGACGTAGACGTCGGCGACCGCCCCGGCCGTGAGCCGCGGGTGCCGGTCGGCCTCCGCGAGGCGCCGCCCGACCCGGCTGAGCGACTCGACGCCGCTCGCGACGACGAACGACGCCTCTCCCGAGCGCAGCGCGTGGAACGCCTCGCGGGTCGCCTGGAGGCTCGACGCGCAGAAGCGGCTCGTCGTCGAGCCGGGGACGGTCTCGGGCAGGCCGGCGAGGAGCCCGACGCGGCGGCCGAGGTTGTACCCCTGCTCGCCCTCGGGGTAGCCGCAGCCGAGGACGTGGTCGTCGACGAGCGCGGGGTCGAGACCCGTGCGCTCGAGGAGGGCCGAGACCGCGAGCGCCGCGAGGTCGTCGGGTCGCACCGACGCGAGGCTCCCCTTCACCGCCCGCCCGATCGGCGTGCGGACGGCCCCGACGACGACGACGTCGTCGGGTGCGGCGCCTGTCCCGGTCACACGCCGAGCACGCGCTCGGCGTTCGCGTGGAAGACCTTCTCGAGGATGTCGTCTCGGTAGCCGAGCGCGTGCCACGCGTCGAGCGTCCGCGTGAACGACACGCTCGGGTAGTCGCTTCCGAACATGATCTTGTCCTGGAGCCGTCGGGGGATGTCGTGCTTCAGCGCGTCCGGGAAGTACTCGGGCCCCCATCCTGACAGCTCCCAGTACACGTTCGCCTTGTGCAGCGCGATCGCGATCATCTCGTCGGTCCACGGCCAGCTCGGGTGCGCGGCGACGATCGTGAGCCGCGGGAACTCGACCGCGAGGTCGTCGAGGGCCGGGAACGGACGTGCGCGCCTCAGCCGCCGCCCGCCGCCGCCCGCCATGCGCGCCCCGACTCCGGTCGTGCCCGTGTCCACCATGATCGCGGCGCCGAGCTCGCAGATCGCGTCCCAGAGCGGGTAGAAGCGAGGATCGTCCATGTCGAAGTCGCCGGCGATCGGGTGGAAGTGGAACCCGACGACGCCGAGGTCCTTCACGGCGCGCTCCGCCTCGCGTATCGCGACCGCGCCCTTCCACGGGTCGACCGATCCCCACGCGGCGGCGATGTGCTCGGGGTGCGCGTCGCGGAGCGCGGCGACGTAGTCGTTCGTGCACGGCGACCGGCCGGTGACCGTCTCCGCGTCGAACGCGACGAGCATCGCCTCGACGCCCGCCGCACCGAGCTCGCTCAGGAGCTCCTCCTCGGTGCGCGGCACGAAGGGCCGGCCCCAGTACTCGGTGAGCGCTTCCGCGTACGGTGCGATCGACGCCTGGAACCACTCGTCGGTGCCCGGGTAGCAGTGGAGGTCGATGATTCTCATCCGGCCGTTCCCCCCTGGTGCGGATCCTTGCGTCAAGGTAGTACCCCCGTAAGGGGTTTGCAATGGTCGTCCGCAGAAGTCCGTCCCGATATCAGATTGGTCGTACCTGTAGTCGCTCGGTGCGCTATTGATTACTCCGAAGGTAACTGCTAGAAGTTCCGGTAGCGCAAGCACTGAGGTCGGGGGGGACCGATGGTCGTCGATGCGTATTCCCATGCGTGCCCCGAGTCGCTCATCGACGCGATGGAGCGCGTGCACCCGAGCGCCGAGGCGCGGGCGCTGCGGACGAACAGCTACCAGTGGGACACGGATCGGCGTCGCCGCTACATGGACCGGATCGGCGTGGACCAGCAGGTGCTCGTGCTCGTGCGCCCGCCGATGTGGCTCGGCATGCCGCGTGCCGACGTGCACGCCCTCACCCGGATCGCGAACGACGGGCTCGCCGCGATGGCCGCCGAGGACCCGGACCGGTTCATCGGTGTCGGGGTCCTGCCCGTCGTCGACGACGTCACCATGACCGAGCTCGACCGCATGCGGACCGAGCTCGGCCTCGTCGGCGTCCTCATCTTCACGAACGTCGAGGGTGAACCCCTCGACGCGGACGCGATGTGGCCGCTCTACGAGTACGCGGCCGCGCACGACTTCCCGATCTGGATCCACCCCCAGCACGGGCACTCCTACCCGTGGCTCAACCGCGACCTCGTCGACCGGCTGTTCGGCTGGCCGTTCGAGACCTCGATCGCGATGGCCCGCCTCGTCTACGGCGGCGTGTTCGAGCGGTTCCCCGACATCGCGTTCGTGACGCACCACCTCGGCGGCATGATCCCGTACTACGCGAAGCGGATCGAGGGGATGAACGAGGAGGTCGCCCGCTACCGGGCGCTCGGCATCAGCGGCCAGTCGCCCGTGGAGCTGACGGGCAGCATCACCGACCACTTCCGCCGCTTCTACAACGACTCGATGGTGAACGGCAGCGCGTCCTCGATGCAGTGCGGTCTCGACTTCTTCGGCGCCGAGCACGTGATGTACGGCACGGACTTCCCGATGGGGCCGGACGACGGCGAGGAATGGCCGGTCGAGGTCCTCGAGACCATCCGCAAGCTCGAGATCTCCGAGGCCGATCGCGACCTGATCCTCGGGGGGAACCTGCTCCGGCTCATCGGGCGCCCAGCCTGAGGCCGGGCGCGCAAGGTCAGGAACCACAGGCGCACCACGACAAGGCTCCCGGCGACCGATGCGGTTCGGGGGGCGGTCCAAGCAAGGGGGATGTCATGAAAGCTCGGCAGGGGTCCGGATATCGAGAGGTGGCTCCCGCGCGCGCGCGCCGCAGGCGCATCGTTGCGCCCATCGCGGCCGCGCTCCCGATCGTCGGTCTCGGCATCGGCGGTGCGTTGCCCGCCGGGGCGTCGGCCCGTCCGCACGCCGGCGGGACGATCAACGTCGGCGTGATCGGACCGATGACCGGTCCCGCGGCGGAGATCGGCACGCTCATGTCGGCAGCCTGCGCGTCGGGGATCCACGTCGTGAACGCGGCCGGTGGGGCGCTCGGCAACAAGCTCTCGTGCGACCTCATCGACGACACGGGTGACCCGGCGGACGCGGTGCCGAACGTCACCCGGGCACTCGCGACGGCGAGCAACCTGAAGATGACCGTCGGGCTCGAGAGCAACACCGCCGCGACGACGATCCCGCTCGTGAACAACGCGCAGATCCCGATGTTCTCGACCAACGGCCTCGTCGCGTTCGACAAGACGACCGACCGCTACTTCTGGCGCACGACGCCCGCCGACAACCAGAACGGCGCGGCGTTCGCCGTGTGGGCCGTGAAGGAAGGCTACAAGCGCGCCGCGATGATCTTCGAGAACAACATCGGCGACCAGGGGAACGAGCCGGGCGTGGTCCAGGGCATCGACCACCTCGGCGGCAAGATCAGCATCAACGTGACGATCCCCGGTGACGCGGCCTCGTACTCGAGCGTCGTCGAGCGGGTCATCGCGTCGCACCCGCAGGTCCTCATCGCAGAGGCGGACCCGCAGTCGGCCGCGACGTTCTTCTCCGAGTACAAGCAGCTGAACCACGGTCACGTCCCGCCGATCGTCACGGGAACCGACTCGCTCACCCCCGACTACCTCTCCGCGATGGAGAAGGTGCTCGGCAAGAGCTACGTGACGAAGGACATCTCGCTCGTCGGCTCGCACATCGACCCGGGCTCCGTCGCGTACCGCGCGTACAAGGCGGCGCTGTACGCGTCCCCGACCGTGAAGAACCCCGCGCTCGTCCTCGGCGTCGGCGTGATCTCGTCGATCTACGACGGCATCGTGGTGATGAGCCTCGCGATGGACATGGCGCACTCGACGACCGGGTCGGTCTACAACGCGGACATCGAGAAGGTCACGTCCGCCTCGCCGGGCGCAGTCGTCGTCCACACCTACGCGCAGGGGCTCGCCGCGCTGAAGCGACACAAGGCGATCGACTACGTCGGGGTCGAGGGGCAGATCACGTTCGACAAGTACCACAACTCCCCGGGAAACTTCTCGGCGTCCGCGTTCAACGCCGACGGCAGCCCGCGCAGCCTCGGGGTCATCGCCGGCAGCGAGGTCCAGAAGCTGCTCGGCTGATCACCGCCGACCCCGGGCCGTCCCGTCACGTCGTGGCGGGACGGCCCAGGTCGCGGACGGCCCGGGCCGCGCGGCCCCACGACGAGAGGTGAGACGAGACCGGTGAAGCTGTTGATCGAGGCGATCGGGTTCGGGATCGCGACCGGCGCGGTCATCGCGCTCGGAGCCGTTGGGTTCTCGGTGCAGTTCGGGATCAGCAACGTGCTGAACATCACCTACGGGTCGATGATGACGCTCGCGGCGTTCGTCGGCTACGCGTTCCTCCAGCTGAACGTCAACGTGTGGATCGTGATGGCGATCACGAGCGCCGTCATCGGCGTCGCGTCCGTCGTCTTCAACCGGATCCTGCTCGAGCCGCTGAAGCGGCGGGGCACGAGCTTCGTCGGGATCATCATCGCGACGGTGTCCGCGGCGATCGTCCTCCAGTACGCGATCGTCGTGTTCGTCGGCGCGACCGCGCACAGCTTCGGGGAGCAGTCGGGCCGCACGCTGACCGTGCTCGACCTCGTGTTCACGACGTCGCAGGTCATCATCATCTGCACGACCGTCGCGCTGATGGTCGGCTTCCACCTGCTGCTGACACGGACCAAGATCGGCCGCGCCATGCGCGCGACGTCGACGAACCGCACGGTCGCCCGGGCGTGCGGGATACGCACCGAGCGCATCATCGACTTCACGTGGCTCCTGTCGGGGGCGATGTGCGGGGCCGCGGGCGTCGCGCTCGCGATCACGACCGTGTCGTTCGACTTCACGCTCGGCTCGACGTTCCTCATCTACATGATTGCCGCCGCCGTCCTCGGCGGGATCGGCCAGCCGTACGGCGCGATGGTCGGGGGCCTCGTCGTCGGGATCGCGAGCCAGGTGGCCGGCGCGTACTGGAGCCCCGCGTACCAGGACGTCATCGCCTTCGTGATCCTCATCATCATGCTGCTCGTCCGGCCGCGGGGCCTGTTCTCCGCCGGCGCCGTCACCCGCCGGCTCGCGAACACATGAGCGGCGCCGCACGCGACCGCGGCGACCCGCGCCCGGCGCCACACGTCGACCCCGGAGGATGGACCGATTAGCGGCATCTGGTACTACGTCGTCGTCCTGCTCGTCTACCTCGGCACCGACCTGCTCGCGACGTGGGGGCTGAACCTCGAGTTCGGCGTCGCGGGCGTCGCGAACTTCGCGTACATCGCGCTCGTCGCGTCCGGGGCCTACACGTACGCGGTGCTCACGCTCGGGTCGAGCTCGGCGAACGGGGCCTTCCAGAGCTACATCCTCGGCTCGCGACTGCCGATCGTCGTCGCGCTCCTCGCGGCGATGGTCGTGTCGGGCGTGCTCGGCTGCGTCGTCGGCGTGACCGGGCTGAAGCGGCTCCGGCAGGACTACCAGGCGATGATCATGCTCGTCGTCTCCATCATGGCGACGACCGTGATCGGCGCGGACCAGGCGATCGTGAACGGCAACGCGGGGCTGAGCCTCATCCCGAACCCGCTCGCCTCGCTGAACGGCAGCGCGCGGTCCTGGGGCTACGTCGCCCTCGTCGCGGTCGTCTGCGTCGTCGCGTACGCCTTCCTCCGCCGATTCACGCGCGGTCCGCTCGGCCGCTCGCTGCGCGCGATGCGCGACGACGAGGACGCGGCCGTCGCGATCGGCAAGAACGTCGTCGCGATGCGCCTCATGGTCCAAGGCGTCGGTGGCGCGTACGCCGGGCTGAGCGGAGCGCTCCTCGCGGGCTTCATCGGCGGCTGGTCGCCGTCGTCGTGGCAGTACGTCGAGACGCTCGCGCTGCTCACCGCGATCATCGTCGGGGGCATCGGCAACGACGGCGGGGTGCTCCTCGGCACCGTGATCGTGCCCGTGCTGATCCTGCAGGGCGTCCAGTTCCTCCCGCAGATCTCGGGCCATCCCGGGCTCGTCGAGGACTTCGGCTGGATGATCCTCGGGCTGCTCACGATCGCGTTCATCTTCGTCCGCTCCCAGGGCCTCGTGCCCGAACGACGGTCCGGGTCCCGACCCCCCGGGTCGCGCGACCTCGACGCGCCCGCGTTCGCGCCCGTGCCCGTGCCCGTGCCCGTGCCCGTGCCCGTGCCCGTGCCCGCTCGTGTGCCCGTGCCCGTGCCCGTGGCCGCGCCCGTGCCCGCTCGTGTGCCGCGGGTGTCGGCGCGGGTGCTCGACCGGACACCTCCGGTCCCGGCGGAGGGGGTACAGGGCGAGGACATCCTCGTGGTCCGCGACCTCGTTCGGAACTTCGGGGGCGTGCGAGCGGTCGACGGCGCGACGTTCGCGGTGCGCCGGGGCTCGATCACCGGGCTCATCGGCCCGAACGGAGCGGGCAAGTCGACGGTGCTCGGGATCGTGAGCGGCTTCATCCCGGCGAGCTCGGGGTCGGTCCGCTTCGAGGGCACCGAGGTCACCGACGTCGCCGCATACCGGCGCGCGCGCCGCGGGCTCGTCCGGACCTTCCAGCTGCCCCACGAGTTCGGCCGCCTCACGACCATCGAGAACCTCCTCGCCGCGGTGCCGCGCCAGCGCGGCGAGACCGCGATGTCCGTCCTCGCGGGGACCCGCTACTGGCGTGCGCAGGAGCGCGAGCTCACCGAGCGGGCGGAGCAGCTCCTCGAGATGTTCGCGATGGGCGAGAAGGCGGGCGACCTCGCGCGCGAGCTGTCGGGCGGGCAGAAGCGCATGCTCGAGGTCATGCGCGCGCTCATGGTCGAGCCGAAGCTCCTGCTGCTCGACGAGCCGATGGCCGGGCTCAGCCCGATGCTCTCCGAGCGGCTCGAGCGCGTGTGCACCGAGATGCGCGCCGGGGGACTGTCGATCCTGTTCGTCGAGCACGAGCTCGGTGCCGTCGAGCGCCTGTGCGACCACGTCGTCGTCATGGCCCAGGGCAAGGTGCTCTCGCAAGGCTCGATGGCGGACCTGCGCGCGAACAAGGAGGTGCAGGATGCCTACATCGTCGGCTGAGCGGACCGGCGGGGGTGGGAGCGCGCTCGCGACGCGCGGCCTCGTCGCCGGCTACGGGGACGTGGTCGTCGTCCACGGCGTCGACCTCGACGTCGCCGAGGGCCGGCTCGTCACGGTCGTCGGTCCGAACGGTGCGGGCAAGAGCACGCTGTTGAAGGCGATCCTCGGGCTCTCGAGGGTGATGGACGGCCACGTCGTCCTCGACGGGGACGACGTCACGGGCCAGCCGCTCGAGCTGCTCGCCCGGCGGGGGATCGGCTACGTGCCGCAGGTCGACGACGTGTTCGAGACCCTTCGCGTGAGCGAGAACCTCGAGATGGGCGGCTACCTGCTCGACAAGTCCGAGCGCGCGGCCCGGGTCGACGAGGTGCTCGAGATCTTCCCCGCGCTGAAGCCGAAGATGCGGCGGTACCTCGGCACGATGAGCGGAGGCGAGCGCAAGATGACCGCGGTCGCCCGGGCGCTCATGCTCGCACCGCGCGTCCTCGTGCTCGACGAGCCGACCGCCGGCCTCTCGCCCGCGCTGACACGCGTCGTGCTCGAAGAGCAGGCGCGGGCGCTCGCGAGCCACGGCAAGGCCGTGCTCCTCGTCGAGCAGAAGGCGCACGCGGCGCTCGAGATCTCGGACTGGGCGTACGTGCTCGTGCGCGGGGCGGTGGCGAAGTCCGCGCCCGCGCGCGAGGTCCTCGCCGACCCCGACATGGCCGAGATCTTCCTCGGGGCCGCGGTCCGCGACGGGGGTGTGAAGTGAACGGAGCGGAGTCCTTCGTCGAGGCGCTCGTCGACTCGGGGGTCACGACGTTCTTCGGCCTGCCCGGGTCGACCGAGGCCCCGCTGCTCGAGGCGATCCGCTCGGCCGGGGCGCCCCGCTACGTGCTGAGCCTCCACGAGGGGGCGACGGTCGCGATGGCGGACGGCTACGCGCGGGTGAGCGGGAGCCCCGGCGTCGTCGGGCTCCACACGACCGTCGGGACGATGAACGGCATGAGCCAGCTGTTCAACGCGTACCGGGACCAGTCGCCGGTCGTCATGACCGCGGGGCACAAGGACCGGGCGGTGCTCGCCGAGGACGCGTTCTGCGCGACGCCCGATCTCGCGTCGCTGCTGCGTGGCTTCACGAAGTCCGCGTGGCAGACGCTCTCGGCGCGGTCGATCGGCGCGGACCTGCGCCGCGCGCTCCAGGCGGCGATGGCACCGCCGCGCGGGCCCGCGTTCCTCGCGCTGCCCGAGGACCTCATGGTCGAGTCCGTGGACGCCGACGCGACCCGAGCGGGGCAGGCGTGGCGCCCGACGGACCTCGCGAGCGTGGCGGCGCCCGCGGCGATCCGGGCTGCGGTCGACCTGCTCGCGAGCGCGAGCGCGCCGTTGCTCGTCGCCGGCAGCGGCGCGCTCGGCGCCGCGCAGGCGCTTCTCGGCGTCGCGCGCGACTTCGAGCTTCCGCTCGTGTACACGGACTTCTCGGACCTCGGCTCGCTGCCGTACTCGCCGTGCGACGCGCGCCACCTCGGCCTCTACGGCGAGGAGCGCTCGGTGCTCGACGGCTGCGACCTCGTGCTCGCGGTCGGGTCGCGCGTCTTCTACCCGTTCTCCGACGCGACCCGCGCGCGCCTTCCCCCCGGCGCGCGCCTCGTGCACGTCACCGCGGACCCGTCGCACGTCGGGCGGTCCGTGGCCGCGGACCTCGGGCTCGTCGGGGACGTCGGACTCGTGCTCGACGCGCTGGCAGCCGAGCTCGCGGCGCGCGGCGGGCTCGACCCCTCC
>DAHUXW010000093.1 GCA_027306925.1 Acidimicrobiaceae bacterium | reverse complement strand
CGGTCACCGCGCGCTGCGCGGCCCCGACCACGCCGAACTCGCGCGACCGGCCGGGCAGGGCCGTCGCGCCGAGCATCCCGGCCGCGCATGCCGCGGCGGCGACCACGCAGGCGAGGTGCGAGGTGGAACCCGCGGAGGAACGACGCGGGTCGCGTCGTTCACCGAGGAGCCGACTCCTGGCTTCGCGGGCGGCAGGACCGAGAGGACCGACTCCGTCGCCGTGGCGCTCGTGAGCCCGAGACCGAGCCCCATGAGAAGCATCTGACCGACGGCCCCGCGGACGCGAGCACGCCACGTCCGTACCACCATGGGAACCTGCGGGACGCGCTCGTCGAGGCTGCGATGCGGCTCGCACGGGAGGGCGGCCCGGACGCCGTCGTGCTGCGCGCGGCGTCCCGCGAGGCCGGCGTGTCGCACAGCGCGGCGTACCGGCACTTCGCCGACCACGACGACCTGCTCGCGACCACCGCGCAGCGGTGTCTCGGCGCGATCGGCGAGCTGATGGAGCAGCGGCTGGCGGGTGTCACGGTCGCCGATCCGGTCGGGACGGCGCGGGCGCGGCTCGAGGCGATCGGTCGGGCGTACGTCGACTTCGCGGTCGCGGAGCCGGGATGGTTCCGCACCGCGTTCACCCCGGTCTCGCACCGCGCGTCGCCGCCTGGCTCCCCCGACGGCGAAGCCGGCCGACCCGACCCCTACGCGATGCTCGCCGCCCGCCTCGACGAGCTCGTCCAGGCCGGTGCGATCCCGCCGCAGCGCCGTCCCGCGGCCGAGCACGCCGCCTGGGCGACGGTCCACGGGCTCGCGTCGCTGTTCGTCGACGGCCCGCTCCGCCTGCTCGCCCCCGAGGCGCGCGGGCGTTCCGTCGCGAGGGCGCTCGACATGGTCCAGCGCGGGCTCTGAGGTCCCGAGGTCCGCCGGGCGCCCGGACGCGCCCTTCCGGTCACCGGGTCCGGATGAACCGGTGGACGGCCTCGAGCAGCTCCTTGGTCTTCTCGGCGGCGGCGGCCTCGTCGCCGGAGGCGAGCGCGTGGCGCACGCAGTGGTTGACGTGGTCGTCGAGGAGGATCCCGGCCACCGTCTCGAGCGCAGTGGTCGCCGCGGCGATCTGGGTCAGGATGTCGATGCAGTAGCGGTCGTCGGTGATCATCCTCTCGATGCCCCGGGCCTGGCCCTCGATGCGGCGCATCCGTCTGATCAGCGCGTCCTTGTCGTCGTTGGCGACGTAGCCGTAGGGCCGTCCGGTCGCCGTAGCCGCCGGAGGCGCCGCGCCTGGAGCGGAGTCGGTCATCGGTGCTCTTCGTCCTCGGTCGGGCGGAAGCGGCGGAGGCGAAGCGAGTTCGTGACGACGAACACGCTCGAGAACGCCATCGCGGCCGCGGCGACGATCGGGTTGACGAGCCCCGCGACCGCGAGCGGGACGGCGGCGACGTTGTAGCCGAACGCCCAGAACAGGTTGCCCTTGATCGTCGACAGCGTGCGGCGCGAGAGCCGGATCGCGTCGGCGGCCGCCCGGAGGTCGCCGGCGACGAGGGTGATGTCGGAGGCCTCGATCGCGACGTCCGTGCCGGTCCCGATGGACATGCCGAGGTCCGCGCGCGCGAGGGCGGGGGCGTCGTTCACGCCGTCGCCGACCATCGCGACCACCTCGCCGGCCGCCTGCAGCCGGGCCACCTCCGCGGCCTTGTCCGCGGGCAGGACGCCCGCGAGGACCCGGTCGATTCCGACCTCGGCGGCCACGGCGCGGGCGGTCGCCTCGTTGTCCCCGGTCAAGAGCACCGGTGTGAGCCCGAGCGCACGCAGCTCGGTGACGGCCTGACGGCTCGTCGCCTTGATCCGGTCCGCGACCGCGACGAGCCCCTTCACCTCGCCGTCGGCGGCGACGCCGACCACGGTCGAGCCGGCGGCCTCGAGGAGGGCCACCTCGGCGGCGAGCCCCGCGGGGAGCCGCACCCCCCAGTCGGCGAGCAGGTCCGGGCGGCCGACGACGACCGCGTGGCCGTCGACGACTGCCTCGACCCCGAGGCCGGCGCGGGCCGAGAACGACGCGGCCTCCGGCAGCGCGCCGAGGCGCTCACGGCCGTGGGCGGCGATGGCCCGGCCGATCGGGTGCTCGCTCGCGTCCTCGGCGCCGGCCGCGAGCGACAGGAGCTCGTCCTCGGTGACACCGCCGGCCGGGAGCACGGCGGAGACGGCCATCCTGCCCTCGGTGAGCGTGCCGGTCTTGTCGAGGACGACGGTCGTGACCTGGCGGGTCTGCTCGAGGACCTCGGGGCCCTTGATGACGATGCCGAGCTGGGCGCCGCGCCCGGTGCCGACCATGAGGGCGGTCGGCGTGGCGAGCCCGAGCGCGCACGGGCACGCGATGACGATCACCGCGACCGCGGCGGTGAACGCGGTGGTCGTGGCCGCGCCGCCGACGACGAGCCAGCCGAGCAGCGTGAGCACGGAGACGGCGACCACGACGGGCACGAACACGGCCGACACCCGGTCGGCGAGGCGCTGGACCGGCGCCTTTCCGGCCTGGGCGTCGGCGACGAGCCGGGCGATCTGTGAAAGCGCCGTGGACGCGCCGACCCGGGTGGCGCGGACGACGATGCGGCCCGAGGAGTTGAGGGTCGCACCGGCGACCGCGTCTCCCGGGCCGACCTCCACGGGCACCGACTCGCCCGTGAGCATCGACTGGTCGATCGCCGAGGCGCCCGACTCCACGACGCCGTCGGTCGCGACCTTCTCGCCGGGACGGACGACGAAACGGTCGCCCGCGACGAGCTCGCCGACGGGGACGAGGACCTCGGCGCCGTCGCGCAGCACCCGGGCCTCCTTCGCCCCGAGCTCGAGGAGCGCGCGGATCGCCTCGCCCGAGCGGCGCTTCGCCCCCGCCTCCAGGTAGCGGCCGAGAAGGATCAGCGCGGTGATGGCGCCGGCGGTGTCGAAGTACGTACTCGTCGAGATCGCGGCCGCGAGCACCACCGTGGACCACGTCCACGCGGCGAGGGTGCCGACCGAGATCAAGGTGTCCATCGTCGCCGCCCCGTGACGGGCGTTCGTCGCGGCGGCGCGGTGGAACGGCCAGCCGGCGTAGAACACGACGGGCGTGGCGAGGACGAGCGAGACCCACTCCCAACCCGGCGGCCGCACGGACGCTACCCATGCGAAGAGCACGAGGGGGACGGTCAGCACGACCGCCAGCAGGAGCCGGCTGCGGTAGGGGCGGGCCGGGTCGCCCTCGGTGACCGCCGCGGGAAGCGCCGCCCCGTACCCGGCGGCCTCGACCGCGCCGATGAGATCCTCGAGGTCGACCTGTCCGCGGTCGAAGTCGACCGTGGCGTGCTCGCTCGCGAAGTTGACGGTCGCCGTCACGCCCTCGACCTTGTTGAGACGCTTCTCGATGCGCGCCGCGCACGAGGCGCACGTCATCCCCGTGATCGCGAGCTCGACGTGCTCGCGGGCGCCCGTCCGGGCCGCCGTGGTCTCGGCCGCCGTCGCCATCACGTGGCCTCGTAGCCGGCCTCTTCGATCGCCGCGCGCAGCGCCTGGTCATCGAGGCCGTCGCCGGTGACCGTGACGAGCTTCGTGCCGAGGTCCACCTCGACGCCCGCCACGCCCGCGACCGCCCCGAGCTCGCTCGACACCGCGTGCGTGCAGTGCTCGCAGGTCATCCCCGGAACGCTGTAGGTGATCGTCTCGGCCATCATGCTCTCCTCCCGTCGCCACCGCAATATACCCTACCCCGGTATCGGCTCGGAGGCCGCGCGGACGCCGAGGCCCGTCCGCCGTGACCCGCGCAGCCGCGCAGCCGCGCAGCCGCGAGGTTCGTCGTCACCGAGCCGGCATCTCGCCGGTCGGGGGTGGCTGCGGGACACGGCCGGGCGCGGTCCGGCTTGCAGCCCCGCCCCTCTCCCGGGCACCTACCGGCAGGGGGTATGCCGCCGCGACCTCGCGCGTCAGGTGCCCGCGTCGATGACGTGGCACACGAGCCGGGCATCGAAGGCGCGCGGGTCGAGGCGCCCCGCGCGGCGGGCGGGCGCAGCTCGTGACGGAGGACGCGGAGCCCGGCGATCCGCGCGTCGAGCTCCAGTGCCCGAGCAGCGACGAGCTCGGTGAGGAGCTCGCACGGCGCCTCGCCCCGGTCCCGGAGGGCGACGACCTCGCGGATCTCCCCGACGCGCAGCCCCACCGCCTGCGCCGCTCGCACGAAGCGGTAGCGGTCGAGCGCGTCCTCGCCGTAGAGCCGGTAGCCCGACGGGCTCCGCTCGGACGGTGCGAGCATGCCGACCCGGACGTAGTACCGGATCGTCTTTGCCGACCTGCCCGCCAGCTCCGCGAGCTCCCCGATCCGCAGCACCACGCGCGACGCCAGCCCCCTTGACTCTCCCCTTCGCAGGAGGGTTTACGGTCGACGAATGGCCCAGGGCGCCACAGTCCAGCACGTGCCGGGCTGCCCGAACCTCGCCCTCGTCCTCGATCGCCTCGCATCGGCGCTCGCCCGGCTCGACGGGCCGCCGCCCGAGGTGTCGATCGAGGAGATCGCCGACCCCGACGAGGCGGCCCGCAGGGCGTTCCCCGGATCTCCGACCGTGCTGGTCGACGGCCTCGACCGCTTCACGGACACCGGAGGCGGCCCGGCCTTCGCGTGCCGCACCTACCACACCGCTGCCGGAGTCGACGGCGCCCCGTCGGTGGAACAGCTCGTCGCGGTGCTCGCCGACATCGCCACCTCGCCTCCTCGCCTCCTCCGCCCGTGCGCGCGGCGACCGGGCCACCCGGCAACCCGGCCGTGACCCCGAGGTGCTCAGCGCACCGACTTGTCCTCGATCTCCCACGCGTGGTCGAGCACGTGCCACGCGATTCGGCGGATCGCGTAGCGAGCGGGCCATGCGCCGCCGGCCCTCCCGGAGCGAAGGTCGCCGGCCACCGTCGCGCGCTGCTCGGTCCACGGGGTGCGTGGATCGACGCGTGCGCCGAGCCTCGCGGCGTACGCGCGCTCTGCTTCGCGGACGTGCTCGACGATGCGGTCGCGGTCGCGGCCCCCGCCGCGCGGGCCCTTGCTCAGCTCGCCGGGCGCGGCCGCGACGACGTCGTCGAAGTAGCGCCAGCTCGCCTCGAGGAGCCCGACGAGGCGCTCCCGCTCGCCCGGTTCGAGCGGCTCGTCGTCCCAAGACCCACGAGCGCCCGGGGCCCCGAAGTCCGTCGTCCGGTTGCCGGCGCTGCGCCCGACGATCTCGACGGGTCCGACAGCGAGCTCCCCGCCGGCCACGGCCCGATACCGCTCCTCGTAGTCGAGGAGGCACTCGAGCGCGTGCTCCTCGCCCCGGCCCCGCCGGCACCACCCCGGCCAGTCGAGCGCGGTCGCGAACACCCAGGTCGAGCCGATCTCGAGGCAGACCCGGGTCGAGGTCGGCGGGCCCCGCCGGCCCGCACGCGGCCGTTCCGTCGCCTCAGGCACGCGTCACCCGGTGCTCAGGGGCCGGCGGGCTCGGGAACGAGGCAGAACGGGTGTCCCCCCGGGTCCAACATCACGCGCCAGCGGTCCCCTCCCGGCTGGAAGTCGGGAAGCGTGGCACCGAGCCGCGC
>DAHUXW010000067.1 GCA_027306925.1 Acidimicrobiaceae bacterium | reverse complement strand
CTACCTCGACTGGGCGAGCATAATCCACGACCGCAGCGTGTCTGGTTTTTCGGACACGTGTCCGTTATCTTACGTTCCTTCCACACTGGACGTTCCCGCGGTGACCCTGGCAGCTGACACCTCCCGGCCGCACCGTTGCTGCAAATCCCCCGAGTGACAGCTCGACCGACGGAGTTCGGCGGGCCCCGGGTCATGAGACCTATTCCGGTCGCCCAGCTCGTATGTTCCCGTCCCTGCAGTCTTCCTGATCTGGGACGGTGAACTGGATATTCGTGCCCGACCATATCCGGGCCCTGTTAGCGGCTCGCGGCTGTGGACAACTTGTTCGTGTGATGCGACGACCTTCGGGGTCCATCCGGGCCGCAACTCCCCCCCCTCGCTTACCCCGCCGTCGTCGTCGGACTGGAGCGTCGGGCTCGCCCAGGAGGCACACCGCTTTCGATGATCCGTCGCCCGCCACATTTCGCTCGCCAGCGTCCGGTCGTCAGGGCAAGCCGCCGCCAGCGGCAAACGACCAGGACTTCTTCTGGCAGCCCCAACGGGATTCGAACCCGTGTCTCCACCTTGAGAGGGTGGTGTCCTAGGCCACTAGACGATGGGGCCGTGCAACGAACCGCGCGGCGACGACCGCGGCGGACGGCCCCGCATGGTAGCGGAGACCGAACGTCCCGCCGACCGGGTGGGCGGCGGGACGCTTCGCTCGGGGGGGAGGACTCGAACCCCCAATGACAGGGCCAGAACCTGTTGTGTTGCCGATTACACCACCCCCGAATGGGTGCGGCGAGATCCTAACATCCGCGCGCGGGCGTACCGGCGTACCGGCGTACCGGCGTACCCGCGGACCCGCGGACCCGCGGACCCGCGGACCGTCGCGGCTTTCGCGTTCAGTCCCCGACCCAGGTCGTGCGCCCGTACCCGATGAGGCGCCCCACCGCGACCGCCGTGGCCTCGCGCCAGAGCGGTCCGAGCTCGCTCGTGATCGAGCGCTCGGAGCCGACCGCGGGCGACACCTGGGCGACGAGGCCGCTTCGCGACGCTGCGCCCTTGGCCCACAGCGCGTCGATCGCGTCGGTGACCACGATCACGTGCGTGCCGTTCCCGGCCACCCCGGCGGCAGCAGCGATCCCTGCGGGCGCGCCGGCCGCCGGCAGCCCGAGGATGCTCGAGGTCGGCACACCGTTGGCCTCGAGCCAGCTCGACGCGATCCGCGTCACCGACGCCACTGCGGGGGTCGTGGCGGTCGCGGGCTGTGCCGGGGCACCGGTGACGATGACCTGCGGGGCCAGCTTCGCCTCGTAGAGCGTGAGGGCCTGCTCGAGCCTCGCGAGCAGCACGGGACCGGGCGCACCACCAACGGGCGGGGCACCGAGGACGACGATCGAGCGCGCGGGGCGCAGCGACGCCGTCGTCGTCGGCAGGTGCGACGCGGTCACGACCTGGAAGCCCGTCACGACGACGTACACGACGGCCGCGAGCACCGCGAAGTACAGGAGCTTGAGCGCCCAGCGGATCGGTGCGAAGAGCAGCACGGCGTGCCGGCCGGCTCGCTCGCTCAGACCGCCGCGCCGAGGCGCGCGGCGGCCGACGCGATGCGCGCGAGCGTGCGCTCGCGACCGAGCACCTCGAGCGACTCGAACAGCGGGAGACCGACCGTGCTCCCCATCGTCGCGACGCGCACGGGCGCCTGCGCCTTGCCGAGCTTGCGGCCCGCCGCGTCCGCGACGGACGTGAGCGCGTCCTTCAGCGACGTCGCGTCCCACGCTGCGCCGGCGAACGAGTCCGCCGAGGCCCGGAGGATCTCCCCGGCGCCCGGGTCCCTCGCGACCGCCTTGTCGTACGAGGCGTCGTCGACCTCGAAGGGGTCCGCGAACGCGTACGCGACCATCGCGGGCACCTCGCCGAGCGTCGCGACCCGCTCCTGGACGAGCGGGGCGAGCCGCGCGAACACGGACGCGTCGAACCGGTCGGCGGGCCACAGCGCGCGCGGCGGCTCGAGGAACGGCGCCGCGCGCCGGGCGAACTCCTCGGGCGCGAGCGCCCGGATGTAGAGGCCGTTGAAGTGGGCGAGCCGCTTCTCGTCGAAGAACGCGGGCGACCTGTTCACGTCCTCGAGGCGGAACTCCTCGACGAGCTCCTCGAGGGAGAGGACCTCCCGCCCGTCCGCGGGTGCCCAGCCGAGGAGCGCGAGGTAGTTGCGCATGGCCTCGGGCAGGTAGCCGAGCTCACGGTAGTCCTCGAGCGCGACTCGGTCGCGCCGCTTGGAGAGCTTCTGCCGCCGCTCGTTCACGAGGACCGGGAGGTGCGCGAAGACCGGAAGCGCGCCGCCGCCGAGCGCCTCCCACAGCATGACCGCCTTCGGCGTCGTCGGCAGGTGCTCCTCCGCCCGGATCACGTGGGTGATGCCCATGTCGATGTCGTCGACCACGACCGCGAGCACGAAGAGCGGGTCACCGTTGGACTTCACGACGACGAAGTCCTCGATCGTCGAGTTCGCGAAC
>DAHUXW010000146.1 GCA_027306925.1 Acidimicrobiaceae bacterium | reverse complement strand
CGTCCGCGACGTCGAGCTCGAGGTCGTGCACGGCCTCGAAGCCGTTCGGGTAGACCTTGGTCACGTGCTCGATCGTGATCGGTGCCATCAGTGCTCCTTGTCCTTGCTCGCGTGGGGTCGGGGGGCTCGCGCCGGGGTCGGGGGGGCGAGCGCCGGGGTGAGGCCGAGGTGGGCGAGCTCGATGCTAGCTGCGCGCCCTCAGCCCGCGTCGTGCGGCGACGCGAGCCGCACGACCGCCTCGAACGGCTCGAGATGCCGCACGCCGCCGCGGACCTCGTCGGGTCGCCGGTGCGGGCGGCTCGACAGGAGCACGGCGCCGTGCGCGGGGCCGAGGAGCTCGGGCGCGTCCGACATGTTCGCCTCGACGACGACGGGGCCGGACCGGAAGCGCCAGATCGCGGGTCCGGCTTCGAGCTCGGCGTAGGGCGCCACGCCGCCCGAGAGCGTCCGCCTCCGGAGCGCGAGCAGCTCGCGGACGAGCGACAGCGTCGAGCCCGGGTCGTCGCGCTGGGCCGCGACCGACCGGCGGGCCGCGTCGCCGACGGGGAGCCAGGGCTCCGTCCCCTCCGGAGCGAAGCCCCCGCACGCGTCGTCCGACCACTGCATCGGGGTGCGCGCGCGGTCGCGGTTGAAGCGGCCGCCGCGGCCCGCCCGGGTCATCGGGTCGCGCCGACGCTCTCGGGGGACCTCGACGTCCTCCATCGCGATCTCGTCGCCGTAGTAGAGCACGACCGTGCCCGGGAGCATGCACATCACGGTCAGCGCGAGGCGCATCTTGGACTCGTCCCCGCCGCACCAGCGGGTCGCGGCGCGCGAGAGGTCGTGGTTCGACGCGGTCCACACGGGGCACGCGCCGTCCGGGAGCGCGGCGAACGTCGCGGCGACGGCCGCCGAGAGCGACGGCGCGGTGAGCTCCGCGAGCACGAACTCGAAGTCGAACGCGAGCTGGAGCTCGTCGTCGTCGCCGAAGTAGCCGGAGAGCTCGGCGGGGTCGAGCGCCCACGTCTCGCCGAGCAGCAGCGCCTCGGGAACGTAGGAGCGCGCGATCGTGCGCCAGTCCCGGTAGACGTCGTGAACCTCGGGCCGGTGCATGCTGTGCACGCTCAGCAGCCCGTGCCGTGCGCGGGGATCGCCGGGCACGGCCGGCGGGTCGTCGCGCAGCTGGTCGTCGTGGTAGAGGCCGTGCGCGACGTCGATCCGGAAGCCCGCGACCCCGCGGTCGAGCCAGAAGCGCAGGATCGACCCGAAGGCTGCGTGGACCTCGGGGCACCACCAGTCGAGGTCCGGCTGGGACGGAAGGAAGTTGTGCAGGAAGTACTGGCCCGTCGCCTCGTGGAACGTCCACGCGGGCTCCCCCGTGAAGTCGAGCCAGTTGTTCGGCGGACCGCCGTCGGGTGCAGGGTCGGCCCACACGTAGTAGGCGCGGTGCGACGAGTCGCGAGAGGCGCTCGCGTCCACGAACCACGGGTGGGCGGAGCTCGTGTGGTTGGGGACGAGGTCGATGAGCACGGCGATGCCCCGATCGCGCGCCGCCGAGACGAGGCGGTCGAGGTCTTCGAGCGTGCCGAGCTCGGGGTGCACGCCCGTGTAGTCGCTCACGTCGTAGCCCCAGTCGTCGTCCGGGGAGGGCATCGTCGGCGAGAGCCACACGCCGTCGACGCCGAGCCACTCGAGGTAGTCGAGGCCGGCGAGGACGCCCGCGAGGTCGCCGTAGCCGTCGCCGTCCGCGTCGCGCCACGAGCGCACGTAGAGCTGGTAGAGGACTGCGCCGTGCCACCAGGCGGGTGCGTACGCGTGCCCGGGCGTCATGCGGCGCCCGACACGCCCGCCATCCCCCGCGCGAGCTCGCGTCCCCGCGCGACGCCGTCCGCCTGGCCGGCGACGGTGACGCGTCCGGTCACGAGCACCCGACGATTCTGCCGCGGCG
>DAHUXW010000037.1 GCA_027306925.1 Acidimicrobiaceae bacterium | reverse complement strand
GCTGAGCGGCGAGGCGCCGCCCGGCGTGCCCACGCCGCGCGCCCCCGCGCGGCCGCGCGGCCCCCGGTGCCCGCAGGTCGGCCGCCGACGCCTCGAGGGGCGCCTAGCGCTCGGGAGCGCCGTCGAGCGCGAGCCGGATCGCGGCCGGCGCGACCAGGAGCGCGAGGTCGACCGGGACCCCGGGGATCGCCTCGCCGACGCTCACGATGGTCTTCGCGAGCCGGACGGGCACGAGGTCGGCGGGTTCGACGCTCCCGAAGACGACGGCGAGATGGGGCGAGAGCGCATGGGTCGCCGCAGACACCGTCGTCGCGCCGTCCGCGTGCGCGGCTCCCGGGACCCGGGCGAACGCGGCACCGAGGCGCCGCGCGAGCGACCGTGCGGTGTCGGAGTCGGCTGTGCCGAGCCCTCGACCGACGAGGACGAGCACGCGGGCACCGTCGGGTTGCAGATCGGCCGCACCGGCCGCACCGGCCGCACCGGCCGCACCGGCCGCACCGGCGTCGACGACGCGGCTCGACCGGCCGGCGTCGACGTCGAGCGGGCCGAGGTCGAGCCGCACGGTGGGCGCATCGCGGTCGGGGCGATCGAGGCCGGCCTGCGCGCCTGGCCGGAGCGTCCCGAACGACGGCACCGTGCGAGCGACGACGCGCGCGAGCGCGGCGCCCGACCAGGCCGGCTTCAGCCACACGAGATCGAGGACGTCCGCGCTCCCCGGCCGCAAGGCGGCGTCGAGCCCGACCACGTCGCCGGTCATGCCGAGGCCGCGGCGTGCCGCCGCGCGCGCGAGCCAGTCGCGTTGTGCCACGGTCCACTGCCCGAGGACCGCGAGCGGCGGACGCAGCTCGACCGCCACCGAGAGCGCCGCAGCGAGGGAGGAGGGATCGCCGGGAGCGAGGTCGGGTGCGTGCAGCGAGAGCACCGTGTCCGCTCCTGCGCCGGCGAGGCGGGACGCCAACGCGCCGTCGCACGCGCCGAAGCACAGTGCGACGACTGCCGCGCCGACGCGCTCGGCGACGGGCCGCGCCGCGGCGAGCGCCTCGAGGCTCACTCGTGCCACCGCGTCCTCGCTGCGCTCGACGACGACCCAGATCTCGGCGCCGTGCTCTGCTCCTGAGCCGTCGCCGTCGCCGTCGCCGTCGCCGTCGCCCGACCCCGCACGACGGGCGGCGCGAAGTGGCGCGGTCGCGGTGTCCGGCAGCGCCGGAACCGTCGTGGTGGCGCCCGCCGACGCGGTCGTCGCGAGCGCCTCGACGCGACGGAGCCCCTCGCCCGTATCGCGCACGGTCTCGCCCGCGCGCACCGGGTCGACCACGTCGACGGCCTGCACGTACGTCGCGGAGCCGCGGATGCCGTAGCCGGCCGGGTCGCCGCCGAGCACGTCCACGTCGAGCTGCTCGACCGTCCCGCCCCCGGCCGCGTGCGCCGCCGGCGGGACGGTGGGCGGCGCGGCGATCGACACCGCGGCCGGAAGGGGAGCGCGCACGCGCGACACCGAGCCGAGCGCCCGACGCGTGATCTCGACCTCGCCGTCGTGCAGCTCGACGGAGTCGGCCTCGGTCGCGAGCGCGAGCCCTGCGAGCTCGGCGAGCTGGGGGATGACCTGCGCGGTCGCCCCGTCGATGCTCGTCCGCCCGCCGAGCACGAGGTCGGGCCGCTCCCGGTCGACGAGGCGTGCGAAGGCGCGTGCGGTCGCGAGGGTATCGGCGCCGGCGAACATCGGATCGACGAGGTGCACGCCTCGGGCGGCGCCGCGCGCGATCGCGTCCTCGAGCACCGCGCGCGCCTGCGGCGGCCCCATCGTCGCGACGACGACCTCGTCACCGGCCCCGGCGAGCCCGAGCGCGATCTCGAGCGCCTGCCCGTCGAGCGGGTTCGTGAGCGAGTCGACACCCTCGCGCTCGATGCGGTTGATCTGGGGCAGGAACCGCACCGAATCGAGCGAGGGCACCTGCTTGACGAGGACGAGGATCTTCACTGCGCACCGGGCTCGCGACGGCCGGCCGCGACGATCTGCACCTCGACGGGGGCGCCGCCGGGGAGCGAGGCGACGCCGACGGCGACGCGGCTCGGCATGGAACGTTCTCCGCAGAGCGCCGCGAGCGCCCCGGACGCGCCGTCGGCGACGGCAGAGTGCTCCGTGAACCCGGGGGTGCACGAGACGTACACGGTGACGTGGACGATGCGCTCGACGTGCTCGAGGCCTCCGAGCGCCTCGGCGACCGCCGCGAGCGCGTTGGCCGCGGCGAGCGCCGCCGCCTCGCGGGCGCCGTCGAGGTCGACCTCGTCCCCGACGCGCCCGGTGATGACGAGCCGGCCGTCACGCCGCGGGGTCATTCCCGCGGACCACACGAAGCCGCCGGCGACCGCCGCCGGCCGGTACGAGCCCTGCGGGACCGGAGGGGGCGGCAGGGTGCCCTCCGGCGCCGACGGTCCGTGCTCAGGCGCCGAGGGCATGGCCGTCCTGACGAGAGTCCGAGCCGCCGTAGAGGGCGCCGGAGCGCATCTCGACGAGCTGCGCGCCTCCTCCGCCCGCCCAAGGACCGACGAGGGCCGCGGGCAGACCGTCGTCGCGGAGCGCGTCGGTCACCTCCGCACCGATCCGTGCTTCGCACGAGACTCGAAGCGCCGCGTCGATCGCGTTCGCGTCGCTCCCGGGAGAGACGGAGAAACGCGGGGCGTCGACCGCGTCCTGGGGCTCGAGACCGTGGTCGAGCACGTGCGACAGGATCTGGACGTTCCACTGCACCTGGCCATCTCCTCCTGGGGTGTTCCCGACGGCCCGCAGCGCGCCGTCGGGAGCGGTCGCGATCCACGCGCACAGCGTGCTCATCGGGCGCCGCCGCGGCGCGAGCGCGTTCGGGTGCCCCTCGATGAGGTAGGCGCCGCGAGCGAGGCGGTTGTTCATCACGACGCCGGTCCCGGGAACGGTGATGCCCGAGCCGAAGGTGAACGCGTTGGAGTGGATGAAGCTGACCGCGTTCAGGTCCGCGTCCACGACGACGAACGACGTCGTGTCACCGGCGCCTCGTAGCGGCGCCGTCAGGCCCGAGGCGCCGAGCGCGGCGCGTGCCGACTCGAGGACGCGCTCGTCGAGCAGGGTGCGCCACGCCTCCTGGTCGCTGCCGACGAGCGCGAACCGGTCCGCGAACGCGCGGATCGCGGTACGCGCCATCGTCGCGACGGCGCGTGCACCGAGAAGCTCGGTCCGGGAGAGCTCGTCACCGCAGAGGCCGAGCTGCTGGGCGATCATGTAGCCGGGCGACGGGGGTGCGTTCACGTGCACGTCGTGGCCCGCGTATCGGGTGGTGACCGGCGGCGTGACCCGGGCGCGCTGCGCCGCCCACTCCTCGCCGGAGAACGGCGCCCCGAGCGCCCGGAGCCCCGAGACGAGTCGCTCGGCGAGCGCCCCGCGGTAGAAGGCGGTGGGATCGGCGGCGACCGCCTCGAGCGTCGACGCGAGGTCCGCCTGGACGAGCACCTCACCCTCGCGCACGACCCGGCCCTCCGGGGCGAACACGGCCGAGCAGCCCGGGTCGTCCGTGAGCATCGACGCGCAGCCCGCGAGGTCGACCGCGTTCTTTCGGCTCAGCGCGACGCCGTGACGGGCCAGGTCGATCGCGGGCGCGAAGAGCTCGCGCAGCGGTCGGGTCGCACCGAGGTCCGCGAGCGCCTCGAGGGCCGAAACGGCGCCGGGTACCGCGATCGACCACGGACCGGTGAGCGGCACCGCGTCGAGGCCGCGGTCCGAGAAGAACGAGAGGTCGGCACCGTCCGGTCCGAAGCCGCTCCCGTGGAGCGCCGAGATCGCGCCGGTGCGCCCGTCGCGCACGACGGCGAACGCGTCGCCGCCGATCCCGCACTGCGCGGGGAGCACGACCGCGGTGACGGCCGCCATCGCGAGCGCGGCGTCGAACGCGCTCCCTCCGTCATCGAGCACGCGGGCCCCTGCGGCGGTCGCGACCGGATGCGCGCTCGCGACCATGGAGCGGGCGCCGATCGCGCTCTGGCGGCGCGGCGCGGCGCCCGGCCACCGGCTCTGCTCGGCCGGAGCCCCACGGAGGATCTCGTCTGCTGGAATCGCCGCCTCCCGTGGCCGACGCGGACGACGTGGACCGCCGTGCCCGGGAAGTCTCCGCGCCGTGGCCCGCTCGCGCCAATGGCGTTGTTGCACCAATCCCGAGCGTGATCTTCGACGAAGTGCCCAATCCCGGGCCGGCGTGCCGCCGGGCCCGGGATTGCAGGGCGCCGGCCCGTGCCGCACCCGGAGCGCCGCGGTCAGGGCGCCGCGGTCAGGGCGCCGCGGAGGGAATGGTGCCGGCGGGCTCTGACGAGGGCTCGGATCCCCGGAACGCGATCGCACCGATCGCGACGACGGCCGCGAGAGGCACGACCTGGAAGAAGGGTGCGACGAGCGGGGCTCGAATCGCAGCGAGCGCACCGATGCACGCGCCACCGACGAGCGCGCAGAGGATCGCGACACTGCGCGCGTAGCTCGCGAACCGGTCGCGCCGCGCGATCGACGTGAGCACCGTCGTGAGCGTTCCGGTCAGGTAGGTCGTGGAGAGGCCGCTCACGCCGAAGCGCAGGACTGCCGAGCTCTGCACCCCGAGACCGATGGCGTTCACCGCGATGAGCAGCGAGGTGACACCGACCGCCGGGCGGCCGCCCGTCGCTTCCCACGCGACGGCGAAGGTCGTGAGCACGCCGAGCTCGACCGCGAGCGTGATCGTCACCCGCCTCGGCCAGACGTCCGGGTCGTGCTCGGCGGTGCCGGCGATGTGCGCACCTGCGAACCCCCCGGCGATGTACGCGAGGAAGGCAACGCCCGTGTGGAGCGCGAGCACCATGCTGCCGCGTCCGACCGCGACGCCGAGGAGCACCATGTTCCCGGTCATGACGCTCGTGAACACGCCCCCGAGCTTCGTGAACCCGATCGCGTCGGTGACACCGGTGACGACCGTGAGGACGACCACGAGCATCGCGCGCAGCCGCACCGGTGCGACCGGTACGCGTCCCGGGACAGGTCCGGCCTTCGCGGGAGGTGGGGGCGCGGTCGTCGGGCTGCCCGGGATCATCGCGCCATCGTGGACGGCCCGGTCGCGACCGGGCAATGCGCGTCATGCACAAAACACGGCTCGAGAAGTGTTCGTGCTGCACGATCGGTCGACGTCGCGATCCGGGACGGAGGCCGAGGGCGCGCCGGGGCGAGGTGCGTGAGCGCGTGCGCACCGCACCGTCCGGGCGAGCGGGGGAGCCGACGCGTAGCGTGGTGCGATGGCTTCGAGGGTCATCACGCTCGGGCGGCCGGACACCTGCGCGTCCTGCGGGGTCGTGCTCGCCGTGTCGAGCCGCGCGATGTGGGACGCGGACGCGCGCACGGCGACGTGTCTCGGGTGCGCGGGCGCGCGCGCCGGGTCGCGCACCCGGCGCGGCGCGGGGGAGTCCACTCCCGCGGCGGGGGCGGGCCCCCGGCCGTCGGGGGGCGGGGCAGGCGGCTCGGCACGGCGCGAGTACGAGCGGCGCCACGATCGCCGCAGCTCGCAGATCGACGACCGGTTCGGGCGACTCGCCGGAATCGTCAGGTTTCTCTTCGACGACCCCCAGTCGACCCGGGCGTGGTTGGTCGGCTCCGAGGGGGAGCGCCGTCTCGCGCGCAGCCTGGAGGCCAGGGTCGGGGACAGCGCCGTCCTGCTGCACGACCGCAGGATCCCGCGCTCTCGGGCGAACATCGACCACCTCGCGGTCGCGGCGTCGGGCGCGAGGCTCGCCGAGTTGATCGGCGAGCCGGGACCGCTCACGCATGCCGGCGTTCTCGAGGTGGCCGACCGGCTCGCGGCCGCGCTCCCCCCGGCGGTCGGCGATCCATGACGGGCAGGGTCGCGGTCGCCGGCCGTCACGAGCCCGCGCCGGGCGCGACGACGGGGCGGGCGGCCGGCGGTCGTGCCGGCCACCCGCCCCGCGGATGATGCGTGCGCAGCGGTCGAGGGCTAGCCCTCCTTGGCCACCACCGTGGCGAGGTTCGCCGGGCTGACCGTGCCGCGGAGCACGTTGTTCAGGTGCGAGTCGAAGCCGATCATCTGGAATCCACTGAAGACGTTGTGGAACTTGTTGAAGTCGTCGTTGCCGGATGCTCCGTCGTAGTTGATCTTCTTGCCCCGCTTGATGAGCGCGACGCAGGTCTTGTACGTGCCGCAGATCGTTCCCGGGGGGTTCGAGACCTTGAGCACGTCCTTCACCCAGACCTTCGGGTCCGTCGACTGCGCGTACGTCATCGCGAGCGCCGCGATCACGATCGAGTCGTACTCGTTGAAGGTCGTCGGGAGGATCGACGTCGTGCGCCACACCTGCTGGTAGTCCGCGAGGAAGTGGTTGTACGCGTTGTCCGCGGTCGACGGCGACGCGGGGAGCGCAGCGGTGAGCTCGGACGCCGCCGTGGGCCCGAACGACTTCGCGTACGTGCCCTGCGGCGCGCTCTGGAGGTCGTCACCGATCCACGGGATGTTCATGTACCCGAGCTGCTGGCCGTCGGAGAACAGCGTCGCCGCGGTCTGCGAGTCCATCGAGTCGAAGATGACCTTCGGACCGCCCGAGAACGCCTGGGTGAGCTCCGTGCTGTACGAAGACTGCCCGGGCGTGAGCGTGATGTCGTGCAGGACGGTCCCGCCGAGCGCCTTGAACGCCTTCTCGAGCGGCGGCACGAAGCCCTGGGAGTTCGCCGAGTTGTCGAACATGAGCGACGCGGTCTTCCAGCCGTGGTGGATCGCGTAGTACGCCATCGCGATGGCCTCGTTGGAGTCCGACGACGACGTGCGGAACACGTACGGGTAGTTCATGTTGTCGAGTGTCGTGAGACCGCCGACCATGAAGTCCACGACGTTGTTCGGCTGGAACTGCTTGATCACTGCCTCGATCGTCGGGGAGAACGGCCCCACGACCATCGTCGGGTGGCTGAGGAGCAGCTTGCGGAACGCGGGCAGCGCGTCGACCGAGTCGGCTGAGTCGTCGACGTACGCGCTCTTCAGCTTGTGGCCGAGCACGCCACCGTTCTGGTTGATCTCGTAGAGGCCGACCGCGACGCCGTGCGTGCCCCACTGCGAGAGCAGGGACTTCGTGCCCGTGAAGGGGAACATGCCGCCGATTACGAGCGGCGGCAGCTTCTTCGCGTGCGGAGCGCTCGCGGACGCGAGGCCGCCGCCCGCGACCGAGGCCGCTGTCGCGAGCGCGAAGCCGAGCGCAGCTCCCCGGCGCCATCTTGTTCTCTTCATGAGTGCTCCCCCTTTGTAGGTCCTACGTGTTCGCTGGCGGGCACTTCCCGCCGAGGCGATCTAGTGCGCGCCGGACCTTCCGAGGAAGATCGACGCGAGGTCGAGGTCGGCGATCTCGGCCGCCGGCCCGTGGACGTGGTTCGTGCCGGCCACGAAGATGTGGACGAAGTCGGAGTGCTTGAGCGCGCGCTCGACGTTCTGCTCGACGACGACGACCGCGGTGTTCAGCTGCGAGATCCGAGCGATCTGGTTCCAGACGACGTCGGTGTACGCGGGCGAGAGGCCGGCCGTGGGCTCGTCGAGCAGGATGACCGACGGGTCGACCATGAGAGCCCGCGCGATCGCCAGCAGGTTCTGCTGGCCTCCGGAGAGGAAGCCGGCCTTCTTGTCCGTCGCCTTTTCGAGGTCTGTGAAGATCGCGAGGATCTCGGCCATGCGCGTCTCCGGGTTCGCCCGGGACGCGAAGCCGCCGACCTCGAGGTTCTCGCGCACGGTGAGCCGCTTGAACACGTTGTCGTTCTGCGGGACGTAGACGAGCCCGTTTCGCGGGATGAGGTGGCCCGGCATGCGTGTGATGTCGACGTCGCCGACCGTGATCCGCCCCTTCGAGGGGCGGAGGATCCCGACGAGCGTCTTCGCGAACGTGGACTTTCCCGCGCCGTTCGGGCCGATGATCGTCGTGACGTTCCCGCGCTCCGCGGTGAGGTTGATGTCGCTGATGATCGTCGTGCGGCCGTATCCGGCCGAGACGCCGTCAGCCGTGAGTGCTGGCATCGATCACCTCACCTAGGTAGGCCTGGACGACTTCTTCGTTCTCGCGAAGGTCGCTGAGCTTGCCGGTCGCGAGCGTCTGGCCCTCGGCGAGGACGATCACGTGGTCGCAGATCCGCTCGACGACGCTCAGGTTGTGCTCGATCATGAGCACCGTCACGCCGGCGGCCTTGAGGTCGAGGATGTAGCCGCCGATCCGCTCGATGAGCGCCGGGTTCACACCCGCCATCGGCTCGTCGAGCAGGAGGACCTTCGGCGACGCCATGACCGCGCGCGAGATCTCGAGCAGCTTCTTCTGCCCGCCGGAGAGATCGCTCGCCCGGTTGTCCCGGAGGTGGAACAGCCCGTAGGTCTCGAGGATGTCGAGCGCGCGCGCGACGTTCTCGCGCTCCTGACGCCGGACGGCGGACGGGCGGAAGAACACGTTCACCATCGACTCGCCGGCCTGGTCCGGCGCGGCGACGAGCAGGTTCTCGAGCACGGTGAGGCCGCCGAGCTCGCGAGAGAGCTGGAAGGTGCGCATGAGCCCGAGACGGGCGATGCGGTAGCTCGGCCAGTTCGTCACGTCGGTCCCGCCGATGTGCTCGGTCCCGCTGTCGCAGGTCATCGAGCCGGACAGGATGTTCACGACCGTCGTCTTGCCGGCGCCGTTCGGGCCGATGAGCGCGGTGACGAGCCCTTCGGGCACGTCGAAGGTCGCGCCGTTCACCGCGCGCACTCCCTGGAACGCCTTGGTGATGCCGTCGCAGGAGAGCGCGAAGCGGGTCTCGTCGGGCCCGGTGGCCGGCGTCGTGGTGCGGTCGGTCGTCACTTCTCCCCCTGCGCGTCGGCGGTCGCGATCTCGACGGGAACCGGTCTCCCCGGCGCGCTCCCCGGCGCCTCACCGCGCCCCGCCACGAGGTTCGCGGGTGCGCCGAGGCTGAGCGCGCGGCGGACCCGTTCCGGCACGATCCCCTGTGGTCGGAACCAGAGCATCGCCATGAGCAGGATGCCGATGAGGACCGAGTCGAAGTACTCGATGAGTCCCGGGTGACCCGGAATCGCCGGGAGGAACGCGGGCAGGTGGATCAGCAGCGTCTCGACGACGAGCGACCCGACGAGCATCCCGACGTTGTTGCCGACACCGCCCACGATGAGCACCGCGAACACGACGAACGTCTCGCCCGGCAGCCACGCGGTCGGGTTGAACGATCCGGAGAACTGGATGATGAGGCCGCCACCGACGCCGGCGTAGAACGAGCCGATGAGCATCGACTTCAGCTGGTTGCGGAACACGTCCTTGCCGAGCGCGGCCGCGACGACCTCGTCGTCGCGGATCGCCCGGAACGTCCGTCCCTGCGGGGAGCGGGTGATCCGGCTCATGACCCACCACAAGAGCGCAGCGATGACGCCGGTGACCGCGGCGAAGAACGGTATGAACGAGTTCGTCGTGAGCTTGAGCACGCCGGCGAACGGCTCGGGGACGTTGTAGAGACCGTCTGCCCCGTTGAACAGCGGTACGAAGTTGTTGCAGATGTCGTAGAGCACGAGCGACAGCGAGATGAGGACCATCGCGAGGTAGTCGGTGCGCAGGCGCCGGAGCGAGATGAGCGCGACGACCACCGCGAGGCCGCACGACGCGAGTCCCCCGAGGATGAGGTTGACCGGGAACGGCAGCCCGAGCCCGAGGATGTAGTGCTGGCCGGTCCCGACGGAGCTCGGGAGGGCGAGCGCCCCGGTCACGTAGGAGCCGACGGCGACGAAGCCGATGTAGGCGAAGTTCAAGATACCGGTCTCGCCGTACTGGATGTTCAGCCCCATGGCGAGGATGAAGTAGTCGAACAGGAAGAAGACGAGGGTGAAGACGTAGTACCAGATGTTCGACATGCCGCTAGGCCTTTCCGGGACGTGCGAACAGGCCGGCAGGCCGAACGAGGAGCGTGAGGATGAGGATGACGAACGCCGTGTCGAGCTTGTACGCGGGGTTTATGAACGCGGCGGAGATCTCGGTGGCGAGGCCGATGAGCACAGCTCCGGCCATCGCCCCGTAGATGCTCCCGACACCGCCGACGATCACCGCGGCGAAGATCACGAACAGGAACAGCTCGCCCGACGCGGGTGTGAGGTTGCCCTCGGTGATGCCGAGCACGGCGCCGGCGAGGCCGGCGAGCGTCCCCGAGAGGAACCAGGTGATCGTCGTGATGCGCTTCGTGTCGATCCCGCTCGTCATCGCGAGGGTCGTGTTGTCCGACATCGCGCGCATCGACTTGCCGAGCCGGGTGGTCTTCAGCATCGCGTGGACGCCGAGCATCAGCACGATCGCGATCGCCATGACGACGAGCTGGTACTTCGTCAGCAGCAGCGGGCCGATGTGCAGCGCCCGGTCGATCGGCATCTGGAAGAACCGGACGTCTGCGCCCCAGATCGAGTACTCGATGTTCAACAGCACGAGCGAGAGGCCGAACGTGACGATCAGCACGTAGAAGGACTTGCTGAACCGTCTCGCGAACGGGCTGAGTATCAGCCGGTTCAAGATGACGGCGAGGACGCCGATCGCGAGCGAGCCGGCGACGAGGGCCACCCAGATGTTCCAGTGAAGGACCTCGTTGTTCAGCACGTAGGTGACGAACGCGCCGAGCGCCATGAAGTCGCCGTAGGCGAAGTTGATGTAGTTCGTGATGCCGAACTGGAGGCTCAGTCCGACCGCCGAGATCGCGAGCACCGACGCGGTGACCAAGCCGAACCCGACCGACAGCCAGAAAAGCTGCACCTTCCCCCCTCTTGAGTGCGTCGCTCCGCGGCACGGGCCGAGACCCGCGGTGGCGGCGGCGTGCGTCGGCGCTGAACGTAGCGACCGTCCCGGGCACACCCAAGATTGGGAGCGTTTCGCCAGGGTTTCGCGCACAAGAGGGCGTTCTGCGCATTGTGCTCACGCCCGCAGGAGCCAGCGCGCGCGGGGGCTATGATTCGCGCCAGCGGCGGCGCACGGACGCGCAGGGACGTACGGGGCCCGCCGGCCGCTGCCGGTACGGAGAGCGGCTCCACGGGTCCGGGGGGTTCCGAGCGTGCGTCGTGTCGTCGGGCGTCGAAGTCTCTCGGCGCAGGTCCTGGCAATCCAGACGGCCGTGCTCGTGATCACGCTCGCTGCAGGGTTCCTGCTCGCGATCTGGTACCAGCACGGCCAGCTCGACCGGCAGTACGAGCAACGGGCGCTGAGCGTGGCCGAGACCGTCGCGTCGACGACCTCGCTCGACCGCGCGGTCGCGGCGCACGACCCGGGCGGCGTCGTCCAGACGATGGCGGAGAAGATCTGGCACGCGACGGGCGTGAGCTACGTCGTCGTCACGAACGCGAAGGGCATCCGCTACTCGCACCCGGACGCGGCGCTGATCGGCCAGCCCGTCTACAACGACCCGGAGCCGGTCGCGTCCGAGCCCTTCCGGACCGGCCGGCCGTGGGTCGGCATCCAGACCGGCACGCTCGGCGCGACGGCGCGCGGCAAGGCCCCGATCTTCTTCCCGGCCGGCCATCTCATCGGCGAGGTGTCGGTCGGCATCCCGGTCGCGCAGGTCCAGGACTACTTCGCGAGCGAGATCCCCTCCATCGCTGCGTACATGCTCGCGGCGCTCGCCCTCGGAACGGCGCTCTCCCTCCTGCTCACCAGGCGCCTGAAGCGTCAGACGCTCGGGCTCGAGCTCGACGAGATCGCCGGGATGTTCCAGGAGCGCGAGGCGATGCTGCACGGCATCCGCGAGGGGGTCCTCGGGCTCGACACCCGCAATCGCGTCCTGCTCGCGAACGACGAGGCCCGCGCGATGCTCGAGCTCCCGCAGGACTACGCGGGCAGGCCGCTCGCGGACCTGCTCGCGCCGGGTCGCCTCACGGACGTGATCACGGGACGCCAGGGCGGAGCGGACCAGCTCATCGTCGTCGGGCACCGCGTCGTCATCGCCAACCGCATGCCCATCGAGGCGCCGCACCGCGGGCATCTCGGCTGGGTCGTCACCTTCCAGGACCGCACGGAGCCCGAGGGGCTGATGCGCGAGCTCGACGCGGTCCTCGGCCTCACCGAGGCCCTCCGGGCGCAGTCGCACGAGTTCTCGAACCGTCTCCACACGCTCGTCGGCCTCGTCGAGCTCGGGCGCTACGACGAGGCGATCGCCTTCGTAACCGACGTCTCGACCTCGCGCAACGAGCTCGCCGATCGCCTGCTCGCCATGCTCGTCGACCCGATGGTCGTCGCGCTCCTCCTCGCGAAGACGTCCGTCGCGCTGGAGCGCGGCGTCGAGCTCCGGGTGACCGCCGAGCGTGGTCTCGCGGGCGAGCTCGTCGAGGTCGGCGACCTGCTGACCGTGCTCGGGAACCTCGTCGACAACGCGATCGACGCGGCGGCGCTCCGCGATCCGCAGCGCTGGGTCGAGGTGGAGTTCTCCGCCATGGACTCGGACCTGCTGGTGCGCGTGAGCGACTCCGGCCCGGGCATCGTCGAGGTGGCCCGTGAGTCGATCTTTGTCGACGGCTGGACGACGAAGGACTCGAGGACGGGCGCCCGCCGGGGGCTCGGGCTCGCGCTGGTGCGCCAGATCGTCGAGCGCCGCGGCGGCTTCGTCGAGGTCGGCAACAGCGAGGGCGCGGTGTTCTCGGTGCTGCTGCCGGGGAGCGTGCGCGCGGGCGCGGGGCTGCCCCGATGATCCGGACCCTCGTCGTCGACGACGACTTCCGGGTCGCGTCGATCCACGCCGCGTACGTCGAGAAGGTGCCCGGGTTCGTGGTCGTCGGCCAGGCGCACTCGGCCGAGTCGCTCGTGAGCCGGATCGGCCCGCTCCAGCCGGACCTCGTCCTCCTCGACCTCTACCTGCCCGACCACCACGGGCTCGAGGTGCTCAAGCGCCTCCGCCAGCCCGCGTTCGCGGGGAACGACCTCGACGTCATCGTGATCACCGCCGCGAGCGACCCGACCAGCGTGCGCTCCGCGATGCAGTGCGGTGCGATCCACTACCTGCTGAAGCCGTTCGGCTTCCCCGCGCTCCACGACAAGCTCGTCGCGTACCGGGAGATGCGCCGCCAGCTCCAGGTGCTCCGCCAGGCGGACCAGTCGAGCGTCGACCGCCTGTACGCGGCGCTGTCCGGCATGCCGGGCGCGGCGGCGGGCAAGTCGCACTCGACGCACACGCTCGACGCGATCGCGGAGCTGCTCGCCCACGAGCCCGGCGACCTCTCGGCGAGCGACGTCGCGACGAGCCTGGGCGTCAGCCGTGCGACCGCGCAGCGGTACCTCGCCCAGCTCGAGGCGTCCGGCCGGGTGACGTTGACGCTCCGCTACGGGTCGACCGGCCGCCCGGAGCACCGCTACCGCTACCAGTGGAGCGAGGCGGCCGCGGAGTAGGACGTGGCTCCACCGCGCCGGCCGGCCCCGCTCGTGGCACCGGCCCAGCTCCCCCGCTCGGCCCCGCGTCCGCCCGCGCGGCCGCGGCCCTACACGCGGTAGCGGCCCGCGAGCGCAGCGAGCTTGCTGGACAGCTCGTCGAGGTTCTCCGCGGCCGACCGCGACCGGCGCGCACCGGCCACGAAGTGGCCGGTGCCGGAGTTGATGTCCTTCGTCGCGCTCGCGATCTCGGTCATGCCCGTGCTCTGCTCCTGGACCGACGCCGCGATGTCCTTCGCGGTCTCGAAGGCCGCGCGGATCGTGTCCGACAGGCTGCGGATGCCGTCCCCGGCGCGCTCGGCGAGCTCGAGGCCGCACGCGACGACCTCCTTGCCCTGCTCGCCCGCGCGTACGGCGGCCTCGGTGGCCGCGGTGGATGTCCGCGAGGATCGACGCGACCTGCGCGGTCGCGGCCTTCGACTGCGCAGCGAGGTGGCCGACCTCCTCGGCGACGACCGCGAAACCCCGACCGTGCTCGCCGGCCCGGGCGGCCTCGATGCTCGCGTTGAGCGCGAGGAGCTTGGAGTGGTCCGCGAGACCGTTCACGGTGGCGGTGATCTCGCCGATCTGCTTCGTCCGCTCGGACAGCGTCGTGATGTCGCTCGCGATCGCGTCGACGCGTGTGCGGATGTCCTCCATTGCTTCAACGATGGCGGCGACCGCGCCCGACCCCTCGGCGCTCACCTGCAGCGAGTCGCGTGCGCGGCGCGCGACCTCGGCCGCCTTCCCGGCGATCGAGTCGGCCGCGACGCCGAGCTGGTCGACCGTCGCGGACGCCTGCTCGCCGGCCGCGGCGGCGGCGAGCTGTTCTTGCCGGTCTCGCAGCTCCTGGTGGCGCTCCT
>DAHUXW010000018.1 GCA_027306925.1 Acidimicrobiaceae bacterium | reverse complement strand
CGAGTCGAACCGCGGGCGAGGAGCTGGCAAGCTACGACGGCCGCGCGGACAGCCCGACGCGGCGGCGCTCGGCGCGCGGACACGAGGGACGGTATCGAGCATGCGGTTGATGAGGGTCGGAGCGAGCGGTATGGAGCGGCCCGCGCTGCTCGACGGAGCGGGCCTCGTCCGCGACCTGTCGTCGATCGGCGCGGACCTCGCCGGCGGGGTGTTCGCCGCCTCGGCACGCGACGCCCTCGCCCGGGCCGCGGACGACCGCTCGCTGCCCGTTCTCGGAGAGTGGACGGGCGACGGGGCCTTCGAGATGCGGGACGGGCTCCGGGTCGGCGCGCCGGTCCCGAAGCCCGAGAAGATCGTCTGCATCGGCCTCAACTACCGCGACCACGCGGCCGAGACGGGCAACCCGCTGCCCAAGGAGCCGGTCGTCTTCATGAAGGCACCGAACTGCATGGTCGGCCCGTACGACGAGATCCTCGTGCCACGCCGGTCGGCGAAGACGGACTGGGAGGTCGAGCTCGCGGTCGTCATCGGCGCGAAGGCGCGCTACCTCGAGTCGCCGGAGCTCGCGCCGTCGGTGATCGCCGGGTACGCGCTCTCGAACGACGTCTCCGAGCGGGAGTTCCAGACCGAGCGCGGCGGCCAGTGGGTGAAGGGCAAGTCCTGCGAGACGTTCAACCCCTTCGGTCCGTGGGTCGCGACCCCCGACGAGATCGCGGACGTCCAGTCCGTCGGGCTCGAGCTGTCGGTGAACGGCACGACGCGCCAGCACGGCACGACCGCGAACATGATCTTCGGCGTCCACCACGTCGTGTGGTACCTCAGCCAGTTCATGGTCCTCGAACCGGGCGACATCGTGAACACCGGGACGCCCGCGGGCGTCTCGCTCGGCCACGACGACGTGCCGTTCCTCGCGGCCGGCGACGTCGTCGAGCTCGCTGCGGACGGCCTCGGCCGCCAGCGCTGCGCGGTCGGTCAGGCCTGAGCCGTGCCGGCCCGGTCGCGCCCGGCGACCGGGCCGCGCCCCGCGCCGGACGCACGCGCGGGCGAGCTGTGCGCGCGCCTCGAGCGCGCCGTCCGGGGCGACGTGCGCTTCGACGGGGCGACTCGCGCCGTCTACGCGACCGACTCCTCGAACTACCGCCACGTCCCGGTCGGTGTCGTCCGGCCCCGCGACGAGGCCGACGTGCTCGCGACGCTGGAGGCCTGCCGGGGCCTCGGCGTGCCGGTGCTCGGGCGCGGCGCCGGCACGAGCCTCGCCGGCCAGGCGTGCAACGAGGGCGTGGTCCTCGACACGAGCCGGTACATGGACGAGATCCTCGAGATCGACCCGGTCCGGCGCACGGCGAGGGTCCAGCCCGGGGTCGTGCTCGACGACCTTCGCGCCGCCGCGGGTGCCCACGGGCTGACGTTCGGTCCCGACCCGGCCACCCACGCCTGGTGCACGCTCGGCGGGATGATCGGCAACAACTCGTGCGGCACGCACGCGCTCGTCGCGGGCAAGACCGTCGACAACGTCGAGCGCCTGCGCGTCGTCACCTACGCGGGTGACACGATGGATCTCGGCGCCTACGACGACGTGGCGTACGAGGCGCTGCTCCGGGACGGGGGCGTCGTCGCGGGGATCGCGCGCGCGCTCCGCGAGCTCATCGACGGGCACGCGGGCCTCGTCCGGGAGCGCTTCCCCGCGATCGCCCGGCGCGTCTCGGGCTACAACCTCGACGAGCTGCTACCCGAGCGGGGCTTCCACCTCGCGCGCTCGCTCGTCGGCACCGAGTCCACGTGCGTGCTCGTGACCGAGGCGACCGTGTCGCTCGTCGCGATGCCTTCTCACCGCTGCCTCGTCGTCCTCGGCTTCGAGGACGTCTACGCCGCGGCCGACCACGTTCCCGAGCTGCTCGGTCACGAGCTGCTCGGCCTCGAGGGATTCGACGAGACGCTCGTCGCCGAGATGCGCGCCGCACGACTCAACCTCGACGACCTCGAGCTGCTTCCGGACGGCGGCGGGTGGCTGCTCGCCGAGGTCGGCGGCGACGACCCCCGCGAGACGCTCGCGCGGGCGCACGCGCTCGCGAACGCGGCACCGGGCGACGCGCACGTGCGCGTCCTCGAGCGCGAGCACGAGCAGCTCGCGCTGTGGCGCGTGCGCGAGTCGGGGCTCGGCGTGACCGCGCGACCTCCCGGCAAGGCACCGAACCACGAGGGGTGGGAGGACGCCGCGGTCGCTCCCGAGCGGCTCGGCGAGTACCTGCGCGGCATCCGTGCGCTGTGGGAGGAGCACGGCTACTCAGGAGCCTGGTACGGCCACTTCGGGCAGGGATGCGTGCACACGCGCAACGACTTCGACTTCCACAGCGCGAAAGGGCTCGAGAACTTCCGCGCGTACATCGAACGGGCCGCGGACCTCTGCCTGTCACTCGGCGGCTCGATCTCCGGCGAGCACGGCGACGGGCAGGCGCGCGGCGAGCTCCTCGAGAAGATGTACGGGTCCGAGCTCGTGGCCGCGTTCCGCCGCTTCAAGGCCGTCTTCGACCCGACGGCGAAGATGAACCCCGGGCGCGTCGTCGACGCTCGCCCGTTCGACGCGGACCTCCGCCACGGTCCGGACGAGCGCGTGTCGTCGATGCGGCCGAGCCACTTCGCGTTCGCGCGAGATGGCGGCAGCATGCAGCTCGCGGTCGACCGGTGCGTAGGTGTCGGGCGCTGCCGCCGGGACGACACGGGCGTCATGTGCCCGTCGTACCGGGCGACGCGCGACGAGCAGCACTCCACCCGGGGCCGGGCGAAGCTCCTCGCCGAGATGTTCCGGGGTGAGGTCACGCCCGCGACCTGGCGCAACGACGAGGTGCATGCGGCACTCGAGCTGTGCTTGTCGTGCAAGGGGTGCGCGACGGACTGCCCGGTCCAGGTCGACATGGCCGCCTACAAGGCCGAGTTCCTCTCGCACTACTACGCGGGCCGTCTCCGCCCGCGCGCCGCGTACGCGCTCGCGCTGCTCCCGTGGTGGTCCCGGGTCGCGAGCCGCGTTCCCGCCCTTGCGAACGCGCTGCTCGGCGACCACGCGGCGGGCACGGCCGCGAAGCGCCTCGCCGGCGTCACGACCACTCGGTCCGCCCCGCGGTACGCGCGCACCTCGTTCCGCCGGAGCGCTACGGCACGCGGCGCACGCGGAGTCGCGGGCGCGACGGTCGTGCTCTGGCCGGACACCTTCAGCGACCTCTACCGTCCCGAGCGCGCCGCCGCGACGCTGCGGCTGCTCGAGGCCGCCGGAGAGGTCGTCGCGGTGCCGGACCGCTGGGGCTGCTGCGGGCGGCCCCTGTACGACGTCGGCATGCTCGAGCGCGCACGGCACGCGCTCGAGCGAGTTCTCGACGTGCTCGAGCCGTGGACGAGCGCGGGGATCGCCGTCGTCGTCCCCGAGCCGAGCTGCCTCGCGACGTTCCGCGACGAGCTGCCGGAGCTCTGCGCCGACGACCCGCGTGCCGCGCGGCTCGCGGGGCTCGCGCGCAGCGTCGCCGAGCACCTCGACGCCACGGGCTGGCGACCGGCCGGGCGCGTCGCCGAGCGGCGAGCGGCGATCCACCCGCACTGCCACGGCCGGGCGGTCGTCGGCACGGGCGCGGAGCGGCGCGTGCTCGAGCGCGCAGGGTTCGAGGTGGAGGTTCTCGACACCGGCTGCTGCGGGCTCGCAGGATCGTTCGGGTTCCGCGCGGAGCACGACGAGCTGTCGCGGCGCATCGCCCGAGACCGCTTCATCCCCGCGTTGCGGGCGCTCGACACCGGGACCGTGCTCGTCGTCGACGGCTTCAGCTGCGTGACCCAGGCCGGCGAGCTCGGCGCGCCGACCGGGCGATCGCTCGCGGAGCTGCTCCTCGCCTGCGAGGAGCAGCCCGCGGTGCTAGACCCCTCGCAGAGACGCCGCCCCGTGGGGACCGACCCCACCGGCGGCGAGCCCGGAGAGGTGGCGCCGTGACGTCGGAACGCGTGAGGTGGGGGGTCGTCGGCACCGGTGGGATCGCCGCGACGTTCACCGCGGACCTCGAGCTCGGCGAGACCGGGCGCGTGGTCGCGGTCGGCTCGCGCAGCGCCGAGGCCGCCGCGCGCTTCGGGGACGAGCTCGCGGTCGCGAATCGTCACTCCTCCTACGAGTCGCTCGTCGGCGACCCGGAGGTCGACGTCGTCTACGTCGCGACGCCGCACCCGATGCACCACGCGCACGCGCTCCTCGCGCTCGCGGCGGGCAAGCCCGTGCTCGTCGAGAAGCCGTTCACGATGGACGCACGCGAGGCGCGCGAGCTCGTCGGCGCAGCGCGCTCGCGCGGGCTGTTCCTCATGGAGGCGATGTGGACGCGCTTCCTCCCCCACGTCGTCGAGATCCGCTCCATCCTCGCGAGCGGAGAGCTCGGCGAGATCGTGAGCGTGCGCGCGGACCACGGCCAGTGGTTCGCGAAGGACGCCGCGTTCCGCCTGTTCGCGCCCGAGCTCGGCGGCGGCGCGCTGTTGGACCTCGGGATCTACCCCGTGTCCTTCGCCTCGATGGTCCTCGGCACACCGGACCGCGTCGCCGCGATGGCCGACCCGGCGTTCACCGGCGTCGACGCCCAGACCTCGATGCTGCTCGGCCACGCGAGCGGCGCCCACGCGATCCTCACGTGCACGTTGCGGGCGAAGAGCCCGACGCGTGCAGCGATCGTCGGGACGCTCGGCAGGATCGAGATCGACGGCGACTTCTACGCCCCGTCCGCGTTCAGCGTCGTCATGCGCGACGGCACGTCGCGGCGGGTCGAGCGCCCGCACGACGGGCGAGGGCTCCGACACCAGGCTGACGAGGTCGCGCGCTGCCTGCGTGCCGGGCTGCTCGAGAGCCCGGTCATGCCGCTCGACGAGACCGTGTCGATCATGGAGACGATGGACGAGGTGCGCGCGCAGGCGGCGCTCGCACCTCGGTCGTGATGGCCGACGACGACGGCGCGGCGCTCGCCGCGCTCATCAGGGAGATCGAGGACCAGGAGCGCCGGCTCACCTTCGCCCGGTTCGACAACGACGACGCGTGGGCGCTCGGCACCCTGCTCGTGCGCAGGGCGCGCGACCGCGGCCTCGCCGTGACGATCGACGTGCGCCGCCACGGCCAGCAGCTTTTCCACGCCGCGCTGCCGGGGACGACCGCCGACAACGACTCGTGGATCGAGCGCAAGGTCCGCGTCGTCGACCGGTTCGACGCGTCCTCCTACCTCGTCGGCCGCCGCCTCGCACACGCGGGCGACGTGCTCGACCACGACAAGGGTCTCGACCCCGCCGCCTACGCCGCCCACGGGGGCGCGTTCCCCGTCCGCGTGCGCGACGTCGGGCTCGTCGGCACGGTCACGGTGTCCGGCCTCCCGCAGGCCGCGGACCACGCGTTCGTCGTGCAGGTCCTCGAGGAGTTCCTCGGCGCTGCAACCTGACGCGTCGGCCGAGTTCATATTGCTGTCAGGATCGCGCGCGTACGATCCACCGGTGAGCGTGTCTGGCCCCCCGGAGCAGCGGGATCTCGCACGCGTCCGGCCGCCCCACGTCGCCGTCGACCGGGCGGCGCGCGGCGTCGAGGGAAACGCGCGCCTCACGGCCATGACCGCGTCGATCCTGCTCGTGCTCCTCGCGGCCGAAGGCGTCACGGTCCTGCAGATCCACCAGCTCCTCGCGCCGCACGTGTTCATCGGCATGCTCCTCGTGCCGCCGATCGCGCTGAAGATCTCGAGCACGGGCTACAGGTTCGCCCGCTACTACACGGGCGCGCCCGCCTACCGCAGGAAGGGCCCGCCGCCCGCACTCCTGCGGCTGCTGGGGCCGCTCGTCGTCGTGTTCACGGTCGTGCTGTTCGCGAGCGGCATCGGCCTGCTCTTCGTCGGCATCGGCGGCCTGCGGGACAACCTGCTCCTGCTGCACAAGGCGAGCTTCGTCCTGTGGTTCGGAGCGATGACCGTCCACGTGCTCGGCCACGTGCTCGAGACGGCGAAGATCGCGCCGAGGGACTTCTACGCGCGCACCCGCCGCCAGGTCAGGGGGGCCGGGGCGCGGCAGTGGGCGCTCGCGACGAGCGTCGCGGTCGGGGTGCTGCTCGGCCTGCTGCTCGTCGGCAGGGCCGGCACGTTCTTCGTCGGCTGACGCCTCGCCGCGCGGCACGCGGGCGGCAGCGGGTGGCCCGGCCGCCCCGGTTGAACGCCCGCGACGAGATCGTGCAGACTTGGCGCACCGGAGGACCGGCGACCGCGTGCCCACGACACCCGCGAACCGCTCCAGGGAGGGCACCATGGCCTGGTCCGCGCCGCTGTACCGCTTCTACGAGCACCGGCTCGCACGCGGCCTGCCGACCAGCCGTCTTCCGGCGCACGTCGGGGTGATCCTCGACGGCCACCGGCGCTTCGCGCGCGCCGAGGGGCACCAGGACTACACGACGAGCTACCGAAGCGGCATGGCGAAGCTCGAGGAGTTCCTCACGTGGTGCGCGATGCTCGAGGTCCCGGCCGTGACCGCGTGGGTCCTGTCGACGGACAACCTGCAACGCCCGGCCGACGAGCTCGAGCCGTACTTCGAGGTGCTCGTCGAGCTGCTCGGCGACCTCCCGGCGCTCGCCCGGACGCTCGACTTCTCGCTCCAGGTGATCGGCAGCCTCGACCTGCTCCCCGAGCCCCTCGCGAACGCGGTGAAGGCCGCGAGCGAGGCGCCGCAAGGGAGCCGCTGGCACGTGAACCTCGCCCTCGGGTACGGGGGCCGCCAGGAGATCGTCGACGCGTGCCGGGCGCTCGTCGCGGACCTCCTCGCGAGCGGCGTCCCCGACGCGGAGATCGCCGAGCGCATCGACATCGACGCGCTCTCGACCCACCTGTACTCGAGCGCGATCCCCGACCCCGACCTCGTCATCCGCACGAGCGGCGAGGCGCGGCTTTCGGGGTTCCTGCTCTGGCAGGCGGCCTATGCGGAGTGCGTCTTCGTCGACCCGTACTGGCCCGCATTCCGGCGGGTGGACTTCCTGCGGGCGCTCCGGGACTACGCGCGCCGTGAGCGGCGCTTCGGGCGCTGAGCCCCGCGGGCCGCGCGGACCGGGAGCCCGCTCAGGCCACGCCCGGCGACCCGGCCCCGGTCCCGGCGGCGAACGGGAACCGCGCGGTCGCGGTCGGGGCGCCGTCCGTTCCGATCATGAACGCCTCGTAGGAGTCGAGCGACTCGACGAGCTCGAGGGCTTCCGCGCCGCCGACCGCGAGCGCGGTCGCGAGCGCGTCGGCGAGCCCGAGCTCGGGGCCCGTCACGGTCGCAGACGCGACGCGCGATGCCGGTGCGCCAGTGCGGGGGTCGAACAGGTGCGCGCCGCGCTCGTAGGTGCCGGAGGTCGCGATCGCGCCGGCTACGTCCACGACCGCGGCGAGGCGCCCCGGCGACGCCGGGTCCGCGACGCCGATGCGCCACGGCGCGCCGGGCGCCGGGCTGCCGTGGCAGGCGATGTCGCCCGCGGCGTTCACGAGCGCACCGGTGACCCGCGAGGTGAGGAGCGCGTCGAGCGCGCGCTGAGCAGCCCAGCCCTTCACGTAGCCCGTCGGGTCGACTCCGCCGGGTATCGCCCAGGGGTCGAACCACCCGTGCGACGCGTCCCGGGCCGCGGCGCAGAGCTCGAGCACCTCACGCACCTCCGGCGGCGCCTCGCCGAGCTCGATCTCGCCGCGCCGGAGCCGGCTCACCGGGCTGTCCGGCTTCCACGTGCTGAAGACCGCGTCCGCGCGGTGCAGGATCGCGCGCGCCTGCGCGAGGTGCCGGTACTCCTCGGCGGTCGCGGGCTCGCCCCCCGTGTAGAGGTCGATGACGACCACCGTGCCCATGACCTGCTCGAGCCGGTGGACTTCGGGAGCCGGCCAGGGCGCGTCGGCCCGCTCGCCTGGGCCGCCGCTCACTTCAGGCCGAGCTTCGACAGCGCGGACTGAAGCGACTGCGCGAACCCGGCGCTCGTGTAGCTCGCACCGGAGACGCCCTGGATGCTCCCGCTCTGCGCCTGGAGCGCCTGCTGCTCGAGGAGCGGGATCGACTGCTGGTCGATCGACTGCGAGAGCGAGTTGCCACCGTCGTCGAGCATCGCGATCGAGACGTGCGTGATCTTCTTGCCGCTCGCGGTCACCTTCACCGACATCAGGCCGTAGTTGTAGTTCACGACGACGCCGGTCGCGGTCCTCGTGGCGGACGCCCCAGCCGACGCCGGCGGGCTCGCGTGCGCTGGCGCGGTCGTGGTCGGCGTCGCCGCCTTCGAGCTCGTGCCGGCGGAGGCGCCCGAGGTGGACGCGGGCGACGAAGCGCCGGTCGCCGCGGCGCCGGTCGCCGTGCCCGACGAGACGCCGAAGGAGATGTGCGCGGGCTTCGTGTGGAACCCGAGCACCCCGGCGAGCCCCGCCGCGGTCGCTGCGAGCACGATCGGTGTCCTTCTCATGGCTGTTCCCTCGGCTGGCGTCTCGTCGGACTGTTCGGTCGGATGCGCGGGCTCATCGGCTAGAACGAGAAGATCTCGCGGTGCACCTGCGACTCCGGCACGCCGAGCTGGCGTGCCGCGCCCGTCACCGCGTCACCGAAGTCCTCGGGGCCACAGATGTAGAGGTCGCGGGACGCGAGGTCCGGCACGACCTTGCGCAGGCCGCGCGCGTCGAGCCGGACCTCGCGGCGCGACCCGACGAGCTCGTGCAGCCGACCGCCGCGCTCGGCGACGAGGGCGGCGAGCTCCTCGCCGTGGACGACGTCCTGGGGGGTCGAGGCGCGGACGAGCACCGTCACGTCCACCGAACGCGGGAGATCCTCGAGCAGCGCGCGAAGCGGGGTGATCCCCACGCCCGCGCCGATGAGCGCGACCTTGTCGGTCGCCCGGGCGTGGTGGGTGAACGCCCCGTAGGGCCCTTCGATCGCGACGCGGGTGCCGGGCTTCAGCTTCGCCACCGAGCGACTCTGGTCGCCGAGACCCTTGACGGTCACCCGGATGTAGGGCGGCTTCGGAAGCGCGGAGAGCGAGTACGGGTGTGCCTGCCACCACAGCCCGCGCACCAGGAACCGCCATTGGAAGAACTGGCCGCCGGACACCGCGAGCCGGTCGAGGTGCCGGCCGGAGCAGATGACGGAGAACACCCCGGGCACCTCCTCGCGGACGCTCACGATCCGCAGCTGGTGCCACCAGCTCCGCCAAAGCGGCTGCAGGACCCGAAAGACCAACACGACACCGGCCGTCGACGCCCAGGCGGCAATCCAGATCGCGCGGGCGAGCGGGTGGCCGATGAACGACACCCCGGTGACGATCTGGTGGGCGAACGCGAGGGACAGCGCGAGGTAGGTGTAGAGGTGGACGATCCACCACGACTCGTAGCGCAGCCGCCGGCGCGCGATTCGGATCGAGGTGATCCCGGCCATGACGAGCAGGCCGAAGCCGACGATCGCCGCGAGCATGTCCGGGTAGGTCGTGACGAACGTCCACAGCTGGTGCAGCGCCCCGGTCTTCGTGAGCTGCGCGTACCCGAGCGTGATCAGCACGACGTGCGCCGTGATGAGCCAGAGCGCCCACGGCGCGATCTTGCGGTGGAGTCGGACGAGGCGGTCCTGGCCGACGACCCCCTCGAGCCACGGGAGCCGCGCGATGAGCACGACCATCACGAGCATGAGGTACGCGCCCGTGAAGCCGGCGAGGCGGCCCGCCGCGAGGAGCACGCCGCCGCGCGAGGTCAGCGCGCCCCACGACTCGGACGTCACGACCGCGCCGAGCGTCGCACCGAGGCCGATGCCCCCGGCCGCCGCGAGCACGTCGGCGACCCGTGGCCGGGGGGCGGGACCGGGTCGGTGCTGGCGAGCGGTGGGGCGGGTGCCGGCGCGGCCGGAGCCCGGTCGGGCCTGGAGGCTCGTCGAGGTCATTGCACGATCCTCGCGACGGACGCTGGGATGCCACGGTGCTTCGGCTGTGAGCCCGCTGAAGATGCGGGCCGTCCGCGGCGCCCGGTCCAGCCGGGCATGGTCACCCGCCTCACCGTACGGCGCGGACCTTACGGCGTCGTGAAGGATGGCGCGCCCGCGCGCCCCGGGATCAGGGCCGCACGACGCGGTCCACGGGCGCGACGAGCGGCCCCGCGACGGCGGACTCCTTCTCCGCCGGGATCGCGACCGGCGCGAGCGTGAGTCCCGACGGCTCGGGCAACGCGCTCGTCGTCGCGATGCCGGCGACGGCCGCGCAGCCGGCGACGAGCAGCATGCCCCGAAGGCCGATGCGCCCCTCGAGCTGTGGCACGAGGAAGACGCCGGCGAACGCGCCGAGCTTTCCGATCCCCGCGGCGAACCCGTGACCCGTCGTGCGCAGCTCGGTCGGGAACAGCTCCGAGGGGAGCACGAACGTCGTCGTGTTCGGGCCGAACTCGACGAAGAAGTAGCTCACGCCGAGCACCACGAGGAACGGGCCGACCGCGCGCGTGAGCTCGGGGACCGCGGCGAGGGAAAGGAACGCGACGGCGAGCACGGCGAATCCGATGGTCTGCAGCTTGCGGTGGCCGATCCGGTCCATCTTCCACACCGCGCACGCGTAGCCCGGGACGGCGAACACGACGAACATCGCGAGCGTCCACACGAGCTTCGCGACGAGGCTCGCGTGCGTGTCGACCTTCGAGAGGATCACGGGGAGCGAGAGCGTGTTTCCGTAGTAGGCGTAGTCGAAAAGGAACCACGACGCCGCGGTGCCGAGCGCGAGGCGCAACAATCTCGGGTCGGTGACGAGGTCGCGTGCCCTGCCGCGCCGGGCGGGAGCGGACCGCACCTCGCGCGCCGGCAGCGCGCCGGCGGAGAAGGACGCGACGTCCGCGGCCGCGCGTCCGGCGTCGCCACGCACGTGCGCGGTGAAGCGCGGGGACTCCGGCATCCGCGCCCGCGCGTAGAGCACGCCGGCGGCGGGGACCGCGCCGAGCCCGAGCAGGATCCGCCACGTCGCGTCGCCACCGACGCCGAGACCGAGCAGCGCGAGCGCGACGAGCGGCCCGACCACGAGGCCGAGGGCCTGCATCGAGAAGACGAGCCCGACGAGGCGGCCGCGGTCCGCGCGGTTCGCGTATTCGCTCATGAGCACCGCGGACACCGGGTAGTCACCGCCGATGCCGAGACCGAGCAGGAAGCGCGCGCCGACGAGCACCGCGAACCCCGGCGCGACGGCCGACGCGACGGCGCCGACGATCATGATCGCGGCCACCATCGCGTAGACGCGCTTTCGGCCGAGGAGGTCGGCGATCCGGCCGAAGACGAGCGCACCGACGAACGCACCGAGGATCGCCGATCCCGAGACCCAGCTCGTCTCCGCCGTGCTCAGGTGCCACTGCGCCGCGACGAGCGCCGCGACGGTGCCGATCACGAACAGGTCGTAGGCGTCGGTGAAGAACCCGACGCCCGAGACGAGCACGGCCTTTCGGTGGAACCTGCTCGTCGGCGCGTCGTCGAGCAGGTCGTCGACGCTCACGCCGTGGCCGCGCGGGGCCGCCCCGCCGTGCAGGTCGCTCATGCGCGTCCCGTGCTCCTCCGAAGGTGTCCGTCCCGAGGCTTGCGCGAGAAGATGACCGCACGGCGAT
>DAHUXW010000167.1 GCA_027306925.1 Acidimicrobiaceae bacterium | reverse complement strand
CCGGCACCGGTCGATCGGCCACGCTCGCCACCCCTCGCGCGCCGCCGCGTGGTGCCGTGACGCGACCGGCGCGCGACCGACCCGGAGCGCCCGCCGTCCGGGCCGGCGGGCGGGACCGGGCGTGCGCGCCGGACGCGCCTTCCCGCGCGCCACCGGTCGCCACCTCGCCGCTTCGAGCGCCACCCGGCGCCCGCCGCGTGCCGTCGCCGCCTTGGTTTGCGGGGCGGTGTGGCCCGCCGCCGCGCCGCCTCGAGCTCTGCGCCATGACCGCCGAGTCTAGGTGGCGCCCGACCCGCCGCCCGCGAGCGCCTCGTAGCGGGCCAGGTACGCACGCGCGACCTGGTCCACGGAGAACGTGGCGGCGAGGGCTCGTCCCGCAGCGACGAGGCTGCGGCGGGCGTCGGCGTCCTCGAGGAGCACGCGGACCGCGCGACCGAGCGCGAGGGCGTCGCCGGGCGGGACGTAGCGGGCCGCGTCCCCGGCCGCCATCCGATAGCCCGGGAGGTCCGAGGCCACGACCGCGGTGCCCGCGGCCATGGCCTCGAGCAGGACGACACCGAACGACTCCCCGGCGAGCGAGGGCGCGGCGAGCACGTCTGCGCCGGACAGGCGCCGCGCGAGCGCCCCGTCGTCGATCCTGCCGCACCACTCGATGCGCGGGTCCGCGCCGAAGCGGGCACGCAGCGACGCGGTCTCGGGCCCGTCGCCGACGAGCCAGACGCGCGTCGAGCCGGGGAGCGAGTCGAGCGCCTCCAGGAGGACGGAGACCCCCTTGCGGGGCTCGTGCCTACCCACGAACACGACCGTCGGCCCAGACGACGGCCACGGCTCCGCGGTCTCGAAACGGCTGGTCGCGACTCCGTTCGGCACGATCGCGCAGCGTGACGCACCTGCACCTGCGACGGCGAGCAGCGTGTCGCGCGCCGCGGCGGACACTGCGACGACGTCGTCCAGGCGTGCGAGGCACGCTCGGGCGAGCGGCCCCGCCGCGCGGTAGAGCCGCCCCGCTCCCGCACGGTGGAACGTCCCGATCGCCGGGGCGATCCGCGCGAGCACCGCGGAGATCGCGACCACGGGGACGAGCGGCTCGTGCACGTGCACCACGTCCGGCCGCCAGGCGCGCACCGCCCGGAGCGCGCCTCGCACCGCCAGCGGCGAGAGCGCGACGGGCGCCATAGAGCCGTTCGCACGGACCGCGACCGTGCGGCCGGCCGGCACGACCACGACCCCGGAGCGCGCGAGGTCGTCGGCGATGCCGCCCCGCGCGCGGCTGTCGACGTCGTCGGGCGCGACCACGGCGACCTCGCATCCCAGCGCGGCGAGCGCGCCCGCGATGGAGATCACCTGCCCCTGCACACCGCCGGGCACCGAGAGCGCGTACGGGCAGACGGTCGCTACCCGCACTGCGCCGAGCCGCCTCCGCTCACGTGCGCGCCGCGGCGGTGACGTCGGCCGGCCAGTTCGGTCTGAACACGTGCCACTGCTCGGGAGCGAGCCGGACGAGCTGCTCGAGCTCGCCCGCGAGCTCGGTCGTGACCCTGCGCACGTCCTCACGGAGCCGACCCCGACGCTCGGTGTCGAGCTGCGGGCGCACGAGCACGTGGTGACCGTCCCCTGGGCGCATGTAGATCGCAGCCGCGATCAGCGGTGCCCCGCTGCGCAGCGCGAGCACCGCAGGCCCTGCGGGGATCCTCGTCGTCTCACCGAACAGCTCGACCTCGATTCCGTCGCCGACGAGGTCCCGGTCCGCGAGCAGCGCGACGAAGCCGCCGCGACCGAGGGTTGCGAGCAGTTCGGGCGCCGCGTCCGGGCCGAGCGGGAGCACGCGCATGCCGAGCGCCTCGCGCTCCGCGACGAGCCAGTCGAACAGCTCCGGAGGCTCGACAGGCTCCGCGACGGTCGTGAGCGGAAGGCCGCGCCGTGCCAACCACAGCGCGCCGATCTCCCACGACCCGAGATGAGGTAGCACGAGCACCGCTCCCCGACCCGCCCGTGACGCGGCGTCGAGGTGCTCGATCCCTTCGACCGTGAACCGCCGAGCGAGCACCCGCCGGCTCGTCGGACGCAGCGACGCGGAGTCCGCCCAGTACCGTCCGTACGAGGCGAACGCTCGCCGCACGAGCCGCTCGAGCTCCTCGTCCCCGACGTCGGGCCCGACGACTCGCCGCAGGTTCCGGCGCACGACCGCGCGGGTCTCGGGCGAGCGCTCGGCGATGACACGGCCCGCCGCGGCGGCCGCGGCGATGCCGATCGGCCGCGGAAGGATGCGCAACACGGCAGCGAGCGACCGGTACCTTCGATAGGGGTCTCGATCACGGCCGCCGGCGCTCGGTCCGCGGTCGGGCGGCTCGCCGATCAGCGTGCGCTACTGCCGTCGGTCCAGCGCCGGGCCGCCCTCGCCGGTCGGCCCGGGCGCGCGGCGCGCGCGCGGCGCGTCGCCCTGCCGCCCGAGTGCTCGACGTTGAGCACGCCGCGAAGCCTCGTGGACAGCGTGGCCGTGCTCCGGCGGTTGCGCCAACGAGCGCCCTGACCCGCCGCGAGGCGTGCCGGCGCGGTGCTCCCGGTCTCGCGAAGCTGACGCCACCTCGAGTCCACTCGCCCGCGCCGCCACGAGCGCGCGCCGACGGGCGGCCTCGCGGGAACCGTCCCGCTCGCCTGCCGCCACACGCGGACGAAGCGTCCGACTGCTGTCCCGGTCGTGAGCGCGAGCAACGCCCAGAGGATCGGGACCATCACGACGTGCACGAGCATCGCGAGGCCGAACACGATGAGGCGCTCCGCGCGCTCCATGAGCCCGCCGCGCCCGGAGAAGCCGAGCGACTCCGCCTTCGCGCGCTCGTAGGAGATGATCGAGCCGACCGCGAGGATCGCGACGGGAAGGAGCGCCTCCCGCGGGTGCGGTCCGACCGCGAGGTACCAGGCGAGTCCGCCGAACAGGAACCCGTCCGCGACCCGGTCCGCGACCGAGTCGAAGAACGCCCCGCGCGGCGAGGACGTCCCTGCCGCCTTCGCGACCACACCGTCGAGCGTGTCCATCAGCCCGCCGACGATGAGCAGGCCGCATGCGACGTAGAGCAGGCCGGAGGCGATGACGACCGAGTTCGCGACTGCGAGGAGCACGCCGGCGACCGTCACGTGGTCGGCCGAGATGCCGAGCCGCACGAGCCGGGCTCCTACGCCACGTCGCGCCCCACCTGGCTCCTCTCCGCCCCGCACGGGCCCCTCGGACTGCCCCTGCGCCGTGCGACCACGCCGGCCGTCGATCATGGACCCTCCTCGATGCGGCACATCCAGGCTACCAGAGCACGTGCTCGCCGCAGCCTGCGCACCCACGTGGCCCGAGTCGGCGTCGGCGCCGTCCCGTGGCGCTCACGCCGGGACGGACCGCCACGCGATTGCGACCTCCCGCCGTCCGGTGCGCGCGAGGACGTCCGCGTCGACCCGGTTCCAGAGGAATTGGAGCAGCTCCGACGCCGTGGCGACGAGGACCACGTCGGCCGGCCCGCGGGCCCGGCGCCAGCGGATCTGGCCGCGCGTCGACTCGACCGTCCACGACGCGTCGGCGTCGCTCGCGACGAGGCACATCGACCCGCCGAGGACGCGTCCGGGGACGCGCCCGAGGTTCGAGCGCAGGTGCACGTCGAGGCGCTCGTCCACACCGTCGACCGCGAGCTCGCGCTCGATCGGGGTCGACCGCCCGAACGCCTGCTCGCAGTCCACGCGATGGAGCGCGAGCTCGATCGCGAGCCGTCGCGCGACCCACCCGGCGACGAGATCGGACCCCGACCAGTTCCAGCATGGCGCGAGCGGTCCCGAGTGCTCGAGCGCCGCGAGCAGCGCGGCCGCCGCGGGCTCGAGATCGTCCCGCACCGCGGCCGTCGCCCTGGCCCTGGCCGCGGCATCACGCGCGTCGCGACCCGCACGCCCTCCACGTCCCGCAGCCGGACCGGGCTCGGTGAACGCTTCGGCGTCCGCGGCCTCGACCTGCACGGCCCACTGCCGGCACGCGGTCACGACGTGCGCGACGACGTCCGCCACCACCCAGCCCGGGCAGCTCGGCACCGGTGAGTCGAGGCCGCGCGCCGCGAGTCGCTCGATCCGCTCGAGCTCCTCGCCGATCGCGTCGACGTACGACTCGAAGGGCAGCGCCCCGGTCATCTGGGCCATGCGGCGCGGAGCTTCGCCCAGGAGTCCGACAGTGCCTCCGGCAGCACGCGGGTCGCGGCGACCGCAGTCATGAAGTTGGTGTCGCCGATCCAACGCGGCAGCACGTGGAGATGGACGTGTCGCGGGATGCCCGCACCCGCCGCGCGACCGAGATTCGCGCCGAGGTTCACGCCGTCGGGCGCGTACGCGGCGCCGAGCGCGGCCACCGCCACGCGCGCGGTCTCCCACACCGCGGCCGACTCGGCCGCGTCGAGGTCGCCGAGCTCGCCCACGTGGCGGCGTGGCATCACGAGCATGTGACCGCTCGCGTAGGGGAACGCGTTGAGAACGACGACAGCGAGCGGGTCCTCGTGCACGACGTAGCGCTCGTCGTCGCTCGCCTGTGAGGCGAAGAGGTCGCAGAACACGCACGCCGGCTCGCCGGTGCCGGACCCTGACGGCGGAACCACCGGGTCCACGACGGACGCGACGTACGCGGAGCGCCACCCCGCCCAGAGGTGGTCGAGGCTCACGAGCCTCCCCTCGCCTACCGGCCCGCCGGTGGTGCCGCGTCCGCGCGCAGGCGCGCGACGAGCTCGTCGACCGGGACGCCGCGCTCGGGCGCGGCGGCGCCTCGCGTGTTCACGCCGACGGTCCCCGCCGCGAGGTCGTCGTCGCCGACCACGAGCACGTAGGGCACCTTCTCGAGCTTGCCCCGGCGGATGCGCGAGCCGAGCGGCTCCGACGCGCCGTCGACCTCGGCCCGGACCCCGGCGTCGCGAAGGCGCGTCCGAACCGAACCGGCGAGCTCCTCGTGCGCGTCGCGCACGGGGAGCACGACCGCCTGCACAGGCGCGAGCCACGTCGGAAACGCACCCGCGTAATGCTCGAGCAGCACCGCGAAGAATCGCTCGACCGAGCCGAACAGCGCCCGGTGGATCATCACGGGGCGGTGCCGCGTGTTGTCCGCGCCGACGTACGACAGCTCGAAGCGCTGCGGGAGCTGGAGGTCGACCTGGATGGTCGACATCTGCCACGTCCTGCCGATCGCGTCACGCGCCTGGACCGAGATCTTCGGACCGTAGAAGGCCCCGCCGCCCTCGTCGAGGACGAGCTCGAGGCCTTTCGACAGCGCGACCGTGCGCAATGCCTCGGTCGCGACCTGCCACTCCTCGTCGCTCCCGACGGCCTTGCCTTCCGGCCGCGTCGAGAGCTCCAGGTAGAAGTCCTCGAGACCGAAGTCGCGAAGCAGGCCGAGCACGAAATCGAGCAGCGAGTCGAGCTCCTCGTCCATCTGCTCGCGGGTGCAGAAGATGTGCGCGTCGTCCTGGGTCATACCGCGCACCCGCGTGAGCCCGTGGACGACTCCCGACTTCTCGTAGCGGTACACGGAGCCGAATTCGAACAGCCGCATCGGGAGCTCGCGGTACGAGCGCTGGCGGCTGCGGAAGACGAGGATGTGGAACGGGCAGTTCATCGGCTTCAGGTAGTACTTCTGCTCGCCGTCGAGCGTCATCGGCGGGAACATGCCCTCGGCGAACCAGTCGAGATGGCCGGACGTCTCGAACAGCTCGGACTTCGTGATGTGCGGCGTGTTCACGAACTCGTAGCCCGCCGCGACGTGGCGGGCGCGTGAGTACTCCTCCATGACGCGGCGGACGAGGCCGCCTTTCGGATGGAACACGGCGAGTCCCGAGCCGATCTCCTCGGGGAACGAGAACAGGTCGAGCTCGGCGCCGAGCTTGCGGTGGTCCCGGCGCTCCGCCTCCTCGAGACGGTGCAGGTGCTCGGCGAGCGCTGCTTCGCTCTCCCAGGCGGTCCCGTATATGCGCTGGAGCTGCTGGCGGTGCTCGTCGCCGCGCCAGTACGCGCCGGCGACCCGCGTGAGCTTGAAATGCCCGAGCCTGCCGGTCGACGGCACGTGCGGGCCGCGGCACAGGTCGACGAACGCGTCGGAGTTGCGGTAGGCGGTCACGATCGGCGCCCCGGCGCCCGGACCCCTCCCCGGCGCGAGCTCGGCCGTGAGCTCGTCGTCCGCCCCCGCGCCCGAGGAGACGCCTTCGATGATCTCGCACTTGTACGGCTGCGCCGCGAAGAGCGCGAGCGCCTCCTCGAGCGAATGCTCCTCGCGCACGAACGCCTGGTCTGCAGCGATGACCTCCCGCATACGCGCCTCGATGCGCGCGAGGTCGTCTTCGGAGAACCGCTCGCCGCCGGGCAGCTCGAAGTCGTAGTAGAAGCCATCCGCGATCGCCGGCCCGATCGCGAATCGTGCGCCCGGCCAGAGCGAGGTCACGGCCTGGGCCAGGACGTGCGCGGTCGAGTGGCGCAGCACGTGCCGCCCGCCGTCGGAGTCCCCGGTGAGGATCCTCGCGGTCACTCCGTCGCCGAGCGGCTCGGACAGATCGACCGCGATCCCGTCGATCTCGCCCGCTACGGCGTCCTTCGCGAGGCGGCGCCCGATCGCCGCAGCGAGGTCCGCCACCTTCGCGCCCGCGGGCAACGTCCTCGAGGAGCCGTCGGGGAGGTGGACGACGATCTCTTCGCGCGTGTCGGTGGTCACGTGGCTCCCAAGCGGTGGTCGGACGTGGCGATCCTACCGGCAGCGCCCGCGCCGCTCGGGCCGCGTCCGACCGCTCAAACGAGCTCCACGCCGAGAAGCGCCGACGCCGTCGCGCTCACCCCGCTCCCCTCCGCCACGGCCGCGTCCAGCGCGCAAAGGGCGCCCGGCGTGTCGAGGTCGTCGTCCAGGCGGGTGCGAACCTCGTCGATCGCCCCCTCACCCGGACCGGCGGCCCGCCATGCCGCGAGCCGGTCGTTCGCCTCGTCGAGCAGCTCGGGACGCCACTCCCACGTCGTCCGGTAGTGCTGCGAGAGCAGCGCGAGCCTGATCGCAACGCCCTCGTGCTCTTTCAGCAGCTCGCCGACGAACACGAGGTTCCCGAGGGACTTCGACATCTTCTCGCCGCCGAGACGCACCATGCCCACGTGCATCCAGTGGCGGACGAAGGTCTCGCCGGTCGCGGCCTCGGACTGCGCGGCCTCGCATTCGTGGTGCGGGAAGATGAGGTCCGACCCTCCGCCGTGCAGGTCGATCGGCAACCCGAGCTCGCGCATCGCCAGCGCCGAGCACTCGATGTGCCACCCGGGACGACCGGGCCCCCAGAGCGACTCCCACGACGGCTCGTCCGGGAGCGACGGCTGCCAGAGCACGAAGTCAAGGGGGTCGCGCTTGTACGGGTCGTCGGGATTGCCGCCGCGCTCGCGCGCGAGCTCCAGCATCTCGTCCCTGCCGAGGTGACTGATCTGGCCGAACCGCTCGAAGGACGAGACGTCGAAGTAGACCGCGCCGCCCGCCCGGTAGGCGTGCCCGGAGTCGAGCACCATCGCGACGAACCCGAGGATGTCGGGGATCGCCGAGGTCGCGCGGGGCTCACGGTACGGCACGAGCACGTTCAGCGCGGCCATCTGCTCGTCGAAGCGGGCGATCTCGTCTGCTGCGAGGTCCAGGTAGTGCACGTCGAGCTCACGCGCCTTGCGCAGGATGTCGTCGTCGACATCGGTCACGTTGCGCACGCAACGCGTGATGTGTCCGAGGTCGCGGAGGCGTCGCTGGAGCACGTCGTACGCGAGGTACGTCGCGGCATGACCGAGGTGCGCGGCGTCGTACGGGGTGATCCCGCACGTGTAGATGGACACGACGGGGCCGGGCGAGAACGGCACGACGGCCTGCCTGGCCGTGTCGTAGAGGCGGATCGTCACCGGATCACGACCCGTGTGAGCGAAGGCCGGTGAGCTTCAGCGCGACGTGCGACCGGTAGCGGATGTTCACGTTCACGAGCACCGCGGTGAGCGCCTCGACCGGCCCCGCGGACGCGAGCGAGCCTGCGTTCACCGCACGCAGGCCGGGGACGGCCTCGACGAGTGCGGCGGTCTCGCTCGCGGCGCGCTCGGAGTCCGCGCACACGAGCACGTCCGCGTCGAGAGGGCGGTCGAGCGCCGCCAGGTCGCGCGCAGGCAGATGCTGGAAGGCCGCGCTCACCTCGGACCCCGGCAGCACCGACTGGAGCGTCGCGGCGACCGACCCCCTCGCGGGCACGATCGCCTGTAGCTCGCGCCCGACGCGGCCGATCGCGTTCACCATCGAGACGACGACCCGGCCCTCGAGCGCGTCCGCCAGGTCGAGCGCGGTCTCGGCCGCGGCCTCGTACGGGGTCGCGAGCACGACGATCCCGCACCGCGCGGCACCCGCGTTGTCGGTGCCCGACAGCGCGAGATCGCGGCCTGGCCACGCGGCGCGCAGCTCGGCCGCGATCTCCTCGCCTCGCGCCGCGTCCCGCGATCCGACCACGACGCTCGGACCGCACGAAGCGAGCCGCACCGCGAGCGCCCGTCCTGCCGGTCCAGTCCCACCGATGATCCCGACGTCCATCTCCCTACCCTTCCACACCGGTCCCACCGACACCCGACCCCCCGGCCTCCGCGCTCCCCGCGGCCCTTCCGGCGCGCGTCGAGGCGAGCTCGAGCCGGGCGAAGCGCGGGATCAGGCGCGCGAGCAGCACGACGCCGACGAGGCAGACCAGACCGCCCGACACCACCGAGACCTCGGTCCCGGCGAGCGACGCGACGACGCCGGACTCGAGGTCGCCGAGCCGCGGGCCCCCCGTGACGACCGCGGTCTGCACCGCTTGCAGGCGACCGAGGAGCTCGTGCGGCGCCTCGAACTGCAGGATCGTCGCGCGGAACACCGCAGACACGACATCCGCGGCGCCCGCGACGCCAAGCAGCACCAGTGCGACGGAGAGCTCGGGCACGATGCCGAACAGGGCGATCGCGCCGCCCCAGACGCCGATCGCGACGAGCACGGCCCGACCCTCGCGGCGGACGCGCGCGACCCAGCCGGTGAGCAGCGCACCGGCGAAGGCGCCCACCCCCGGGGCCGCGTACAGGAGTCCGACCGTGCCGGCGCCGCCGTGGAAGTGCGCGAGCCCGAGCGCAGGGAAGAGCGCACGGGGCATGCCGAAGATCATCGCGTTGAGGTCCGCGAGAAAGATCGCCTGGAGCACGCGGTGACCGCGCAGGAACCGAATTCCACCGACCATCGCCGCGAAGCCGAGCTCTCGTCCGCCGTCGGGACGCTCCACGCGGACCGTGCGGAGCCGCACGAGGCTCACGAGCGACACCGTGAACGTCGCGAGGTCGATCCAGTACACGGGGCCGACCCCGAGCCTGCCGAGCAGCAGACCGGCGACCGCCGGGCCTCCGATCTGGCCGAACTGGAACAGAACCTGCCAGAGCGCGTTCGCCCCGACAAGCGACTCGCGGTCTACGAGGCTGACCACGAGCGCGGATCGAGTCGGGCTGTCGACGCCGGAGAAGCCCGCCTGGAAGGCGCTGCAGACGAAGAGCGGCCAGAGCGCCGGTCGGGCCGAGGAGGCGTTGAGCGCGAGCCCGAGGCTCGTCGACGCGAGCAACAGCTGCGAGACCATGAGCAGCCGCCGCCGGTCGTAGGAGTCCGCCACGGCGCCGCCGATGAGCGAGCCCGCGAGAAGCGGCACGATCTGCACGAGGCTGACGAGGCCGACGTCGAGCGACGAATGCGTGATCCGGTAGATCTGGTACGGCACCGCGACGACGGTCAGCTGGTTGCCGAGCGTCGTGATGAGGTACCCGGACCAGAGCACCCGGTACTGCGGGAACCGCCGCAGCGGCGAGAGGTCGACGAGGACCCTCGGCCGAGCCACGCTCGGCAGATTAGCGATCGACGCGTGCCGTGCCGCCCGGGCGGTCCGGCGTCACGACTGCGCGGCCCGCTCCTTCAGCACCTCGAGCGCGCGGTCCGCGTGGACCGCCATCCGTGTCTCGCTGCGGACCACCGCGAGCACCGTCGCGTCCGCGTCGATGACGAACGTCCAGCGCTTCGTGGGCAGCGGGCCGAACGACCGCTTCACCCCGAACATCCTCGCGACCGTCCCGTCGGGGTCCGACAGGAGCGGGAAGTCGAAACCGTGCGCATCGGAGAACTCCCGCTGGCGCTCGACGGAATCTGCGCTCACACCGACGCGCCGGGCGCCGAGTGCGGCGAACTCCGCCGCCAGGTCACGAAAGTGGCAGCTCTCGGCCGTGCAACCCTTCGTCATCGCCGCGGGGTAGAAGTACAGCACGAGTGGCCCGCCGGAGAGCAGCTCGGAAAGCGACCGCTCGACACCCTGTTCGTCGCGAAGCGAGAACTCCCCGACCACGTCACCGACGTTCACCGGTCCTCCTCCCACGATCGCCACCTCGTGCCGCGCGCTCAGCGGGTGGCGGTCTGCTCCAGCGGCATTCCGCACGCGCGCGCTGAAGGCCAGCGCACCTTCGTCGCCCAGCCGGCACGCTCCAGCAACCGGATGATACCGGCCGACAAGTCGATCTGGCCCTTCTCGGCGCCGTGCCGCGCGCACGCGGGGTGCGCGTGGTGCCCGTTGTGCCACGACTCCCCGAGCGAGAGAAGCGCGAGGATCCGGACGTCGGTCGAGCGGTCGTTCGTCTCGTACCGCCGGCTCCCGAACATGTGGCAGAGCGAGTTCACGCTCCACGTGACGTGATGGAGGAACGCCATCCGCACGAGCCCCGCCCACACGAACGCCCCGAACGCGCCGGCGAGCGTGCCGGAAAACGCGTACCCGAGCGCGAAGGGAAGGGCGAGCGACGCGATCGCGAGGCCCGGGAACCACCGCCCGATCCGCGCGATGTCCCGGTCGGCGAGGAGGTCCGGCGCGTAGCGTTCCACCGACGTTGCGTCGCTCACGAACAGCCATCCCACGTGTGCGAAGACGAAGCCCCGCACGAGGGCGGCGCTCCCTTCGCCGAAGCGGTGCGGCGAGTGGGGGTCGCCGACACCGTCGCTGTAACGATGGTGGCGACGGTGCGTCGCGACCCAATCCGTGACCGACCCCTCGACCGCGAGTGAGCCCGCGACCGCGAGCACGATCCGAAGGGCGCGGGTCGCCGTGAAGCTCCGGTGGGTGAAGAGGCGGTGGTACCCTACGGTCACGCCCGCGCACGCGACGACGTAGAAGACCGCGCTCATCACGAGGTCCGTCGCGTTCACGAGACCGTCCCACAGCAGGGGCAGCGCGATCGCGACCCCGAGGAACGGGCCGAACACGAGCAACCCGGTCACCACCTGTTGCGCGAGCTGCACCTCGCCAGCGCCGTCGACCTGCGGTCGGTCAGCGTCCCCGGCGCCGTCGATCGTCTCGCCTGGGTGCTCCCGAGCGCCACGCGACGGCGCGTCGAACTGCTCGGCTATCGGCACCGTGTCCCCGTCTCTCTCGACGCAGTTGACTCGTCCCTGCGGCTGCCGGGAACCCCGTCCGGGGCCACTGCCAACCGAGCGACCAGGACACGCTCTGCGTCCGCCGGGAGTGTAGTGGACTGAGCGGCCGCGACGTTGGCGCGAAGCGCAAGCCGACGCGGCGGCGTCGCGCGAGCGACGACGCGGCGATCTCCCGACGTCGGAGGCCGCAGGAGCTCAAGGGCTCAAGGGCTCAAGGGCTCAGAGCCGACCGGATCGGCCAGGCGTATGGTGAGGTCGTGCCCACGAGCTCATCGGGATCGTCCCGCCCGGGCAACGCTCCCGCCCGCGGGTCACCCGCGCGCGGGTCGGACGACGCCGCGGAACGACCCGACCTCCCGCCGGGGCTCCGGGCTCAGCTCGGCGGCCCGTCGTTCCAGGGACTCGCGACGTTCGCCCAGCGTCCCCTACTCACCGAGCAGTCCGACCTCGCCGACTGGGACCCGGACGTGGCCGTCGTCGGCGCGCCGTGGGACGACTCGACGACGCACCGGCCCGGCGCTCGCTTCGGCCCGCGGGCGCTCCGGGCCCTCGCCTACGGCCCGGGCACGTTCCACCTCGACCTCGGGATCGAGATCTTCCACCATCTCGAGGTCGTAGACTTCGGGGACGCGATCTGCCCCCACGGCCTCGTCGAAGCCGCGCACGCGGCGATCCGCGAGCGCGTCGCGACGGTCGCCGACCTCGGCATCTTCCCGGTGGTGCTCGGCGGGGACCACTCGATCACCTGGCCGGCCGCTACCGCGGTCGCCCGCGCACGGGGGTGGGGACGGGTGGGGGTCGTCCACTTCGACGCGCACGCGGACACGGCCGAGTCGATCGACGGCAACCTCGCGAGCCACGGCACGCCGATGCGCCGTCTCATCGAGTCCGGTGCGGTGCTCGGGCGCAACTTCGTGCAGATCGGTCTCCGCGGCTACTGGCCACCGGCCGAGACGTTCGCCTGGATGCGCGAGCAGTCGATGCGCTACCACCTCATGCACGAGGTGTGGGAGCGAGGGCTCGACGCGGTCGTCACAGACGCCGTCTCGCAAGCAATGGACGGCTGCGATGCGGTCTACCTCTCCGTCGACATCGACGTGCTCGACCCGGGATTCGCTCCCGGGACGGGCACGCCCGAGCCGGGCGGGCTCGCCCCGGTGGACCTGCTCCGAGCGGTGCGCCGCCTCGCGATCGAGGTGCCGCTGGTCGCGCTCGACGTCGTCGAGGTCTGCCCCGCGTACGACTGGGCGGACCTCACGGTGAACAACGCGCACCGTGTCGTGCTCGAGGTCCTCGCCGGTCTCGCGATCCGTCGAGGCGCCAAGCCGACGGTGATCTGACTCCCGCGTCGCAGCGCCCTACGAATCCCCGGGGATCACCGCGTCGAGCACGGGCTCGATGTGGCGTTGGCACTCGAGCAGATCGAGCACGGTGAAGCGGCTCCGGATCCGGTTCGCGTAACGAAATGTCGCCCGCAACATCGCGCCGTCGGTTCCGAGGAATCCCGTCGTCGCGGGCACGCCGGCGGCCCCGAGCGCGGTCCCCACGCGCTCGAATCGGGCGCTCGACCGGGCGAGCCGTTCGTGCACCTCGGCAAGGTGGCCCGATGTGCCCGGCCACGCGTCCGCGTGTTCGGCGAACCACACCTGCTTCTCGTCGTGCACGGGCCCCAGCGCCAGGTACTGCTCGCCGAACCACCGTCGCTCGTCTTCGCCGCCGCCACCGCCCGCCGGCTGGAGGAGCGGATCACCGAGGTGTGCCAGCGCGAGCCGCTGGATCGCGAGCGCGAAGCGCGTCGCGTAGGCGACCTGGAGTCCGTGGGAAGCGTGTGCGCGCAGCCCACGGAACGCGAGCAGATCGAGGAAGTGCGAGGCGTGGTGCTCGCAGCCGCTCGCGGGCCGAGAGTTTCCGACCATCGCCATCGCGAGCCCGGATTCGACGAGCCCGCCGGTCAGCGACGCGACGCGATCCTCGTCGCCGCCGAGGAGGCCCGCGGTGTCCTCGAGGCAGCGCTCGAGTGGCACCGCGACCCGCTCGGCGACCGCTTCGCAGTACGGTTCGCGGGCCACGCCCGCGGCGAGCTCCCAGTCGAATCGCGCCGATGCCTTGCCGGCGAGATCGCCGAACCCGGAGAGGATCATCTCACGCGGAGCCGCGGCGAGCACACCGGTGTCGGCGAAGATCGCGAGCGGGGCGTGGCTCGGAAGCGTGATCTTCACACCGTCGAACTGCATCGCGGCGACCGTCGATGCGTAGCCGTCCATCGACGGCGCGGTCGGAACCGAGACGAAGGGTTTCGCGTGGAGGAACGTCGCGTAACGTGTGACGTCGGTGAGCACGCCCGAGCCCACCGCGAGCACGACGTCCGGGCGCCGGGAGGCGATCGCGTCGCGCACGGCGCCGACGGCCTCCTCGTCAGCGAGCAGCCCGGCCCGTTGGGCAAACCGCCGGGTCGAGACCGCGTGACCGGCGGCCGCGAGGTCCGCCGACAGGTCGTCGCCGAGCACCTCCGCAGTGTTCGCGTCCTCGACGACGAGCACGCGCCTCAGACCTCGCTCGTCCAGAAAGCGCCCGAGCTCACTTCGCGCCTCTCGTCCCACGACGACGTGCTCGACGGGGACGACGTGCTCGAGGCCGCACGACGGGCACGGCGAGGTGGCCGCCCCAGCGCCCTCCGGGTCGGACACGCCTTCGACCGTCACGTTCCCTGGCCGTAGTAGGCGTTCGGTCCGTGCTTTCGCGAGAAGTGCTTCTCGCGGACCTTGCCGCCGAGCGCGGGCGCGTTCGGGGACAACAGCTCGGTGAGCAACGCCATGTGGGCGACCTCCTCGAGGGTCACGGCCGCCTCGACCGCGGCGCCCGGGGTCGGTCCCCACGCGAACGGGCCGTGCGAGCGCACGAGCACCGCGGGGACCTCCGCGGGCGATCGCTCACCGATGGCTTCGACGACGACGTCACCGGTCCGCGCCTCGTACTCGCCCGCGACCTCCTCGTCCGTCAGCGGACGCGCGAGCGGGACGTCGTGGGGGGTGAGGTCCGCGTGCGTCGTCCCGAGTATCGGGATGGGACGCTCCGCCTGGGCCCACGCTGCCGCCCACGTCGAGTGCGTGTGGACGACGCCGCCGATCTCCGTGTACGCCCGGTAGAGCGCGAGGTGCGTCGGCGTGTCCGTCGACGGGCGCGCGCCCTCCACCACCCGACCGTCCATATCGACCACGACCATGTCCTCGACAGACATCCTCGAGTACGGGACGCCGCTCCCCTTGATCACGACGAGGCTTCGATCCCGATCGATGCCACTCACGTTGCCCCAGGTGAGCGCGACGAGCCCGTGCGCAGGGAGCGCGAGGTTCGCGGCGAGGACCTGCTGCTTCAGATCGTCGAGCACCTGTCGTCCGGCCCTCCTACGTCCGCTGCCCGGAGGCACCAGCGCCAGTCGAGCGCCGTTTCAGGTCCTTCAACGAGTGCATCCACTGGACACGATCCCGCCCGAGCGCGTCATGGAGACCGCGGTAGACCTCGTAGGTCGCCGCGTACGTCTCGCCCGCCGCTCGGTCAGGTGTGTATCGGGCCGCGACGCCCGGGCGGAGCATCTCGACCGCGGTTGCCACGTCGTCGAAACCGCCGCCCTTCGACCCCGCTGCGACAGCGCCGAACATCGCTGCGCCCCGCGCCGGGATCTGCGGCGAGGTCGGAACGGCGACCGGCCGGGCGGTCACGTCAGCGATCAGCTGCATGAGCAGCGGGCTCTTCTCCGCGATCCCGCCGCACGCGACGATCTCGTCGACCCCCAAGCCGTTGTCGTCGAAGTTGTCGACGATCCGACGCGTCCCGTACGCGACCGACTCGAGCAGCGCGCGGTACACCTCGTCGGGCGTGGTGGAGAGCCCGAAGCCGACGATCGCCCCCGTGAGGTCGGCGTCCGCGAGGATCGAGCGGTTGCCGTTCCACCAGTCGAGCGCGACGAGCCCCGTCGCGCCAGGCGCGATCTCCGCCGCCCGCACTTCGAGCTCGGCGTACCGAGCACCTCGAGCCGCGCCGTCCGCACCGAGGAGCCGCTCGACGAACCACGCGAACATGTCGCCGACCGCCGGCTGGCCCGCCTCGTAGCCGTAGCGGCCCGGGAGGATCCCGTCCGGGACGACCCCGGTGATCCCCGTGAGGAGGACCTCCTTGTCGTGGACCAGCATGTCGCAGATCGAGGTCCCGACCACCATGACGAACGTGCCCGCACGGTCGACTCCCGCGCCCGGCACCGAGACGAACGAGTCGACGTTGCCGACTGCCACCGCCACGCCGGCGGGGAGCCCGAGACGCTCCGCGAGCTCGGGTCGAACCGTCCCCGCGCGCGCTCCGATCGGGGCGAAGCGCGAGCCGAGCTTTTCGCCGGGCACGACGAAGCCCGGGTAGGCCGCCCGGAAGTACTCGACCGGGGGCAGGCCGTCTCGGTCGGACCAGAACGCCTTGTAGCCCGCCGCGCACGCGGATCTCACGAGGTCTCCGGTCAGCTGCCAGACGATCCAGTCGGTCGCCTCCACGAACGCATCGGCGGCCTCGTACACCTCCCGGTCCTCGTGAAAGAGCTCGAGCAGCTTCGGGAAGTACCACTCGGAGGAGATCCGTCCCCCGTACCGCGCGAGGAATCCCTCGCCGCGCTCGATCGCCACCTGGGTCAACCGGTCCGCGTACGGCTGCGCGGCGTGGTGCTTCCACAGCTTCGTCCACGCGTGCGGGCGGGCGCGCCACCGCTCGATCGTCGAGAGCGGTGTCCCGTCCGCCGCGACCGGGAGCACGGTGCACGAGGTGAAGTCGACGCCGATGCCGACGATCCGTCTCGGGTCGACGCCGCTCGCGTGCACCGCCGCCGGCACGCCCCGCTCGAGCACGGTCAGGTAGTCCGCTGGGTCCTGCAACGCCCAGTCCGGTGCGAGCGGCTGACCCGTGTCCGGCAGCAGCCCGTCGATCACTCCGCGGTCGTAGCGGACCTCCTCGACGGCGAGCTCCTCGCCCGACGCCAGGTCGAGCAGCAGCACCCTTCCCGACTCCGTGCCGAAGTCGACGCCGATGGCGATCGATCCCGACGTGCCGTCGGCCCGAGGTGCGGCCGGTACCTGCGTGTGCGCGTGGTCCTCCATCAGCGTCCAAGCCTAGATCGACCGGTCGTGACGACGCGGCCGCTGCCGGGACGCGTCGCTCGTGCGACGGCTCACGAAGTCGACCGAGTGCCGAACGACGTCACGAGCTCGTGCGCGAGCTCCTCGACGGCGTCGCGGCGAATCTCGAGGTCGATCCGTCCCGCCCGGCGGGTCCCGCTCACGATGCCGGCGTCGCGCAGGAGCTTGACGTGGCCGCTCACCGTCGCTTGCGCGACGCCGAGCTCCGTCGAGAGCTCTCCGACCGAGCTCGCTCCCGTCGCCAGGCGGCCGAGGATCTCGACTCGCGTGGGGTCCGCGAGCGCCCTCAGGCGGCGAGCGAGCTGCTCCGCCGTCGGGCCGCCGACCGTCGGCGTGACCGGACCCCCGCGGCTCGCGTCGAAGCCGACGAGCACCGCTCCGGGAAGCTCGAGAAAGACCCCTGGTCCCGACAACACGGCGGGGACGAGCAGCATCGGAAGGCTCGTCGAGCGCAGCAGGCGTGAGCCGCCCGCGATCACGGCGCCCACCCCGACGTCCGCGCCCTCGACGCGATGGGCCATCGGCGCCGGGCCGGACACGCCGCATTCGAAGGCGGATGCCGCGACGGCTGCACGCCCCGCGGCATGGCGCGCGCCAGACGAGCGGGCGACGATGTCAGCCCACGTCGCTCCGGCGCCGACCTCCCGGATCGCGGCAACCGACGCGGCCCGGGCTCGCGCCTGACCTTCTGTGGCCCACCATCGCTCGAGCGAGGACCAGACGTCGCCCAGCAGTTCCAGGTATATCCGCCGTCTCGCTCGAGACTGCGCGAGGTCGGCCAGGCGGGCGCGAATCGTCGTCCGGTCCTCTGGGGTCTCGGATCGCAGCTCAGGAGCGAGATTGACGGTCGGCCAGGCTTGGTCGAGCTCCCATCGCAACATCGCGTAACCGGTGATGCCGAGCGCACCCGCGTGGTGCGCAGCGACCAGCAGCTCGGGCGCGCCGCGGAGCCCGTCCGACCAGAGCGCCTCGAACGATCCGACGAGCCCCGGCTGGTCCTCGAAGAGCCGCACGAGCACGGCGTGGCGGAAGCGGAGCTCCGGCACGGCCGCAGCTCGCACGGCCCAGGCGAGCTCGAGCGCGAGGCACGGACCGAGAACGGCCGCCGGTGACGGGGGCTGTATGACTTCGTCGTCAAACTCCATCGGACTATCATTATATCACTATATGCCGATATGCCGATCCGCCTCCCCGAACAGCCCCTAGTCGCCCCTTCGACGCGTGCGACGGAGCTGTCGAGCGCGATCGGGCACACCACGGCGTCCTCGACACGGCGTCCGCGGCTGCTTATCCTCCCGGCATGGCCGACGAGCAGCCATTGACTGCGATGCGCACGACTTACGAGCTTCCCCAGGGCGAGCCGGTCACGGCGCTCGCCCTCAGCTCCGGCGTGACGGTCACGAGCCCGATACTCGTGCGCGCCCAGCTCCCAGATTGCCCGGACCTCGAGCTTCGCCTCGAGGTCGACGGCGGGAAGCTCGTGCTCACGAGGCTCACCCTGTCGCGCTCCGCGGGCGAGCCGCCGATCGGCCAGTCGCTGCTCCGAGAGCTTCCGCTGGCGGCGATCGTCAAGGAGGTGCGCAGGCGCGTTGCCCTTGCGTTCACCGTGTTCGACCAGCTCGGGGCTCGTGCCGACGGCACGCTCCCACTTCTGCCGGCTGCCCTGCTCGGGCTTCAGCCCGGTCGGCCGCGCGGCGGGACGCGTCGCGTGATCGACGACGACCTCCTCGACGAGGTCGAGCGCATCGTCGCCGGCCACCCCGAGGCTCCGACCCGAGCGGTGCAGCAGCGGCTCGGGACGTCACATCGCAACGCGACCCGCTGGATCGCCGCCGCGCGGGCGCGCGGCGGAGCAGCCGAGTCACTCCCCGCCCGCTAGGCGACGAGCACCCGGCGAGCAGCCGGTCCCGGGCGTCCCAGGCCACTTCAGCTAGGATTTCGCGATCCGGCGGCGGCCGTGCAATCGGTACGGTGCCGACCGTACGCAGCATCGGACGACATGGGCGGCACGGGCGATGACACAGCAGTCGAGTACGACGACCGCATCGGAGGTACGCGTCGCGGCCGGTCATCCGGTGTCCACCTCGGGTGGGGAGCGCGGTCAGAGCCAGGAGCTGATGGGTGGGCGGCTCCGAGAGGCTCGGCTGAGGCTTGGATTCGGCGTCCGGGAGCTCGCGCGGCAGCTCGACGTGTCCGCGAGCCTGATCTCGCAGATCGAGCTGGGTCGCGTCGTCCCGTCGGTGAGCACCCTCTACACGCTTACGAACGCGCTCGGCGTCTCGATGGACAGCCTCTTCCTCGAGCCGCACCTGAGGCCGCGACCCGATCTCGGCAACCTCGTCGAGCTCACGCGGACGCGCGACGCGCGCGTCGACGCCGACGGTGTCGAGCCACCCGCGGAGCCGGACGCGCGGGAGCACTCGATCATCCAGCGTCACGGGGGCCGTCGCACGATCGAGCTCGAGCAAGGAGTGCGCTGGGAGCTGCTGACGCCCGTGCCGGAGTCAGGAGCGGAGTTCCTCGAGGTGCACTACCCCGCCGGCGGAGGATCGAGCCCGACCGGCCACGCAGTGCGGCACAACGGGCGTGACTACTGCCTCATCCTCGAGGGCACCCTCACGGTTCAGATTGGCTTCGAGCAGTACGTGCTCGACGAGGGCGACTCGCTCGCGTTCGACGCGACGACGCCACACCGCTTCTGGAACGCGGGCACGACGCTCGTGCGTGCGGTCTGGTTCGTGCTCGACCGCTGCCCGCCTGGCTCTTGACGCCTCCGGCCCGGACACAAGGTCCTTCGTGAGGTCGGCCGGTCCCCCGGGCACGACCGGCCACGTGCCTCGAATGGCCGGTCGTGCCCGGGAGCGGTCACCCCGCCGCCTGGGGCCGCCGCTTCGCGCCGCGCCCGCCGTCCCAGTCCGTGTACGTGTAGGGGTTCGGGATGAGCTCGGCTCGAGGCAGCTGGGGCGCCATCGCCTCCTCCCAGTCCGACGGACCGAGCGTCGTGCGGGCGAACTCGACCGTCGCCGCGACCGCGTCGCGCGCCTTTCGGAGGTCGACACCGACGAGCTCGTGGTCGCGCTTCACGATCGTGCCGTTCACGATGACCGTATGGACGTCACCTCGTCCCGCCTGGAAGACCACGTGCCCGTACGGGTGTAGGACCGGCGACATCGCCGGCGATCGGTCGTTCTTGAGCAGGACGACGTCGGCCTGCTTTCCCGGCAGGAGACTGCCGATCCGGTCGCCCATGCCCAGCGCATTCGCCCCGCCGACGGTCGCCCACCGCACGACCTCCTCGGCACGCAGCGCATTGCTCACGACCGTCTCGTCCCTCGAATGCGCCTCGAGGTGCTCACGCGATCGGTCGGCGCTCAACGTCGCGCGCATCGCCGAGAACAGGTCGCCACTCCACCAGACGCTCGTATCCATGGAGAGTGCGATCGGGATGCGGTGCCGCCGCAGCTGCCAAGTCGGCGGGTAGCCCTGTCCCGCGCTCTGCTCGCTCTCGGTCGACACGGACACGTGCGCGCCCGACGCCGCGATCCGTTGGTACGAGTCCTCCGACAACGTCGCCGAGTGCACGTACACGACGTCCGGTGTCATGAAGCCGTGGTCCGACATCAATTGGATTCCTGCGTCGGTCGTCGCGCCCCATACGCCGGCGTGCGTAGTGACGGGGAGCGCGAGCTCGCGCGCCGACTCGAACGCGGCCTTCTCGGGGAACGCCGGGTCGCCGGTGACGTCGAACGCGAGCTGAAGGCGCCGCATGTCCGACTGCGAAGCGAAGCGACGGTTCACGAAGTCCCGGAACTCCCGGCTCTTCGTCCACTCCCAGGGGGCTCCTAGCAGGTTTCCGTACGCGAGCACGAAGCGACCCGGAACTTCCTCGAGCGCGTCGAGCGCGGCGTCGCCGTGCTCGACGGTCTGCAGGCCGTGCGACCAGTCGACCGACGTCGTCACGCCCGCATCGATCGCCTCGATCGCAGCGAGCAGGTTGCCCGCGTAGATGTCCTGCGGCCGGAAGATCTTGCCCCACTTCAGGTAGTAGAAGACGAAGTACTGTGAGAGCGTCCAGTCGGCGCCGAAACCCCGCAAGGCCGTCTGCCACATGTGGCGGTGCGTGTCGACCATCCCGGGCATGACGATCCCGCCGGTCGCGTCGATGACGACCGCTCCCGGTGGGACCTCGACGTGAGGTGCCACCTGCGCGATCCGCTCGCCCTCCACGAGCACGTCTCCCCGCTCGAGGACGCCGAGGCGATCCATCGTCAACACCATGCCACCCCGGAACAGGATCGGCGCTCCACCGGTCAACCCGCGTGCTTCGACTGCCATCGCACTCCCCTCATCTGCTCTCCACCCGACCCGCCGTCCCCACCCCCGGCCCGCTCAGCCCGCCCCGTCGCCTGCGCCGGCCGCGCGCCACGCGCGCGTGTTCACGTGCGACTGCGCGTCGCGCGTGGTCGGCAGCGGGCCGCCGACCGTGTAGTAGCGCTGGCCCGCGACGAGCAGGTCCTCGGCGGGGAACTTCGTGATGACCTCGCAGCCGTCGTCGGTCACGACGATCTCCTCCTCGATGCGCGCGGCGGAGACCCCGTCGCTCGCGGGCCAGTAGGTCTCGAGGGCAAAGACCATGCCCGGCTCGAGGACCTCGGGGTGCTCGAAGGAGACGAGGCGGCTGAAGATCGGCTTCTCCCAGATCGACAGCCCGACGCCGTGGCCGTACTGGAGCGCGAAGGCCGCGAGCTCGTCGGGGAAGCCGAACTCGGTCGCCGCGGGCCACACCGCGCAGATGTCCGCGGTCGTCGCCCCCGGGCGCACGAGGTCGATCGCCTCGTCCATGTACGCGCGGCACCGCCGGTACGCGTCGCGCTGCGCGGCGTTCGCGCTGCCGACCGCGAACGTGCGGTAGTAGCAGGTCCGGTAGCCGTTGAACGAGTGCAGGATGTCGAAGAACGCCGGGTCGCCCGGGCGGAGCATCCGGTCGCTGTAGACGTGCGGGTGCGGGCTGCACCGCTCGCCCGAGATCGCGTTCACGCCCTCGACGTGCTCGCTCCCGGCGTCGTAGAGGGACTTCGCGACGAGCCCGACGCACTCGTTCTCACGCACGCCCGGGCGCAGGAACGCGTAGAGCTCGTCGTACGCGGCGTCGACCATCGAGGCCGCGGTCACGAGCAGCGAGATCTCGTCGGGGGTCTTCAGCCGCCGGGCCTCCAAGAAGACCTGCTGGCCGTCGACCGTGCGCACCCCCTCGGCCGCGAGCGCGGCGAGGATCGGCATCTCCGCGACGTCGACGCCGACCGGCTCGCCCGCGAGGCCGTACTTGTCGAGCTCGCGGCGGATCTGGCGCCCGACCTCCTCGGCGCGGCCCGCGGCCGGCGCGAACGCGCCCCGCAGCGTCGAGATCCCGGGTCGCGAGCCGTGCTCGGGCTCGACGTCGGGGCCCGCGCCCGAGCCGTGGTCGAGCCAGGGGCTGTAGAGCACGTGGTGGCGGGCCGCGGAGCCGAAGTCCCAGATCACCGGCTCGCCGCCCCGGGGCAGGAGCGCGAAGCGGATGAGCTTGTCCATCGCCCAGGTCCCGATGTGGGTCGAGGTCATGTACCTGATGTTGTGGAAGTCGAAGCTCAACAGCGCGCCGAGATCGCTCCGCTCGAGCTCGGCGCGCAGGCGCGCGAGGCGCTCGCGTCGCAGGCGGTCGAAGTCGACGCGGTCCTCCCAGTCGACCGCCGTGATCCCAAAGCTCTTCACTGCCATGCTCGCTCCTC
>DAHUXW010000157.1 GCA_027306925.1 Acidimicrobiaceae bacterium | reverse complement strand
TGGGCGAGGGTGGCGGGGTCGGTGATGTCGTTGATCGCGACGATCTCCAGCGGCGCCGACCGCGCGCGGGCTGCGCGCAGCACGCTGCGTCCGACGCGGCCGAAGCCGTTGATGGCTACACGGGTTGACATCTGCGCTCCTTTGGGACGGGCGTGAAAGCGGGAACCTCCCTGCTCCCAACGTACGCGCGCGCGGGGGCGCGGTCATGCGTACGAACTACTGACGCGTTTCCGTGGCAAGGGCGGTGGCCCGCGAGCCGCTGCGGTCGTTGACTTTGGCGTGGTCCCCCCACCCCGACCAGGAGGAAGTCGAAGGCGATGTTCCAGGTGCGCATCCACGGCCGCGGCGGCCAGGGCGTCGTCACCGCGGCGGAGCTGCTGGCGGTCGCCGCCTTCAACGAGGGTCGCCACGCGCAGGCCTTTCCGAGCTTCGGCTCCGAGCGCACCGGCGCCCCGGTGGTCTCGTACTGCAGGATCGCCGAGCAGGAGATCCGGACGCGCGCACCGGTCGAGGCGCCCGACGCGCTCGTCGTGCAGGACGCGACGCTCCTGCACCAGGTCGACCTCTTCTCCGGCGTCGGTCCGGACGGCTACGTGCTCGTGAACACCTCGCACACGTTCGAGGAGCTCGGCATCGCGGACTTCGTCTCGAAGTTCCGCGCGGACCGGCTGCTCACGGTCCCGGCCACCGAGATCGCGCTCCGCCTGCTCGGCAGGCCGCTCCCGAACGCGGTGCTTCTCGGCGGGTTTGCCGCGATGACCGGCGCGGTGAGCATCGACGCGGTCGTCGCGGCGATCGGGCAGCGATTCTCCGGAGCCGTGGCCGAGCGGAACGCGGACGGCGCGCGCGAGGCCGCGCGGGTCGTCGAGCAGGAGAGGAGCGAGCGTGCTGCGACAGATTGAAGGTTCCCGGGCGGTCGCCGAGGCCGTCGGGCTCTGCCGGCCGGAGGTCGTGTGCGCGTACCCGATCTCACCGCAGACCCACATCATCGAGGCGGTCGGCGTCCTCGTGAAGTCGGGCCGGCTCCACCCGTGCAAGTTCGTGAACGTCGAGTCCGAGTTCGCCGCGATGTCCGTCTCGATCGGGGCGTCCGCGATGGGCGCGCGCGCCTACACGGCGACGGCGAGCCAGGGCCTGCTCTTCATGACCGAAGCCGTCTACAACGCCGCCGGGCTCGGACTTCCGATCGTCATGACGGTCGCGAACCGGGCGATCGGCGCGCCGATCAACATCTGGAACGACCACAGCGACGCGATGTCCGTGCGCGACGCGGGATGGGTCCAGCTCTTCGCCGAGACGAACCAGGACGCCGTCGACCTCCACATCCAGGCGTTCCGTCTCGCGGAGGAGCTGTCGCTGCCGGTCATGGTATGCATGGACGGCTTCGTGCTCACGCACGCGTTCGAGCGTGTCGAGCTGCCGGACCAGGAGGCCGTCGACGCCTTCCTGCCGCCGTTCGAGCCCCGACAGGTGCTCGACCCGGACAACCCCGTGAGCATCGGTGCGATGGTCGGGCCGGAGGCCTTCACCGAGGTGCGCTATCTCGCGCACGCCCGCCAGCTCCAGGCGCTCGCGCGCATACCCGAGCTCGCCGAGGAGTTCGAGGCGGGCTTCGGCCGCGCGGCGGGCGGTCTCGTGACGACCTACCGGACCGAGGGGGCGGAGACCGTCGTCGTCGCGCTCGGGTCCGTGCTCGGGACGCTGAAGGACGCTGCCGACTCGATGTGGGACGCGGGCGTGCCGGTCGGCGTCGTCGGCGTCACGACGTTCCGGCCGTTCCCGGCGGCGGCGGTCGCCCGCGCCGTGAGCGCGGCGCGGCGTGTCGTCGTCGTCGAGAAGGCGTTCTCGATCGGGGCGCACGGGATTCTCGCCGGCGACGTGACGCTCGCGCTGTCCGGTCTCGACATCCGCGTCGACGCAGTTGTGGCCGGGCTCGGGGGACGCCCGATCTCGGAGGCATCGTGCAGGGGGTTGCTCGAGGAGGCCGCGGCGGGATCGCTCCCGGCGCTCAGCTTCCTCGACCTCGACACGCACCTCGTCGCGCGCGAGCTCGAGCGAATGGTCGCTCAGCGCCGCTCGGGGCCGGTCGCGGAGAACCTGCTGCGCGACATCGGGTCGGTGAGCGGATCGGGGCTCGCCGTAGCGCGGCCGGGCTCGCAGAAAGGGGCACGATGACCCACGACCCCGTGAGGTTCTACCAGGTCGGAAGCTTCGCAGCCGGGAACCGGCTGCTCGACCAGGGCCAGCGGACCGAGCAGTCGCGTCGCGGCCGTTCGAACTCGCTCACCTCCGGGCACCGGGCGTGCCAGGGGTGTGGGGAGGCGCTCGGCGCGCGCTACGCGCTTGACGCGGCGATGCGCGCGACCGACGGCCGTCTCGTCGCCGCCAACGCGACGGGGTGCCTCGAGGTGTTCTCGACCCCGTACCCGGAGACCTCGTGGCAGATCCCGTGGCTCCACTCGCTGTTCGGCAACGCCCCCGCGGTCGCGACCGGCATGGCCGCGGCGCTCGAGGTGAAGGGGCGGACCGACGTGCGCGTGGTCGCGCAGGCCGGCGACGGGGGCACTGTCGACATCGGATTCGGCTGCCTCTCCGGCATGTTCGAGCGCAACGACGACGTTCTGTTCATCTGCTACGACAACGAGGCCTACATGAACACGGGCGTGCAGCGGTCGGGCGCGACCCCCCCGGCCGCGCGCACCGCGACGACCGAAGCGGTCGGACCGGAGCCTGGGAACGAGTTCGGCCAGGGAAAGGACCTCCCGCGGATCGCAATTGCGCACGGGATCCCGTACGTCGCGACCGCGACGGTCGCCGAGCTTCACGACCTCGAGCGCAAGGTCGAGCGCGCGATGTCGATTCGCGGCGCGCGCTACCTGCACGTGCTCGTCCCGTGCCCGCTCGGCTGGGCGAGCGCGTCGTCGGACACGATCCGCCTCGCGCGCCTCGCGTGCGAGAGCGGGCTCTTCCCGCTGTTCGAGGCCGAGAACGGCGAGGTCGTCGACGTGACGAAGATCCGCCGGCAGGTGCCCGTGGAGGACTACCTGAAGCTGCAGGGCCGCTACCGCCATCTCTTCGGCGACCCCGGCCGGCCGGACCTCGTCCGCCAGATCCAGAAGGTGGCCGATCGGAACATCGAACGGTTCGGGCTCGTCGCGACGGGCGCCGAGCAGGAGGTGCGGTGATGGACAAGCCGTTTGCGGTCACGCTCGACGTCGGGTCGAGCCTTGCGAACCGCACGGGCTCGTGGCGCGTCGAGCGCCCCGTCTACATCGACCGGATGCCCCCCTGCAACGACGCGTGCCCGGCGGGGGAGAACGTCCAGTCGTGGCTCTACCACGCGGAGGAGGGCGCGTACGAGGCCGCGTGGCGGGCGCTCGTCGCCGAGAACCCCCTGCCGGCCGTGTGCGGCCGCATCTGCTACCACCCGTGCGAGACCGCGTGCAATCGCGCGCACGTCGACGAGGCTGTCGGGATCCACGGTGTCGAGCGCTTCCTCGGCGACCTCGCGCGTTCGAGCGGTTGGAGCGTGGAGGTCGAGTCGCCGCCGTCGGGCAAGCGCGTGCTCGTCGTCGGCTCCGGCCCGTCGGGGCTGTCCGCGGCGTACCATCTCGCGCTCCTCGGGCACTCCGTGACGATCGTGGAGGCCTCGCCCGAGCTGGGTGGGATGATGCGCTACGGGATCCCGAAGTACCGGCTGCCGCGCGACGTGCTCGACGCGGAGATCGCCGCGATCCGCGCGCTCGGCGTCGGGGTCGAGACCGGGCGCCGGATCGACGACGTCGCCGCCGCGCAGCGCGACGGGGGCTACGACGCGGTGTTCCTCGCGCTCGGCGCGCAGCTCGCGCGGCGCGCGTACATCCCGGCCGCGGACAGCGCGCACATCCTCGACGCGCTCTCGTTCCTCGCGAGCGCGGGCGGCGCCGAGCCGGCACGGGTCGGCCGCCGGGTGATCGTCTACGGCGGCGGGGACACGGCGATGGACAGCGCGCGCACCGCGCGTCGCCTCGGCGCGACTGAGGCCGTCGTCGTCTACCGGCGGACGCGCGACCAGATGCCGGCGCACGCGTCGGAGGTCGAGGAGGCGCTCGCCGAGGGCATCCAGATGACGTGGCTCTCGACGCTCGCGCGCGTCGAGGACGGCGCCGTCGTGATCGAGAAGATGGTGCTCGACGAGCACGGTTTTCCGCAGCCGACCGGCGAGTACGAGACGCTCGGCGCGGACACCGTCGTGCTCGCGCTCGGTCAGGAGGCCGACCTGTCGGCCGTCGAGCACCTCGCCGGGGTCGCGACCCGGGAGGGCATGCTCGAGGTGGCGCCGGACATGACGACCGGCTCGCCGGGCGTCTTCGCCGGCGGGGACATGGTTCCGGCGGAGCGCACCGCGACCGTCGCGATCGGTCACGGCAAGAAGGCTGCCCGGTCGATCGACGCGTGGCTCCGTGGGGAGGAGGTCGTGCGGCCGCCGCGTCACGAGCTCGCCTCGTTCGACAAGCTGAACACCTGGTACTACGACGACGCGCCGCGCACGGTCCAGCACGAGCTCGAGGTCGTCCGGCGCCAGACCGGCTTCGAGGAGGTCGTCGCAGGGCTCGACCGCGAGCGTGCGCTGTTCGAGGCGCGCCGCTGCCTGTCGTGCGGGAACTGCTTCGAGTGCGACAACTGCTTCGGCGTCTGCCCGGACAACGCGGTCGTGAAGCTCGGCTCCGGCGAGCGGTACGCGTTCGACTACGACTACTGCAAGGGCTGCGGGATCTGCGTCTCGGAGTGCCCGTGCGGTGCGATCGTGATGGTGCCCGAGACGATCTGAGCTCAGGCGCGGGCCGCTCGCTGCTCGTGACGGAGCGGGCGGACCGCGAAGCCGGCGGGCGCGCGATCGAGGATCTCGTCGATCTCGTCCCGGCCGAGGAGCCCGGCCTGCGTGCCGATTTCGTGCACGACGCTCATCGCGTTCACCGGTGCGCGCAGCAGCGCCTCGGGCAGCGAGTGGCCGAGCGCGAGGTGCGCGAGCACGGTCGCGGCAAACGCGTCGCCCGCACCGGTCCGGTCGACGACCGCATCGGCGTCCGGGTAGATCGGGACCTCGTAGCGGCCCGTGCGGTCCGAGCCGAACGCCCCCGCGGATGCGTCGGTGACGACGACCGCGTCCGCCCCGAGCGCGTGCAGCCGGTCGAGGAGGTCGACGACGTCGTCCGCCGGGTTGCCGCCACCGATGGCCGCGGCCTCCTCCCGGTTGCACACGACGAGCGCCGCCTGCCGGTACAGGCGCTCGAGCCGCCGGGCGCCGCGTGCGATCTGGTAGGTGCCGGGCTGGAACGCGAGGGAGACCGAAGGGTTCTCGTCGAGCCAGTCCGCGATCTGGTCCTCGTACGCGGCCGCGTCGCTCCCCACCGAGGAGAGGTACAGCCATTCCGGGACCTCGCCCGGACGGAGGTGCGGCCAGTGGTAGGCGTAGTGCTCGTGGTGGACGAGGATCGTCCGCTCGTCGCCGAGGCGGAGCACGAAGTGCCGGTTCGTGGGCGCGCAGCGGTCGAGACGCACGAGCGAGGTGTCGACGTGCTCGCGCTGGAGGGCCGCGACCACGTCGCGCCCGAGCTGGTCGGCGCCCACGTACGTCGCGAGCGCGACGTGGAGGCCGAGGCGCGCGCACGCGACCGCGGCGTTCGCGGCGTTGCCGCCGGCCTCGATCGTCACGGTCGACTCGTAGGGGACCTTCGCACCGAACGGGACCGCGAGCAGCACGTCGCGCCCGTCGCCGATCAGTCGCGCGCCGCGCGCCGCGAGCGTCACGTAGGTGTCGGACGCGGTGTCGCCGACGAACAGGATCTCGGGTCGCGCCGCCGTCTCGGTCGTGCCGTCCGACCCGCCGGCCGCGGGCGGCTCCGAGCCGCCTGCCGCGCGCCGCGCGGGGCGGGGACCGGATCGCTCGCCCGCAGTCACGTCGCCCGCCCGCGCACGGTCAGAACGTCATCCCTCTCGCGATCTTGCGGATGTGGCGCAGGATCGCGATGTGCTTTCGCGTGTCGAGCTCCATCGTCTCGACGAGCAGCGCCCAGAGCGTCGTCTCCGAGACCGGGTCGAGCGACCGGCGCAGGTGCTTGAGGCTCTTCAGGTCCTCGCGCTCGAGCTCGAGGAGCCTCTCGGTCCGCTCGACGAGGTCCGTCGAGTTCCTCCGCACGACGGCGACGTCCGGAACCCCGTCCTCGGCGGAGCGCAGCTCCACCTCGGCGCGCATGGAGCTCGCGAGCTCCTCGAACACGCGGTGGTGGCGCTGCTCGTCCTCCATGATCAGCCGCGCGAGGTAGGTGATGTCCGGCGACCCGACGTCGTCGGCGAGCGCGCCGTAGGTGTCAACGAATCCGGACTCCGCTGCGATGTGCGAACGGATCTGGTCGTACACCTCCTGCTCCCACGTGCTCGCGCCCTGCAGGCTGTCGACCATCTGCTTCCTCCCCGTCCGAGCCGTGGCGGCCGCTCCGCCAGGTGCCGGCGAGCCACCCGGGCACCGCCCCGCACGACCGAGTGTCGCCGTGGGCGCCCGGCCGCGGTAGAGCCGATCGGCCCTGCCGATCGTCCCGCGGTGCGCCCGGGGCGACCACCACCGGGACCCGTCCGGCGGCGATACTGGCGGGATGTCGCGCTCGGCCGGAGACCCGGCGACGGCCGGCGGGACCGGCGCGTCCGTCGGTCCCCGCGAGGCGGTGTCGGCGCTGCTCGACGATCGGTACCTCGTCGGCGAGGTGCTCGGGCGCGGCGCGACGGGCGTCGTGCACCGCGCGCTCGACACACGCCTCGGGCGGCAGGTCGCGGTGAAGGTGCTGCGTGGCGCCGATCCGGACGACGAAGCGCGCTTCGCCGCCGAGGTCCGCACGCTCGCCGCGCTCGCCCACCCACATCTCGTGCGGCTCCTCGACGCGGGCGAGCTCCACGGCCGGCCGTGCCTCGTCATGGAGCTCGTCGAGGGCCCGACGCTCGCGGGCATGCTCGCCTCGGGAGCGCTCCGGCCGTCCTGGGTCGCGCACACCGGTGCCGCCGTCGCGTCCGCGCTCGCGTACGTGCACCGCGCCGGTATCGTGCACCGCGACGTGAAGCCCGCGAACATCCTGGTCGACGACGTGGGGGTGCCGCGGCTCGCCGATTTCGGGATCGCGCGCCTCGTCGACGCGACGGGCATGACCGCGACGGGCGTCGCGCTCGGCACGCCCGCGTACCTCGCGCCGGAGCAGGTGGCCGGGGACGCGGTCACGAGCGCGGCGGACGTCTACTCGCTCGGGCTCGTGCTGATCGAGTGCCTCACGGGCCGGCGCGCGTTCGACGGCACGGCCGCCGAGATGGCCGCGGCCCGGCTCCAACGCGACCCGGTCGTCCCGCACGACGTCGGGGCGCCGTGGCACGACGTCCTCGTGGCGCTCACTGCGCGCGACCCCGCCGACCGGCCACCGGCCGCTGCGGTCGCCGGGCTCCTCGCCGCGCTCGACGACGCCGGCGCTGCACCGGACGCGGTCCTCGGGACCGGCACGCCGGCCCTCGCGATGACGACCGCCCCGCTCGAGACCGCGGCGCAGGTCGAGGCGACGGCGGGAGATCCCGGCGACGTCACGGCCGCGCTCGACGCGACGCGGCCGACCCGGATGCGAGGAGCGCGGGGCGCCCGGGCGCCGCGCCGCCGGGTCGTCGGCGCCGTGCTCGGCGCGCTCGCGCTGGCCGGCTTCGGCGTCGGCCTCGGCGTCGGCCTCTCCGGACCCGCCCGTTCCACGCCCCCCACGTCGACGTCCGACCGGTTGCACGCGTCCAGGTCCGGCGCGCGGCTCGCGGGCGCGCACACGTCGCGGTCGCCGCGCGAAACGGCGGCGTCGACTACGACCACGGCCGCGCCCGCGACCACCTCCCCCGCGGGAGCCGCACCCACGGGAGCGGCACCCGCGCCCCCGGCGAGCTCGCCGTCGCCGCCGCTCGAGACCGCGGCTGGCGCGTTCGCGGGCGCGCTGCGTGCGGGGGTCGAGCAGGGCGACGTCGCGCCGCAGGTGGGGACCACCCTCGAGTCGGAGCTCGCGGCAGTGCTCGCAGGCCCGGGCCCCGGAGGCGCCGGCCAGGTCGGGTCCTTCGACCGGCTCGTCCAGACCTACGACGCCGCGCTCGCGTACGGAGCCATCGCCGGGACCGCGACCGAGGCGTCGCTTGGCGCCGCGCTCGCCGCGCTCGGCACCGCGCTCGGCACGGGCGTGCCGCAGTTCGTCCCCGCAGGGCCTGGTGCGGGGCCCGTGGCCGGGCACGGCCACGGCCACGGCCACGGCCACGACGGCTGAACGGCCGGCCACGTCGACGAGCGTGCGGGTGCGCCCGCCGCGACGACCGTCCGGATCGTCTCAGCGGCGCGGGCGCTCGACCTCGAGCGCCGCGCCGGCGCGTGTGAAGTCATCGTCGACGAGCACGACGCTCCGGCCCGCGCGGTCGAGCAGGCTCGCGGCGATCGCCGCCCGCGTCCCCATCGCGCAGTGGACGAACACCGTGCGCTCGTCGAGCTCGCCGATCCGGCCCGGAAGCTCGTGGAGCGGGACGTGGACGGACCCGGCGATCGCGCCGGCGGAGCGCTCGTCGTCGCGGCGGACGTCGAGGACGTACGCGCCCGGCACGGCGGCGAGCGCAGCGAACGTCGTCGTCGGGTAGCTCCGGAGCGGCCCGCCCGCGGCGAGGCCGCCGGGGGGGCCGACGGCCGCGCCGTCGGGTCGGTCGATGCCGATGCGCGAGAGCTGGCGCTGGGCGGAGCGCACGTCGGCGTCCGACTCGGCGAGCAGCGTGAGCGCGGCCCCGTCGGGCAGCAACCAGCCGACATAGGTCGAGAACTGGTCGCCGACGGCGATGCCGACCGTGCCGCCGAGGTGCTCCTTCGCGTACGCGGTGCGCGCCCGGAGGTCGACGACCCACTCCCCGGCGGCGAGCCGGCGGGCGAGCTCGACGCGGTCGACGGGTGTGACCGGTGATAGGTCCGCGGCGCCCGGACCCGACCGGTTCCGCGGCCCCATGCGCGCGTAGTACGCGGGATAGGCCGTGAGCCCGGCGACGAGCGCGGCGACGAACGCGTCCTCGTCGTCGGTCACGAGCGCGCCGTTGCGGACCCGCTCGTCGCCGATCGTGCTCGCCGTCGCACCGGAAGTCGCGCCCGAGCTGCAGAAGCTCCCGAAGCCGTGGGTCGGGTAGAGCGCGCTGTCGGGCGGCAGCAGCCCCGAGAGCCGGCGCACCGAGCGGTACTGCGCGCGCGTGAGCTCGTCGGTGCGCGCCCGGTCGACGAGGTCCGTGCGCCCGACGCTCCCGTAGAGCAGCGAGCCGCCCGTGAACACCGCCGGGGGGCCCGAGCCGTCCGCGACGACGTACGCGAGGTGCCCGTCGGTGTGACCCGGGGTCGCGACGACGGCGACGCGGAGCGACCCGAAGACGAGCACGTCGCCGTCCGCGACCGCGCGGCGCTCGAAGGCGACGTCGTCGCTCGCCGCGACGGCGTACGGGACGGACCGAGAGCGTGCGAGCGCGTACCCGCCGGTCACGTAGTCGTTGTGGAGGTGAGTCTCGAGCACGGCCGCGCACTCGAGGCCCGAGCGCGCGAGCACGTCCTCGACCCGGTCGATGTCCCGTTGCGGGTCGACGACCGCGGCGACCGCCCCGTCGTGGACCACGTAGCTCCGGTCCCCGAGCTCCTCCGTGACGATCGTCTCGACCTCGACCACGCGTCCGCCCTCCGCCGCGCCCAACGCTAGGGCCCGTGCCGGGCGCACGCCTGACGGGTGTCGCGGGCGACGAAATGTTGGTACATTCGAGTCGTGCTCGTGCGCCGCTCCCACCGTACCGTCGACACGCGCGCCGACCCGTGACCTGCGGACCGGCGCGCCTCGACCGGTCGGGTCCCGTGCCGCTCTGGGCGCAACTGCGCGACGACCTGCGGAGCCGGCTCGACTCCGGCGAGCTGGCCGACGGCTTCCCCGGCGAGATGGAGCTCGTCGCGCAGTACGGGGTGAGCCGCAACACCGTGCGTGAGGCCACGCGCGAGCTGCGCCGGGAGGGTCTCGTGATCGCGGGGCGCGGCCGCCGTCCGCGCGTCGGCCGGGAGGTCTCGATCGAGCAGCCGCTCGGCGCCCTCTACAGCCTGTTCGGCTCGGTCGAGGCCGCGGGGATGGAGCACCGGAGCGTCGTTCGCGCCCTCGACGTCCGCGTCGACGGGCGCGCCGCGGCCGAGCTCGGGCGCGACCCGGACATTCCGCTGCTCCACCTCGAGCGGTTGCGGCTCGTTGACCACGAGCCGCTCGCGGTCGACCGGGTGTGGTTCCCCGCGGAGCTGGCCGGGCCGCTGCTCGACGTCGACTTCACGAGCGTCGGCTTCTACGACGAGCTCGCGAGCCGCACGGGGATCCGGCTTACCGGGGGCTTCGAGCGCCTGCGCGCCGTCGTCCCGGAGCGGGGCGAGCGGGCGCTGCTCGGCGTGCCGGCCGGCGTCGCGGCGTTCCGCATCGAGCGCGTCGCGTGCGTGGGGCCGGACCGTGTCGAGTGGCGGACGACGCTCGCGCGCGGGGACCGGTTCGACGTCGTCACGAGGTTCTCGGCACCCGGCGCAGGGCGCGCCACGCCTCCGGTGTCGCAGGCGGGGCTCGGGTGACGCGCCGATGAGGCCGGTGCGCCGGCGTGATCGCCCCGTCACGAGCGAGCGCCAGCGGTTGCCCCAGCCGCTGATCCGCCGCCGGCTTCCGTCCGGCCGCGGCGCGATGGAGCAGCCGAACGTCACCGGCGACGGGGAGGCCGCGCTCAGCCCGACGTTCTGGCTCGCGGTCGTCGCGACGGGGGTCGCTGCCGGCCTGCTGGGCGACGCGCTGATGGCGCTGCTCTTCACGGTGCAGCACCTCGCCTTCGGCTACCACACGGGGAGCCTGCAGTCGGCCGTCGAGCACGCGAGCGGGACGCGCCGCGTCGCCTCGCTGCTCGTCGCGGGCGCGTTCGGCGGCGTCGCGTGGACGCTGTTGCGGCGCGCGACGCCCGGCGAGAACGCCGAGATCGACGACGCGATCTGGACGGGCGACGGCACCTTGTCCCCTCGCCGGAGCCTCGGCACCTCGGTGATCTCCGAGATCGTCATCGGCATGGGTGCGTCGATCGGGCGCGAGGCCGCGCCGAAGCTGATGGGCGGCGTCGCGGGAAGCGTCCTCGCGAAGTTCATGCGGCTGTCGCCCGCACAGCGGCGCCTGCTCGTCGCGTGCGGAGGCGGTGCGGGCTTCGCCGCCGTCTACAACGTCCCGCTCGGCGGGGCCCTGTTCACCGCCGAGGTCCTGCTCGGGAGCATGGCGCTGCCGGTCGTCCTCGCCGCGCTCGCGTGCTCGACCGTCGCGACGGCGACCGCGTGGCTCTACCTCCCGGCGCACGCGACCTACCTCGACATGCCTGCGTACCACTCGAGCGCGTCGCTTCTCGTGTGGTCCGTGCTCGTCGGCCCGGTCGTCGGCCTGCTCGCCGCGTTCTACATCCGCATGATCGGCTGGGTGTCGCACCACGCGGTCCGCGGCAGGATCGCGTTCGTCGCTCCGCTCGGCGCGTTCGGGATCCTCGGGCTCGTAGGCCTCGAGTACCCGCAGCTCTTCGGCAACGGCAAGGACATGGCCCACTCGGTCTTCCTCGGCCAGGGCGGCCTCGTGCTGCTGTTCGCGCTTTTCGCCCTCAAGCCCTTCGTGACCGCGCTCTGCCTCGGTAGCGGCGCGTCGGGCGGGCTGTTCACGCCGTTCCTCAGCACCGGGGCGGTCCTCGGCGGGTTCCTCGGCCTCGCGTGGGTGCACGCCTGGCCCGGGGCGCCGGTCGGCGCGTTCGCGATGGTCGGCGCCGCGGCGATGATCGCCGCGTCGATGCAGGCGCCGCTCGTCGGTCTCGCGCTCGTCCTCGAGCTCACGAACAGCGGCTTCCAGCTGCTCGTGCCGATGGCCGTCGCGTCGGTCGTCGCGACGGCGGTGACGCGTCACGTCGACGGCTACTCGATGTACACGGCGCGGCTGTCGTCCCGCTGACGCCCACGCGGCGCGGCGCGGCGCTCGGGCGCGCCACACTGGACCCATGACCGCACAGTTCATCTACACGATGCGCGACCTCCGGCGCTTCTACCCGCCCGACCGCGAGGTCCTGCGCGGGATCAACCTCTCGTTCTTCCCCGGGGCGAAGATCGGTGTCATCGGCGCCAACGGGTCGGGCAAGTCCTCGCTGCTGCGCATCATGGCGGGGGAGGACGACGGCTTCACCGGCGAGGCGCGCCTCACGCCCGGGTTCACTGTCGGCTACCTCGCCCAGGAGCCGCACCTCGACCCCGCGAAGGACGTCGCCGGAAACGTCGCGGACGGCGTCGCCTCCACGGTGTCGCTGCTCGACCGCTTCGAGCAGGTGTGCGACGCGATGGGCGCGCCCGACGCGGACTTCGACCGGCTCATCGCGGAGCAGGCCGACCTCCAGGACCGGATCGACGCGGCCGGGGCGTGGGACCTGCAGCGCAGCCTCGAGATCGCGATGGACGCGCTCCGCCTGCCGCCCGGCGACGCGGCCGTGGGCACGCTGTCGGGGGGCGAGCGCCGGCGGGTCGCGCTCTGCCGGCTGCTGCTGTCGAAGCCCGACCTGCTCCTGCTCGACGAGCCGACGAACCACCTCGACGCGGAGTCCGTCGCGTGGCTCGAGCGCACGCTCCAGGAGTATCCCGGCACGGTCGTCGCGGTCACCCACGACCGCTACTTCCTCGACAACGTCGCCGGGTGGATCCTCGAGCTCGACCGAGGCGCGGGCATCCCGTGGCAGGGCAACTACTCGTCCTGGCTCGACCAGAAGCAGGCACGCCTCGCCGCCGAGGAGCGGGCGGACACGGCCCGCGAGCTCGCGCTGCAGCGCGAGCTCGAGTGGATCCGCATGTCGCCGCGCGCCCGCCAGAGCAAGGGCAAGGCGCGCGTGAACGCGTACAACGACCTCGTCGCCGCCGCGGAGGCCGCCGAGCGGCGGGCGGACCGCCTCGAGATCACGATCCCGCCGGGTCCGCGCCTCGGGGACACGGTCGTGGTCGCGGAGGACGTGGTCAAGGGCTTCGGCGACCGGCTCCTCGTCGACGGCCTGTCGTTCCTGCTCCCACCGGGTGGGATCGTCGGCGTCATCGGGCCGAACGGCGCGGGCAAGACGACGTTGTTCACGATGATCGTCGGGGACGACAAGCCGGACTCGGGCACCGTCGCGCTCGGCGCGACCGTGGTGCTCGCGTACGTCGACCAGTCGCGCGACGGTCTCGTGGCGGACGCGTCGGTCTACGACGAGATCACGGGCGGCTCGGACCGCATCGTCGTCGGGGGCCGCGAGCTGCACGGCCGCGCCTACGTCGCGAGCTTCGGCTTCAAGGGGAGCGACCAGCAGAAGAAGGTCGGCGAGCTGTCCGGCGGGGAGCGCAACCGCGTCCAGCTCGCGAAGGTGCTGAAGAGCGGTGGCAACGTCCTTCTCCTCGACGAGCCCACGAACGACCTCGACGTCGACACGCTGCGTGCGCTCGAGGAGGCGCTCCTCGGCTTCCCGGGATGTGCGGTCGTGATCAGCCACGACCGCTGGTTCCTCGACCGGGTGTCGACCCACATCCTCGCGTTCGAGGGGGACTCGGAGGTGCGCTGGTTCGAGGGGAACTTCTCGGACTACGAGGCGGACCGCCACAAGCGGCTCGGCGCGGACGCCGACCAGCCGCACCGCGTCAAGTACAAGCCGCTCGCCCGGGGCTGACGCGCCCTGCGGACGGCGGCGCGTCCCGCCCGCTACGCGGCGATCGGCGTGAGCGTGTCGCCGCAGCGCAGGCACGCCTCGGCGCGGAAGTCGTCCTTCGAGTAGCCGGTGAAGTCCCGGTCCTCCCACGGGCGGACCTCGAGGACCTCGTCGTCGAACTCACGGTGCCCGATGAGCTTGCAGATCATGTGCGTCATGCCGACAGTGTACCGGGCCATCGAGAAAACAGTGTCGCGCCCGATATTTATCTTCAAATGAGATGTACGCCTGCGCTCGGGGCGATGGGCGGAGTCCCCGGCGGCGCACGTGCGGCGCCTGCGCCCGAATGCCCCGCTGCGCAGCCGCTACTGTGACGCCGTGCAAGAAGACGTGCAGGAAACGACGACGGCGGACGGCAGGAGGGCACGCGGCGAGCGGACGCGACTCGCGGTCATCGAGGCGCTCCTCGCGCTCGTGGCGGACGACGTGTCGCGCCCCACGGCCCGGCAGGTCGCGGACCGTGCGGGCGTCGCGCTCCGCACCGTGTACCACCACTTCGAGGACGTCGAGTCGCTGCGCGGCGTCGCGTTCGAGCTCCAGCTCGATCGCCACAAGGAGCTGCTCCAGCCGATCCCCGACGGGCTCGAGCTGCACGAGCGGGTGGCGCTCTTCGCCCGCCAGCTGCGCACGCTGTTCGAGGTGATCACACCGATCCGGCGGACCGCGATCCTCGACGAGCGTGCGTCGGTCGAGGCGGCGGGCCGGCTCGGCGAGCTGCCCGCGATCCGCCGTCGGCACCTCGAGTCGACGTTCGCGCGCGAGCTCGCCGGCCGGGCCGACAAGGCCCGGCTCGTCGACGCGCTCGACGCCGCGACCTCGTGGCACGCATGGGAGTTCCTCCGCACCGTCCGCGCCCGGGGGCCGCTCGCGGCCGAGCGCGTGGTCGCGTTCGCGGTCGGGTCGCTCCTCGGCTCGTAGCTCTCTCGCGGGCCTCCGGGCCCGGTGACGGGGCGCGGCGGCGCGTCAGGCGGGCGCTGCGGGCCAGGAGACCTGCACGGCCGTGCCGCCCCCGTGCGGCGAGCCGAGATGCCAGCGGCCCGAGGTCGCGCGCACGATCGTGTCCGCGATCGCGAGCCCGAGGCCCGCGCCCCCGGGGACCGTGCTCGCGCGCCGGAACCGCTCGAAGATCTCGTCGTGCTCCTCACGAGCGATTCCCGGTCCGGTGTCGCTGACCGTGAGGGTCGGGCGGCCGTCGACGACGCGCGCCGCGACCGAGACCCGGCCGGCCTCGCTCGTGTACCGGCACGCGTTGTCGACGAGCACCGAGACGAGCCGGTCGAGCCACTCGGCAGGTGCGGCGACGACGGCCGGCGAGCCGTCCACCTCCACGGCGAGCTCGACGCCGCGCACCGCGGCGATCGACGCGAAGCGCGACGCGCACTGCTCGACGACCGGCCCGAGGTCGACCGGCGTGCTCCTCGGAGGGCTCGGGATCGCGTCGAGCCGGGCGAGCCAGATGAGGTCGTCCACGATGCCGCGCAGCCTGCCGGACTCCTGCGCGATGCGCTCGAGCGCGTCGCGGTAGGCGGGCGCCTCCCGGTCGGTGGACAGCGCCAGGCCGACCTCGGCCTCGATGACGCTGAGCGGGGTCCGCAGCTCGTGGGACGCGTCCGCCGTGAAGTCGAGCTGCTGCTGGCGCGCCCGCTCGATCGGCGCCGCCGCCCGGCGACCGATGACGTTCGCGACGAGGAAGAACGTGAGGAGCATGACCGGAAGGAGCGTCCCCTCGATCACGAGCAGCGTCGTGCGGACGTCCACGATCTGCTCGACGCTCGTCGCAGCGACCAGCCGGCCGCGGGGAGTCACGATGCCCGCGACCGTGAAGCGCCGGCCCGCGATCGTCGTGCCTTCGGGACCGCGCGCGCCCAGATCGGCCGTGGGCAGCGACGGGCCGGGGCCGTTGAGCAGGGTCGCGGTGCGCGTGTGCGTCGGAACCAGGAACAGGAAGATCGGCGCGTCGTCGAGGTCGCCGCCGCTTCGCTGCGCCGAGGTGATCGCCGTCGCCGGGCTCGGCGTGGGCAGCGGCGGGCCATGGCTCGAGATCGTGTGCGCCGCGATGTCGAGCCTCGCGGCGAGCCGCTCGTCGACGCCGTCCTGGAGGTGGCGGAGCACCGCGAGGTCCGCGATGGTCACGCTCGCGAGGTAGACCACGAGCGCGATGAGCGTCGCGCTGATCGCGACGTCGCGCGCGTGGCGGCGGACCCGTCGCGCGGACCCGGCGGGCTCGTCGCTGGGGCGCGTCCGGCGCGCCCCGTTCACGAGCAGGCCGCCGTCACGATCCGACCAGTCGGTAGCCGGCGCCGCGCACGGTCTCGATCCGCGCGTCGCAGTGCGCGATCTTGCCCCGGATCCGGGCGATGTGGACGTCGATCGTGTTCGATCCGACGGCGTCGGCCTCCTCGGGCCACGCGTGGAGCGCGATGGACCGTCGCAGCACGACGGCGGGGGACCGTCTCGCGAGGATCTCGACGACGGCGAACTCCCGCGCCGTGAGCTCGACCGCGACGCCGCCGGCGCGCACCTCCCGGGTGGTCGGGTCGACGACGAGCGAGCCGCACACGAGCTGCGGGCTCCGGTCGCCGGCGGGGCGCCGGAGCAGCGCGCGGAGCCGGGCGAGCAGCTCGCCGTAGTCGAACGGCTTCACGAGGTAGTCGTCCGCGCCGGAGTCGAGCGCGGACACGCGGTCGCCGGGCGCGTCGCGCGCCGTGAGCATCAGGATCGGTGTCGAGATGCCCCGAGCTCGCGCCCAGCCGACGATCTCGACGCCCGACGGCCCGGGCAGCCGCCAGTCGAGGACGCACACGCCGTACTCGTTGACGGCGAGGTACGCGATAGCGTCGTCGCCGGTCACGGCGGCGTCGACGACGTAGCCCGCCTCGCGCAGCCCCCGGACGAGCACGTCCCTCAGGCCGCCGTCGTCCTCGGCCACGAGCACGCGCACGCGAGAAGTGTGCCAGCTCGCGACCGTGGCCGTGCCCGCGCGCCGCGGTCCTCCCCGGCGGCGCCGTCGTGCGCCGTCGTGCGGGCCCGCCGCGTTCACCTCGCCGTCAGGGAGGGTCCCTACACTGGCATTGTGAACAGTTCCCGGGCGCGCCGCTCGTCGGCACCCGCCGTTGCGCCGCTGCGCGCGGCCGGCACGCTGCGGGCCCCGGGCGCTCCCGCGCTCGCCGCGGCACCCATCCGGGCGAGCGGCGGCGGGCAGGCACCACCCGCGACCCGGCCGCGGCGGAGCGTGCCGCGCGCGCTCCTCGTCGCGACTCGGCCGCGCCAGTGGCTGAAGAACGTGCTCGTCTTCGCCGCACCGGGGGCCGCCGGCCTCCTCGGCCACCCGTCGGTCCTCGGGCGCACGAGCGCGGCAGCGGGGATGTTCGTGCTCGCTTCCGCGGGCACCTACCTCGTGAACGACGCGCTCGACGCGGCGAGCGATCGCGTCCACCCGGACAAGCGGCACCGACCCGTCGCCTCCGGTGACCTTCCGGCGCGCGCCGCGCTCGGCGCGGGCGCGGTCCTGCTCGCCGCGGCCCTCGTGGCGGCCCAGCTCGTCGGAGGCGTCCGGCTGATCGCGGTCGCGGGCGCGTACGTCGCGATCAGCCTCACCTACACGCTCTGGCTGAAGCGGGTCCCTGTCGTCGAGCTCGCGTGCGTCTCCTCCGGGTTCGTGCTCCGGGCGGTGGCCGGGGGCGCGGCGGTGAGCATCCCGATCTCCCACTGGTTCGTCATCGTCGCGTCGGCGGGATCGCTCCTCGTCGTCGCGGGCAAGCGGAGCGCCGAGCTGTCGGCGCTCGGCTCGAGCAGCGGCGCGCACCGGCCGGTGCTCGACCGGTACCCGGTGCCGTTCCTGCGCTCGGTCCGCGTCCTCGCGGGCACGGTCGCGGTCGTCGGCTACGCGCTCTGGGCATTCGAGCGCGCGGGGCACCTCGACCTCGGGCGCTCGGGCGCGGACGCGATCGTGTTCCAGCTCTCGATCGTGCCCTTCGTGCTCGGTGTGCTCACGGTCGAGCTGGCGATCGAGGCCGGAGAAGGCGGCGCGCCGGAGGAGCTCGCGCTGCGCAATCGCGGCCTCCAGCTCCTCGCGCTCGCCTGCGTCGCGTTCGTCGCGTTCGGGATCTACGCGTGACGCCGACACGGGCGCCGGCTCCCGTCGCCGGGAGCGCGGCCGCTCCGGCGAGACGGCTCGTCATGGGCTTCGGCCGCGCCGCGGGGTCCGTCGCGACGCTCCACGAGGCGCGCACGGCGCGCGACGTCGAGCGAGTCGTCGCGGACGCGCGGGCCGCCGGCGGCCGCGTGCTCGCCCGCGGGCTCGGACGCGCGTACGGCGACGCGGCGCAGTGCGCGGGCGGCGAGCTCGTCGACTGCACGCCGATGGCGCGCCTGCTCGAGCTCGACTCCGAGCACGGGGTCGTGCGCGCCGAGGGCGGCTGCTCGATCGCCTCGCTGCTCCGGACGTGCGTCCCGCGCGGCTGGTTCGTGCCGGTGACGCCCGGGACCCGCCACGTGACCCTGGGCGGCGCCGTCGCGGCCGACGTGCACGGCAAGAACCACCACCGCGACGGCTCCTTCGGCGGCCACGTCGTCGCGCTCGAGGTGGTCGGCGCTTCCGGGACGGCCCGGGTCGGCCCGGGGCTCGACCCCGAGCGGTACTGGGCGACGGTCGGCGGCATGGGCCTCACGGGCGTCGTGACCGAGGTGACCGTGAAGCTCCGCCGGATCGCGACGTCGCGGCTCGCGGTGACGACCGAGCGGGCGCCCGATCTCGACGCGTGCATGGCGAGGCTCACCGAGCTCGACGCCGGCCACGGGTACACGGTTGCCTGGGTGGACGGCCTCGCGAGCGGCGGCCGTCTCGGGCGCTCGGTCATCACCGCGGGCGACCACGCCGCGCTCGACGACCTGCCCGCGGGGATGCGGGCCGACGCGCTCGCGTACGACCCGCGCACGCCGCTTTCGGTGCCCGTGGCCCCGCCCGTGAGCCTCGTCGGCCGCGGGACGCTGCGCGCGTTCAACGAGGCCTGGTACCGCAAGGCGCCGCGCCGGCGGGTCGGCGAGATCCAGTCGATCGCGCAGTTCTTTCACCCGCTCGACGCGGTCCGAGACTGGAACCGGCTGTACGGGCCGAGGGGCTTCACCCAGTACCAGCTCGTCGTGCCGTTCTCGGGCGCGGACGTCGTACGCCGCACCCTCGAGCTGCTCCAGCGCGCCCACGTGCTCCCCGCGCTCTGCGTGCTCAAGTCGTTCGGCAGCGCGAGCGCCGCCCCCATGTCGTTCCCGATGCCGGGCTGGACGCTCGCGGCGGACCTGCCGCTCGGGTCGCCCGCGCTCGCGGGAGTCCTCGACGAGATCGACGGCGTCGTCGCCGGTGCCGGCGGCCGCGTCTACCTCGCGAAGGACGGACGGCTCCGGCCGGAGCTGCTGTCGACCATGTACCCGCGTGTCGCCGAGTGGCGCGCCGTGTGCGAGCGTCACGACCCCGAGCAGCTGTTCGTCTCCGACCTTTGGCGCCGCGTCGCCGCGGTCGCCTGACGAGGGGACGACCGGGCGATGCAGAGCCTGCTCGTGCACCACGGGTACGTCGCGCTCGCGGTGCTCGCACTTCTCCAGGCGGCCTGTCTTCCGATCCCGTCGGAGGTCACGCTCGGCTTCGCCGGGGTGCTCGCGGGCGAGGGTCATCTGAACCTCGCGGCGGTCGTCGTGATCGGCACGTCCTCGGAGCTCGTCGGCTCGTACGTCGCCTACACGGTCGGGCGCGTCGGCGGCCGGCCGCTCGTCGCGAGGTTCGGTCGGTACGTGCTCGTGGGCACCGCGGACCTGGACCGGGCCGAGCGATGGCTCGCGGGCCGCGGCGAGGCCTCGATCGCGATCGGCAGGGCGCTCCCGGTCGTGCGCGCCCTCGTGTCGGTCGTCGCGGGGATCGCCGAGATGCCGCGGCCGAAGTTCCTCCTGCTCAGCTTCCTCGGCACGCTCGCGTACGTGTCCGCGCTCTCCTCGATCGGGTACGCGGTCGGGCCGGCGTGGCGCACGGTCGCGCACGACCTGTCCGTCGGCGGGTACGTGGTCGCGGGTGTCGTGGCGGTCGCGGCGGTCGCGTACCTCGCGCGTCGCGTACGGTCGGTCCGCAGGGACTCGGCCTCGACGGCGCTCGCCCTCGAGCTCGCGTCCGGGGCCGGAAGGACGGAGAAGCGATGAGCGAACGCGACGGGCGGGGCGCGTGGCGCCCGGCCGACTCTGGCCGAGGACGCCCGACGGCCCGGCCGCGCCGCCCTGGGGCGGGAGCGGACCGGTGAACGACGCTACCGGGATGCCGCAGCGCGTCGTCGTGCTCGGCGGCGGCTCCGAGATCGCGCGCGCCCTCGTCGTGCGGCTCGCCGCGCACCGGCTCCGGGCGGTCGTGCTCGCGGGGCGCGACGACGCGTCGCTCGAGGCGGCCGCCCGGGAGCTCGAGGCGCTCGGGGTGCCGCAGGTCGAGCGCACGCGCTTCGAGGCGAACGACGTCGCGGACCACGAGGCCCTCGTGCACCGTGTCCTCGAGCGCATCGGCTCCGTCGACCTCCTCCTCGTCGCCGCCGGCTCGCTCGGGACCGCGGAGCTCGACGCGCTCACGCCCGAGGTCGTCGCGCAGCTCGTCGGCACGAACTTCACGGGGCCGGCGGCAGCAACGGCCGCGTTCGCGCGGGCGATGCGTGACCAGGGCTCCGGGCGGATCGTCGTGCTGTCGTCGGTCGCGGGCGTGCGCGTGCGCCGGTCGAACTTCGTCTACGGAGCGGCGAAGGCCGGCCTCGACGGGTTCTGCCAGGGCCTCGCGGACGCGCTCGAAGGCACCGGCGTGCAGGTGACGATCGTGCGGCCCGGATTCGTGCGTACGCGGATGACGGCGGGGCTCGCCGCGGCGCCGCTCGCGGTGGGCGCCGACGACGTCGCCGACGCGATCGTCCGGGGCCTCGAGCGCGGTGCAGACGTCGTATGGGTGCCGGCCGTGTTCCAGGTGCTCCTGGCGTTCGCGCGGCACCTTCCCCGGGCGCTCTGGCGGAGGATCCCGTCCTGACCGATAGTGTCGGGTGTCGCCGGGCGCGCCGCGGTGGGGCCCCGAGGCGTTGGCCGGCCGGCTTGTGACGACGGGAGGCCCATGGACGACGAGCGAGCCGCTGCGCTGCTCCGGGCCGAGCGCGAGCGCGTTCTCGGCCTGTTGAGCGCCGCCCGCGCGGCCGCCGGCGAGGACCGGGACGCGGTGAACGAGCGCGGCGACATCGTCGATCCGGCCGGCTGGCTGACCGCGGAGGCCGGCGACGACGCGGTCGCGGCCGGCCTCGCCGGGAGGCTCGCCGCCATCGAGCGCGCGGAGCAGCGGATCGCGGCGGGCACCTTCGGGCGCTCGGTGCGCAGCGGGTTGCCGATCCCCGACGAGCGCCTCGAGGCCGATCCCGCGGCCGAGCTGACCGTCGAGGAGGCGCAGGAAGCTCGCTGATCCGCTCCGGTACGCTCGTCCGGTGCGCGCAGGTGACAGGACCGACGGATCGGGCGCGGCGGCCGTGGCGGCCGCGGGCGCGACGCGCCGGCGCTCGGTGCGCGTGCTCGTCGACGAGGCGCACCAGGAGGCGTGGTCGGTCCGCCCCGACCTCAGCGCCGCGATGCGGCCCGAGCACCCGGCCGACGCGTCGTACGCGGCGGCGGCGGCGCTCGTCGGCGGGAGGGACGCGTCCGTGGTCGTGAACACCGACGGTCCGCTCGACGACGCCCGGCTCGAGACGTGCGACGTGCTCGTCGTCGCGCACCCTTCGGACCCGAAGTGGGAGCGGACGACGGGCGTCGGGTCACCCGTGCTCGACGCGACCGAGCTCGACGCGATCCGTCGTTTCGTCGGGCGCGGCGGCGGGCTCGTCGTGCTCGGAGAGACCGAGCAGGACAAGTACGGGAACAACCTGAACGTGCTGCTCGAGCCGTTCGGGCTCGGCATCGGCCACGCGACGGTCTACGACTACGAGGCGTGCAGCTCGACGCCGTCGTGGGTGATCGGCTCGATCGAGGGGTGCGCCCGGCTCGGGTTCTCGCCCCGGGCGCGGCGCGCGTGCTTCTACCGTGCGGGTGTCGTCGTTGCGACGGGCGCGGACGCGGCCCTCGTCGGCTTCACGTCGCCGAGCGCGGACCCGCCCGGAGCGGGTCTCGTCGGGATCGCCGGGTACGGCCGCGGCAGGGTCGCGGTCTTCGCCGACTCGGACCTGTTCGGCGACGACTGCATCGACGACTTCGACCACGTCGCGCTCTGGCTCGACACGTGCTACTGGGTGGGCCACGCGGCCTTCACGCGCGACCGCTCCCCGGCGCGGCCCGGTGCAGGTGCGCCCCCGGGCTGGCGGGAGCTGCGCGACGCGACCGAGGCGCTCCGCTCGATAGAGGCGCCCGACGGCTCCGTCGACCCCGAGGCGCGCGGCGGCGGCTCGGCGCCGGGCCTCGTCGACGCGGTGCGGCGCGCCGTCGCCGGGATCGCGCCCGCCTACGCGCACGAGGAGGAGTACCTGGCGGCGGTCGTCGACGACCTCACGGCCTGGTCGGACGGTGGGTTCGCGAAGCCCGACTTCTCCCGCTCGCTCGAGCGCTTCCATCCCGAGCGGCTACGCGCGGACGGGACCGAGCTGCTCGTCGTGTTCCCGATGTACACGCCAAACTCGTCGACCGAGACCCGCTTCGAGGCGCTGCGCGTCGAGATCCCGTGGCCCGCGTGGATCGCCGAGCTCGAGGCGTCGAGGTTCGACAATGCGAAGTTCGTCCCGCTCCACCTGCTCGACGCGACGAGCGGCTACGACGGCGAGTGCGCGGTCTTGTTCCCCGAGACCGTGAGCGTCGCGGGTCCCGCGCCGAACGCGTTCGGCGGGATCTTCTGCGACCGCGAGGCCGCCCACCTGAGGCGAGCCGTGCGCGCCGCGGCGCCGCTGCTCGGGCTCGAGCTCCCGCCCGACGTCGACGCGCTCGTCGCGTCCGAACCACTCATGCGCGAGACGTACCTCCTGTGGGACCTGATCCACGACCGCGCGCACAGCCACGGCGACCTGCCCTTCGACCCGTTCATGGTCCGCCGGCGCCTCCCGTACTTCATGTACGCGCTCGAGGAGCTCCGCTGCGACCTCACGGCGTTCGGCGAGGCGGACGCACTCGCCCGCGACGGCGTGCCGTCCGCTCGCCACGTCCAGCACGCGATCGTGCTCGACCGGCTTCTCCGCTTCCCGGTCACGGGCACGCGCGTGCGCAACTACGACGCGCTCGCCGGGCAGGTCCTGTTCGGCTGTCTCCATGGCGCGGGCGTCCTCCGCTTCACGGACAACCGGCTGTCCGTCGACTGGGACGCGCTCGGCCCGGCGGTGGCCGCGCTTCGCGCGGAGGTCGACGCGCTCTACCGCGCAGGGGTGAGCTCGAGCCTCGTCGCGTACTGGGTCGAGGCGTACGCGCTCGTCGCGCGCTACGTCCGTCCGAACGTCGCGTCGCGCTGGGCGAGCCAGCGCGCGTCGCTCGGCGGCGAGGCGGACCCGAAGGCGTGGGTCGCGGCGGTCCACGAGGACGAGTTCCCGCTCGGCACCTTCTACGAGCGCCTCCGGAGCCGGCTCCCGGCGACCGGCGAGGGTGCGCCACGGGCGCTCGTGACGGCCCCGGCCGGACCGGCATGAGCGCGCCGCGCGGATTCGCGAGCGACAACTACTCGGGCATCCATCCCGAGGTCCTCGCGCGCATCGCGGCCGTGAACGCCGGACACGCCCCCGCGTACGGCGCGGACGAGGTGACCGCCCGCGCCGTCGGGCTGTTCCGCGAGCACTTCGGCCGCGACGTCGAGGTGTTCTTCACCTTCAACGGCACGGGCGCCAACGTGACCGGCCTGCAGGCGCTCCTCGCGCCCTACGAGCACGTGATCTGCGCCGAGAGCGCGCACGTGAACACCGACGAGTGCGGAGCTCCCGAACGCTTCCTCGGGAGCAAGCTCGTCGACGTCGCGACGCCCGACGGCAAGCTCACGCCCGACCTCGTCGCGTCGGTCGCGCGCGGCTGGGGAGACCAGCACCACGTGCAGCCGCGCGTCGTGTCGGTGACCCAGCCGACCGAGCTCGGCACCCGCTACCGGGTCGAGGAGATCGCGGCGCTCGCCGAGTGGGCGCACGGTCGCGACATGTACCTGCACATGGACGGCTCGCGATTGGCGAACGCGGCGGCCGGGCTCGGCGTCGGCCTCGCGGCGACGAGCGGCGAGGCGGGCGTCGACGTGCTCTCGTTCGGCGGGACGAAGAACGGCCTGCTCGGGGGCGAGGCCGTCGTGCTGTTCCGGCCGGAGCTCGCGGCGCGCTTCCCGTTCATCCGCAAGCAGGCGATGCAGCTCGCGTCGAAGATGCGCTTCACGGCGGCGCAGTTCGAGGCGCTACTGACCGACGACCTGTGGCGGCGGAACGCCGCGCACGCGAACGCGATGGCCCTCCGCCTGGAGCAGGCGGTGCGCGACGTCCCCGGCGTGGCCGTCACCCGCCCGGTCGAGGCCAACTCGGTCTTCGCGGTCGTCGACCCGGCGGCGGCCGAGGCGCTCCAGGAGGACTACGCCTTCTACGTCTGGGACGATCGCACGGGCGAGGTGCGGTGGATGACCTCGTTCGACACCGAGCCCGCGGACGTCGACGACTTCGCTGCCGCGATCCGGCGCGTCTGCCGCTGATCCCGGGCGCGCGCCGCGGCGTGCGGACGCGCCTTTCTGCCCGCTACTGCTGGAAGTGCTCGACGACCGACGCGGGGCGCACGTGCGCCTGGTCGGGGTCCATGCCCGCCCGGCGCCGGGCACGCCGCTGCGCGAGAAGGTCCCAGCACTGGTCGAGCATCACCTCGAGCTCCTCACGGCGCGCGAGCTCCTCGGCGGATAGCCCCACGCCGAGGTGCGCTCGCTCGATGCGATGCTCCTCGGCGGTCAGCCGGCCGATCTCGGCGACGATGTCCTTGTCGTCCACTTCGACCTCCTCGCACGCGCTCGCGGGGCGGGCGCCCGCGGCCTGCCACCAGCGTAGGGGACACGCCCGTGCGCATGCCCGCCCGGCACGCTGTGGAGGTGTCTGCGGCCGAGTAGTTGCAGACACGCCCGTGCGCATGCCCGCCCGGCAACCCGGCGCCGCGCCGCTCGGTGTGCCTATCGGCTCGCGCCGCCGGCGGGACGGTCGGCGGCGAAGTACGGGCCGAGCGCTGCGAGCACCTCGTCGTGACGGGCCGCGATCGCGTCCCAGCGCCGCGACCGCGACTCGTCGGGGTCGACGCGCGCGGGCGAGAGCGCCGGTCCAGACGCCTGCGGGGTCCGCACGATCACGCGGCCGTCGATCGACTGGGCGGCGAGGAGCGCGGCCCCGGCGGCCGAGCAGTCGGCCTCACCCCCGGCCGGCATCGAGACGCTGCGGCGCGTCGCGTCGGCGAGGTCGACGCGGAACGCGGGCATCGTCGCGCTCGCGCCGGCGACCTGGATCGTCGGGCCCGCGGCGCCGGCGCGGTCGAGGACGGCGAGGCAGCGGCGGGACTCCACGAGGATGCCGTTGAGCAGGGCGCGCGCGAGATGGCGCCGGTCGTGGCGGAGGTCCAGGCCGACGACCGCGCCGCTCAGCGTCGGGTCCCAGAGCGCGCCCTGCTCGCCCCCGCCGAGGAAGGGGAGGAACACCGGCGCGTCCTCCGGTGCGACGGACTCGGCGAGCTCCGCGCACCGGGCGACCGATCCCGAGTCGAGGAGCATCTTCGCGAGCCAGGTGAGCGCGCTTCCGGTCGTCAGCTGGTCGGTCTCGAGACCCCAGCCCGTCGCGGTCGCGAGCGGCGTCACGAGGTAGGGGAGGCTGTGGTCGAGCCGGAGCTCCGGCGTGACCGCGATGATCACGGTGCTCGAGCCGGCGATGTACGCGACCTCGCCGGGGCCGCGCACGCCGAGGCCCGCGGCGCCGAGCACCGAGTCGGCGCCGCCGACGCACACGCGGATCGAGGCCGGCAGCCCGAGGGCGAGCGCGGTGTCGGCCGCGATCGGGAGCTGGTCCGTCGAGGGGCGGACCGGCGGCAGCGCCGGAAGTGGGCCGGGCGCGATCTTCGCCGCGGCGGCGAGAGTCGCGTCGTGCCACGTGCCGGTCGCGAGCGCGAAGCAGCCGTAGCCCGTCGCGGTGCTCGGGTCCGTCACGAGCTCGCCGGTCAACCACGCCAGCAGGTAGTCCTTCGCCGAGCAGATCGAAGTCGCGCGCGACGCGACCGACGGCTCGCGCTCGGCGAGGCCGAGGTACATCGGGAGCAGGTAGCGCCCGTCGACCCGTTGCCCGGTCGCGCGGTAGAGCGCGGTGTCGCCGACGATCTCGCGGACCGATCGGCCGTGGTGCTCCGCGCGGCGGTCCTCCCAGGTGATCCCGTGACGCACTGGCTCGAGGCGCTCGTCGAGCACGACGAGCGTGGGGATCATCCCCGAGAGCCCGATGCCGGCCCACTCGGCGCTCGGGACAGACGCCGAAAGCTCGGCGAGGATCTCGCGCGCGGCGAGGAGCCAGGAGCCCGGGTCCTGTTCGGAGGCGCCGGGTTCCGGGCGCTGGGTCGCGTACCGGCGCGTCGCGCGCGCCGCGGTGACCCCGTGGCGGTCGAGGAGGACGCCCTTCATCGCCGACGATCCGAGGTCAAGCCCCACGTAGACGCGGCCGCCGGTCATGCGGCGGCCAGGTTACCGGCCCGAGGCCGGGATCAGCGGCGCGGCCCGGCGCGGCGCTCGCCGTCGCCCGCCCGGCTGTGCGCTCCGTGCGACGACCACCTCCCGTGCTCGAGCGCGTCGTACGCGGCGGCGACGAGCTCCGCGGTCGACGACGGGCTCGACGCGTCCGCAGCGGCGGCGGCGACGCCCGCGCTGAGCGTGCACGAGACCTGGCCCCGAGCGTCGCTCGCGGTGGGCCGCACCGACGCCAGCCGCCCGGCGAGCGCCTCGGCGCCCCGGCAGTCGCGCAGGTGCTCGCACACGACCGCGAGCTCGTCGCCGCCGATGCGGTAGAGGTCCTCTCCCGAGCGGAGCATCGACGCGAGCAGCTCGGCGGCGTGAACTAACACGGCGTCGCCGGCGTTGCGTCCGTGGGCGTCGTTCACCCCGGCGAGATCGTCGACGTCGACGACGACGAGCGCGACGAGCTCGTTGTCGCGCCGGCGCGCGAGCGCGTGCTCGAGGCGCGAGAGCACCGCACGCCGGTTGCCGAGACCCGTGAGCGGGTCGCGTTCGGCACGCGTGCCCCGCTCCGCCCGCGCCCGGCGCGCCTCGGTCACGTCGCACGACGTGAGCACGATCCGCTGGACGGAGTCCGCACCGGCACCGGCACCGTCGCCGCGGACGGCGCTCACGCTCGAGCGCGCCCAGCGCGACGGGCCGCCGTGGCTCGCGAAGCGGTGCTCGACCGCCGCGGTCGCCCCCGGTCGCGCGCACGCCGCGCGGCACGCCTCGAGCAGCTCGCACGCGTCGGCGTCGTCGAGGAGGTCGGCGAGCGCGACGCCGACGAGTTCGCTCGCGGTCGCGCCGACGGTGTGGGCGAACGCGTCGTTGACGGTCACGAGCGAGAACGTCGCGTCGAGGACCGCGAGGCCGACGGGGACCCGCTGGAACGCCTCGCGGTACGCGGCGGAGCTGCTCGCGTCGGCGGCCGACCGCGCGACGCGGTGGAGCGCGCCAGCGGCGTCGGCGGCCACGATCTCGAGCACGACGCAGCGCTCCGGGCTCGGGAGCAGCCCGTCGAGCGGCCGGTCGACCGACACGACCCCGAGGAGCTCGCCGTCCGGCCCGCGCAACGGCGCGAGCAGCACGTCGCCCGGCTGCCAGGCGTCGTCCACGAGCGGCGAGGCCTCCCTCGCCTCCCGGGCGGAGGCGTGCTCGACGAAGCGCAGGGAGCCCCACGGCTCCGAGGCTACGAGGAGCGCGTCGACCGCGGCGCGTGCGACGACCCGGCCGCGCCACGCCTCGACCTGCCCGGAGCCGCCGGCGGCCGCGATCGAGAGGTCACCGTCGGGCTCGACGAGGTTCACGGCGACGGCGTCGAACGCGACCGTCTCGCGCACGGCGGCCACGAGCTCGGTCGCGATCTCGTGGCGCGAGCGCGCGTTCGCGACGCGCCGCGACGCGCCGAGGAGCGCCCGCAGCGCGTCGCTTCCCGGCGCGTCGCGCGGGCGACGACGCGCCCACGGCGGCGCGGCGGCCTCATAGACCACGGCCCCTCCCCGCTGCGTCTCGTGCCTCCATCTCGACCTCGGGTCCAAACGGCGCGACCAGTCCGCGCGACCTGGTCGTGCGGCGCGGGATCGCGCCGCACGACGCAGTGATTACGACCCGGCGGCCCTCGGAGTTGACGGTTGTGGCTGGGCACCCGTCGCCGCCCGGTACCCTTCTCGCGCGTGGCGATCCTCGTCGACCTGTCCGGAGTGTCGGCTCGCCGGTCCGACCGCGTGCTGTTCGCCGACCTGTCCCTCACGATCGCGGACGGCGACCGCGTCGGCGTCGTCGGCGTGAACGGCACGGGCAAGTCCACGCTGCTGCGCGTCGTCGCGGGCGCCGACGAGCCCGAGAGCGGGAGCGTCCGTCGCGGGAGGTCCGCGCGTGTCGGCTTCCTCGAGCAGGAGCCGCGCCTCGCACCGGGAACGGTGCGCGGCGCTGTCGGGACCGGCTGGGAGGTCGATGCCGTGATCGACCGCCTCGGCATGGCGGGCGAGGCGGACACCGACGTCGGCAGGCTCTCGGGCGGCCAGGCGAAGCGGATCGCCCTCGCGGCCGTGCTCTCGCGCCCCGCCGAGCTGCTCGTGCTCGACGAGCCGACGAACCACCTCGACCTCGGCGCGATCGCCTGGCTGGAGCAGCGCCTCCTCGAGATCCGCGGCGCGCTGTTGCTCGTCACCCACGACCGGCACCTGCTCGAGCGGGTGACGTCGCGCGTGGTCGAGCTCGACCGCGGCAGGTCCTACGTGCACGTCGGCGGGTATGACGCGTACCTCGCGGCGCGAGCCGAGCGGGAGGATCGAGCCGCGAGCGCGGAGGCGACGCGTCGGAACCTCGCGCGCCGCGAGCTCGCGTGGCTGCGGCGCGGTGCGCCGGCGCGCACGCGAAAGCCCCAGGCGCGCGTCGACGCGGCACGGGCGCTCGTGGGATCGCGCCCGGACGCCCCGGCTCGGGCGTCCGGGCTCGACATCCGGGCGGTCACGCCACGACTCGGCGACAAGGTCGTCGAGCTCTCCTCCGTCTCGTACCGATACGACGACGGCCCCTTCGTGCTGCGCGCCGTCGACCTCGTGCTCGATCCCCGGGAGCGCCTCGGCGTCGTCGGTGTGAACGGCGCGGGCAAGTCGACGCTGCTCGAGCTGCTCGCGGGCCGTCGCGAACCGACCGCGGGCACGGTCGAGGTCGGGCCGACGGCCGTGCTCGGCCTCTACGACCAGAAGGGGCGGGAGCTCGACCCGGGCGCGCGCGTGCAGGAGGTCGTCGCCGGGTCCGCCCGGCGCCCGGGAGGTCCCGAGGACGTCGCGTTGATGGAGCGGTTCTGGTTCACCGGCGAGCTGCCCTTCGCACAGGTGGCGACGCTCTCGGGGGGCGAGCGGCGCCGCCTCCAGCTCCTTGTCGTGCTCGCGCAGCGGCCGAACGTGCTGTTGCTCGACGAGCCGACGAACGACTTCGACCTCGACACGCTGCGTGCGCTCGAGGACTTCCTCGAGGACTGGCCCGGCGCGCTGGTGACCGTGAGCCACGACCGCGTCTTCCTCGAGCGCACGACGGACCGGCTCGTCGCGGTCGGGCGTGACGGCTCCGTCCAACCGGTCGCGGGCGGTGTCGCCGCGTGGCTGGCTGCAGCCGAAGCCGGTCGTCGTCGGGCCGGCCAGGCGGGCGACGGTCGCCCGCTCGAGGAACGTGCGGTCGTGGCTCACGACGACGAGCGCTCCCGGCCAGTCGTCGAGGAACTCCTCGAGTGCTCGGAGCGTGTCGAGGTCGAAGTCGTTCGTCGGCTCGTCGAGCAGCAGCACGTTCGG
>DAHUXW010000154.1 GCA_027306925.1 Acidimicrobiaceae bacterium | reverse complement strand
GAGATCTCGCGCTCGCAGTTCCGCCTCGAGCCCGTGTCGGCGACGTTCCACGGCCGCGACGTCTTCTGCCCGGTTGCGGCGCACCTGGCGGCCGGGGCGTCGCTCGCGGACGCCGGCGAGCGCGTCGAGCCTGGGTCGCTCGTCGCGCTCGAGCTGCCGGCGGCCGAGGTCCGCGACGGCGCCCTGCTGGCGGTCGTGGTCGGCGTCGACCACTTCGGCAACGTCCAGCTCGGCGCCACCACCGCCGACCTCGGCGCCCTCGCCGACCGCCACTGCGAAGAGGTCGAGCTCCGCCCGCGCTCGGGAGGCTCGCACCGCGCCCCCCTGGGCCGCACCTTCGCCGACGTTCCGCCCGGCGAGCTCGTCGTGTACGAGGACTCCACCCGCCGCCTGGCGATCGCGGCGCGTGGCGACAGTGCCGCCGCGCGCCTCGCGCTGACACCCGGCGACCAGCTGCGCCTGACGGTGGCTGGCGAGGTTGATCGGCCCAGAGACGACTAACCTCGACCGCATGGCTCTGTCGACCGCGCGCGGGTGCGGACCATGACCGGACTCGGTACGCCGCGGGTGCACCTGCGCCGCACCGACTCGACGAATCTGCGGGCGCGCGCCTTGGCCGAGCGGGGCGCGCCACACGGGACGCTCGTGACCGCCGCCGAGCAGACGGCCGGGCGCGGGCGCCAGGGCCGCACCTGGACGGCGCCGGCCGGGCGAGCGCTGCTGTGCTCGCTGGTTCTACGCGAGCCGCCCCGGCTGCTGTCGCTGCTCGCGGGGGTCGCGGTTGCGGAGACGGTCGACATGGCCGGACACGCGCAGGATCGACCGGCTCGGGTCAAGTGGCCCAACGACGTCCTCGTGGGCGGCCGCAAGGTCGCCGGCATCCTCGCCGAGGGCCGGCCGACGGAGCGCTGGGCGGTGCTCGGGATCGGCGTCAACGTCGCCGTGCGTCTGGACGACCTCCCGGCATCGCTGCGCGACAGCGCGGGCACGCTCGGTCTCGATCCACCCGATCTCGAGCGCGTCCTGGCGAGCCTGCTGGACCGGCTCGACGCGTGGCTCGTCGCATCCGAGCACGCCGCGCTCGCGGCCATCCGCACCCGCGATGCGTTGCTCGACCAGCCGGTCGGCTGGTCCGGCGGTGAAGGCGTCGGCGCCGGCATCGACGACGATGGTCGCTTGGTCGTCGCCCTCGCCGGCCACGAACGCGCCCGGGTCGCGCTCGACGCCGGCGAGGTCCACCTCACGGGCGGGTAGTGCTTTGTCGGGTTGATCGCGATCGTCGGGCGGTCTGCGACGCGGCGGCGCGCGCGGCCGCCCTCGCCCTGGGTGCGGGTCACGGTCGGTGTGGGTGTTGAGGGGGCCGTGCGGGCCTGCAGGGCGCCGGTGATCTGTGATGGTGGGGGAGTCGCACGGTGTCCGGGGGAGTCGCACGGCGTCGCAGGGTTCGGGCGGGTCCGGAGGCTCCCGTCGAGAGCGCATAAGCGCGACAGCATCGAGGTTTGCGGTTGGGGTGGTGCGGATCGGCTGCGTATGGGGGCGTGGGTG
>DAHUXW010000148.1 GCA_027306925.1 Acidimicrobiaceae bacterium | reverse complement strand
GTAGCCGAAGCGGCCTACAAGCAGCCGTTCGACCTGCTCTTCGCTGTGCCGAAGTCCGAACACGACGATGTGGTGGAGCGGAGGGAGAGGGATTCGAACCCTCGTAGGCTTGCACCTAAACGGTTTTCAAGACCGTCGCATTCGTCCGCTCTGCCATCCCTCCCGGATGCTTCGGCCCGGCGGGCCGGGCGCGCCTAACCGGACCCGGGCCGGCCCGCGGACCCGCGACCCGAGACGCGCGAGCGGATCTCCTCGAGCCACTCTCGCGACTCTCGCCGCCGCCCGTCGAGCACCTCGCGGCGCTCGCTCGCCGCGGTGCCGGGCACCGGGTACGAGCCGAGGAACTTCACCGCGCCGAGCTCGCTGCGCAGCGCCCGCAGGCAGTCCCCGAGCACCTCGTCGGTGACGTGGCCGTCCGCGGTCACGACGAAGCAGTAGTCGCCGAGCGCCTGCTTGGTGGGGCGGGATTCGATGAACGTGAGGTTCAGACTGCGCGCGGCGAACTGGCCGAGGATCGCGTGGAGGCTCCCGGGTCGGTCCGCGTGCTGAAAGCAGACCAGCGTCGTGCGGTCGTGGCCCGTCGGCTCCGGCACGTGGTGGGCCTCGACGAGGACGAAGCGCGTCTGGTTGGCCCCGAAGTCCTCGACCGCGTGCGCGAGGACCTCGAGGCCGTAGAGCTTCGCCGCGAGGGGCGGGGCGAGCGCCGCGACACCCTCGAGCCGGTCCTCGGCGACAGCGCGCGCGGCGTCCGCGGTCGAGTTGGCCGCGCCGACCTCGACGTCGGGCAGGCGCTCGCCCAGGTAGGCGCGGCACTGGGCGGAGGCGTGGGGGAAGGACAGGAGACGCCGCACCGACGCGAGCGTCGTCCCCGGCAGCGCCATGAGGTCGATGTGCACGTCGAGCACGACCTCGCGCTGGACGAGCAGGTCGTCGGAGAACACGAGCTGGTCGATCGTCGCGTTCACCGGGCCCTCGATCGAGTTCTCGATCGGCACGAACGCGGCGTCGACCCGGCCCGAGGCGAGCGCCGCGAACGCGTCCGCGATCGTCGGCACGGCGACGAGCTCCTGGTCGGCGAGATCCGCCTCGGAGACGAGCGCCTCCTCGGTGAAGGTCCCGGGCGGGCCGAGGTATGCGATGCGCGCGGGCGGTCCGGGAGTGTCGGCCATGCTGGCAGGATAGTGAGAACGATGGACCACGAGGATCTCGTCTCCCTTCTCGACTCGGTGAGCTCGGGCGCGGTCGCGCCCGACGAGGCAGCGGCGCGGCTCAGCCGCCTGCCGTTCGCCGATCTCGGCTACGCGCACGTCGACCACCACCGGACCGTCCGTCAGGGCCTCCCCGAGGCCGTATACGGGCCGGGCAAGACCCCGCAGGAGTGCGCGGGGGTCGTCGCCGAGCTCCTCGAGCACGGGTCGGGACCGGTGCTGCTCACGCGTGCCGTCGAGGCGCAGGTCGACGCCGCGCTCGAGGCGAACCCCGGCGGCGTCCGCGAGCCCGCGGTCGCGGAGGCCGGACGGCCGGTGATCGTCCGCTGGCGCGACGCGCCGCCGCGCGCGGGTTCGGTCGTGGTCGTGACCGCGGGGACCGCCGACCTCCCCGTGGCGCGCGAGTGCGACGCGACGCTCCGCGCGTACGGGTTCGCGCCCTCGCTGCTCGTCGACCGCGGCGTCGCCGGCCTGCACCGCCTCCTCGTCTCCGTCGACGAGATCTCCGGAGCCGACGCGGTAGTCGTCGTCGCGGGGATGGAGGGCGCACTCGCGAGCGTCGTGGGCGGTGTGACCGCCGCCCCCGTCGTCGCAGTCCCGACGAGCGTCGGCTACGGCGCGAGCCTCGAGGGCGTGACCGCGCTCCTCGCGATGCTCTCGTCGTGCGCGGCCGGCGTCACGGTCGTCGGCATCGACAACGGCTTCGGCGCGGCGTGCGCCGTCGCGCGGATGCTCCGGTGAGCCCGGGCGCCGCGCGTGTCGCGTGGCTCCACTGCTTCGCGGGGATCTCGGGCGACATGGCCGTCGCGAGCCTGATCGACGTGGGCGCCGACGAGCAGGCGCTGCGCGGCGCGCTCGCGTCGCTGCCGCTCGAGGGGTGGTCGATGGAGGTGTCCCGCGTCCTTCGCGGCGGCCTCTCCGCGACGCGTGCCGCGGTCACGGCGACCGGCGGCGGGCCCGCGCGCACGCTCGCCGACGTGCTCGCGGTCCTCGACGCCGGCGAGCTCCCCGAGCGCGCCCGCGCCCGTTCGCGCGCCGCGTTCCTGCGGCTCGCGGAGGTCGAAGGCCGCCTCCACGGCGTGCCGACCGAGGACGTGCACTTCCACGAGCTCGGCGCGCACGACACGATCGTCGACGTCGTCGGCGCGATGGTCGCGCTCGACCTGCTCGGGATCGACGAGGTCGTCGCGAGCCCGGTCGCGACCGGCACCGGCACCATCGGCTCAGCGCACGGGACGCTCCCGAACCCCGCACCCGCGTCGGTCGCCCTGCTCGAGGGCGTCCCGGTCTACGCGCGCGACGTCGGCGTCGAGCTCACGACACCGACGGGCGCCGCGATCCTCGTCGCGGCGAACGCACGATTCGGCGCGATGCCGGCGATGGTCGTCGGCCGCGCCGGCTACGGCGCAGGCGCGCGCGAGATCGAGGGCCTCCCCAACGTCCTCCAGGTCGTCACCGGGACGCGCACCTCGGCGCCCGAGGCCACCGGCGGCCGGGGTGCGACCGCCGCGCAGCCGCTCGTGCTGCTCGAGGTGAACGTCGACGACGCGACGGGCGAGGAGCTCGCCGACGCGCTCGCCGCGCTGCTCGACGCGGGAGCGGCCGACGCGTGGACCGCGCCCGTGCTCATGAAGAAGGGCCGGCCGGGATCGGTCGTCAGCGCGCTCGCGGACCTCGCGCTCGCGGCCTCCGTGCGCGAGGTGCTGCTCGCGCACACGGGCTCGCTCGGCGCGCGCTCGCACCTCGTCGACCGCTACGCGTCCGCCCGCCGCGTCGAGGAGGTCGACGTCGACGGCGCGCGCGTGCGCGTGAAGGTCACGACGGGCCGGGCGAAGGTCGAGCACGACGACGCGGCCGCGGTCGCGCGCCGCCTTGGCGTTCCCGTGCGGGAGGTCGTCCGCCGGGCGGAGCGCGCGTACGCGCGGGGGACCCCGTCGGGGCACGACCCCGGGGACGCGGAGGGTTCCGGGGAGGCGGCGTCAGCCGGCGATCCGGACCGTCACGGTGTCGACGGCGGCGGGCCACCCGGGCACGCTCGCGACGACGCGTAGCTCGTAGGTCGCGCCGCGGCTCACGGAGTAGGGGCCGAGCTCGACGTAGCGGGCCGCGCCCGGCCGCATCGCGCCGAGCCTGCGGGTCACGGACGACGGCGCGCCGGCCTGGAGGTGCGCGCTCGCGCGTCGCGTGAGCGTCGCCGTCAGCGCGACCGCGCCCGCACGCCGGTTGCCCGCGTCGGCGACGACGACGTCGACCGAGAGCCTCGTGGTCGGCTGGACGATCGACACCGAGCCGCGCGGCGGGATCTGGAGGGTCGTCGTCGTCGGCGGGAGCGTCGTCGTCGTGCTCGTCGACGTCGTGGTCGAGCTCGCGCGCGGTGCGGAGGTCGTCGTCGCGCCGGCCACGGGTGCGAGCGTGGTCGTGGTCGTCGTGCTCGTGGTGGTCGTCGTGCTCGTGGTGGTCGTCGTGGTCGTGGTCCTGGTCGTCGTGGTCGTCGTGGTCGGAAGGCCCGCGATCCGCAGCACCGGCGGCGCCGTCGACACCGCGAGCAGCGCGATGCGCTCGAGCGACCGCAACCTCGAGGAGGCGACGAGGCGGTCGGCCCAGCGCTGGACGTTCGTGCGGCTCCACGCGCTCGGCGCGGCGACCCACACGGATCGCGGCGGGCGCACTGCGCCGAGGTCGCGCGGGAGCGCGCGCACGTACGCGCGGTAGGAGCGGTCCGCGGCGGTGAGCTCCTCGCCGACGCCGAGCAGCTCACCCTGGGCGCGGGCGAGCGTCGCGTGGTCGTGCACCGGTCCGAGCAGCAGCGCGACCGCGCCGGCGAGGCGCTCGGTCGCAGCCGCGCGACCCCTGAGGGTCGCGCCGAGCAGCGCCGCGGCGCGCGCCGACGGTGGGGTCAGGCCGACCGCACCGAGGTCGGCGGTGTCGGCGGCCGTGCCGGTCACGAGCGTGCTCACGGTCTCGTCGAACGCGGCGCGCTGGCAGCCGGCCGGGGCGCACGCGGGCAGGCCGGAGAGCGCACGGGCCGCGTCGAGCGTGTGGGCGAGGCTCGTCGAGTCCTCGACGATCGGCCCGACGGCCGCGACCCAGGTCCGCGACGCCCGGCTCGCCGCGGGCGTCGCGTCGTTCACGACCTGGGCGACGACCTCGCCGAGGACAAGCGCGGCGAGAAGCGCGCCGGCGACGACGGCCGCGATGCGGCGGCGCGAGCGACTGACCGACGGCCGGGGGCCGGGGCCTACGGGGCCGAGCATCGGCGGCGACCGGTTGAGTCCACGTCGAAGACGGCGGCAGCAGGTGAAGCTCGCCCCGAGCGGTCAGCCGCCCGGAGCCGCGACGTCACTCGCCGACGGCCCCCCCGGCGACGCTGACCTCGGACTTCGTCACGCGCCAGTTCACGGTCGGGCGGATCGCCTCGACGTTCACGCGATCCTTGTGCTTCACCGCGAGCGCGACGAGCGACGCGACGAACTCGTCGCCGAGAAGGTGCGGCTGGAGCCCGAGCTCGGGGAGCTTCGTCGTCACGGCCTGGTAATAGTGCTCTTCCTTCTCGACGCGCGGGTCGGGGATCGACTCGATGTTCACGTCCATCGGCGCGACGCGCTGGACCCACTCGGCGAGCTGGCGCACCGAGAACGACTCGGTGAACTGGTTGAACACCCGGAACTCGCCGGCCTCGGCCGGGTTTAGGCACGCGAGCTCGACGCACGCGAGCGTGTCACGGATCTCGAGCATCGCACGGGTCTGGCCACCCTTGCCGTAGACGGTGAGCGGGTAGCCGACCGCCGCCTGCACCGCGAAACGGTTGAGGACGGTCCCGAAGACCGCGTCGTAGTCGACACGCGTCGCGAGGTCGGGGTGCAGGACGGTCTCGGGCGTCTGCTGTCCGTAGACGATGCCCTGGTTGAGGTCCGTGGAACGCAGGCCCCATGTCCGGCAGGCGAACATGATGTTGTGGCTGTCGTGCACCTTGGACAGGTGGTAGAAGGAGTTCGGCTGCTTGGGGAAGGGCAGCAGGTCCGTCCGACCCTTGTGCGTGATCTCGATGAAGCCCTCTTCGATCTCGATGTTCGGCGAGCCGTACTCGCCCATCGTGCCGAGCTTCACGAGGTGGATCGACGGGTCGAGCTCCGCGATCGCGTAGAGGAGGTTCAACGTCCCGACGACGTTGTTGACCTGCGTGTAGACCGCGTGGTCCCGGTCGATCATCGAGTACGGCGCGGAGCGCTGCTCGGCGAAGTGCACGACGGCGTCGGGCTCGAACGCGCGCAGCGTGTCGGTGACGAAGTTGTAGTTCGTGAGGTCGCCGACGAACGGCTGCACGGTGTGGCCGGAGACTTCCTTCCACGTCGCCACGCGCCGCTGCAGCTGGCGGATCGGGACCAGCGAGCCGACACCCATCTCGTCGTCGTAGTGGCGGCGCACGAGGTTGTCGACGATGCCGACGTCGTGCCCCCGCTGGGACAGGTGGAGGGCCGTCGGCCATCCGAGGTAGCCATCGCCTCCAAGTACCAGGATCCGCATCGCGGGCATTCCTCTCGTCAGGTTGACGTGCCACCACCGGCGGCCCGGGACCCTGGCCGGAGGCATCGGGGTGCGCGGGCGCTGTGTCGGGAGCACGATCCGCTGTTGCTCGGTCGGAAAGACTAGCCGACCACGTCCGCGTTGCGAGGTGGGCGTCAACTACGGTAGTAGCGCCTGTGCGCTCCCTGTGGCTGGGCTCGCATCGAGGAAGGCAGTCGGTGGACACGAGGCTGTACCTGGACCTGAATCGCTTCGCGCGGCGCACCGGCTGGGCGCACGGCGTCATGCACGCGTACGCGCTCTACCTCGGCGTCGCGCTGCTCGCGGCCGCCGCGCTCCTCGCGTACTGGCGGGCGCGTGGCGCGTGGTTCGGCGAGAGCTCCTCCCGACGGGTCGCGGCGACGCTGTGGACGCCGCTCGCCGCGCTCGCCGCGCTCGGGATCTCCCAGCCGATCGGCCACGCGGTCGGCCGGGTGCGGCCCTACGACGTCCTCGCGCACGTCGAGGTGCTCGTCCCGAAGGCGCACGACTTCACGTTCCCGAGCGACCACGCGTCGGTCGCCGGCGCCGTCATCGCCGGGCTCTGGCTCTCCCGGCAGCGCGCGGTCGCGGTCGTCGGCACCCTCCTCGGCCTCTTCCTCGCGTTCGCCCGTGTCTACGTCGGCGCGCACTACCCGGGCGACGTGCTGGGCGGCCTCGCGCTCGGTGGGTTCGTAGCGGCCGCGGGCTACCCGATCGCCGTCCCGCTCCTCGAACGCGCCGTCGAGGTCGTGCGCGCGACGCCGCTTCGCTTCTTCGTCGGCGGGCACCGCCCGTCGCAGCTCGCCGGGACGGGACCCGCGTCGGTCCCCGAGACGATCCGGGCGACCGGAGCAGTGCGGATCATCGCCGGCACGGACCCGGCCGCCCTGCGCCCGGTAGGCGACGGGCCCGCGGGCGGCGCGCCACGGCGTGAGGTGCCAAGCTCCTAGCGGGGAAAGTCCGGCCCCGACATCCCACCACGCCGGTGTGGCGCAGCTGGTAGCGCAGGCGATTTGTAATCGTCAGGTCGTCGGTTCGAGTCCGACCACCGGCTCCATCCCGCACCGGACGCGGGACCGGAGCGTCCGATGGGCCGCGCGGGCTGCGAGGACCCGCCCTGCGGCGACCTCGTCGGGAAGCGCGCCGCGGGGCGAGGGGCAGCGCGCCGAGGGGCGAGGGGCAGCGCGCCGAGGGGCGAGGGGCCTAGCGGTACTCCCTCGGGATCCGGTAGACGCCCTCGGCCTGCTCGTCGCCGTCGGCCGCCATCGCGGACACGAGGTCCACGTGGTCGAGCGGGACGGGGTCGAGCTCGGGCTGGATGTAGCCCGGGTACTCGGGCGTCGAGACCGTCGCGTAGCCGCCCTCGGCGGAGCGGACGATGACGTTGTGCCGCTTGCGCTGCCCCGCTCCCTTCGTGGACTGGAGCTCGACGCAGATCTTGTAGGCGACCGGGAACACGATCAACGGCACCACGATGCAGAGCACGCGGAACGACCAGAGTACGAAGTTCAAGGACAGCGACAGGTAGTTCGCGAGCACGTCCGTCGCGCTCGCCCCGAAGAGCACGAAGTAGAACGCGAACACCGCGGCCCCGATCGCCGTGCGGAGCGGCTGGTCGCGTGGGCGTTCGAGCAGGTGGTGCTCCGCACGGTCGCCGGTAAGGCGCGCCTCGATGAAGGGCCAGGCGTAGATCAGGTTGAACGTGACGCCCGGCAGGAGCACGGCCGGGAAGAAGACGTTCGGGACCATGTGGCCGGGCAGGTGGATCTCCCAGCTCGGCATGACGCGCAGCGCGCCGTCGAGCCAGCCCATGTACCAGTCCGGTTGGACCGCGTAGCTCACCTTGTAGGCGTAGTACTGGCCGTACTGCCAGATCGGGTTGATCTGCACGGCGGCGCCGAGCAGGGCGGTGACGCCTGTCGTGAGGAAGAAGAAGCCGCCGGCTTTCGCCGCGTACGTCGGCCACAGCGGGGAGCCGACGACGTTGTCGTCTCGCGCGCCGCGCCCGCGGAACTGCGCGTGCTTGTGCTTTATGAGCATGCCGAGGTGGCCCGCGAGCAGCCCGATGATGATGAGCGGCAGCACGAGCACATGGAGGATGAAGAACCTCGGGATGATCGCCGTGCCCGGGTACTGGCCGCCGAACAGGAAGAAGCCGAGGTACGTGCCCACGAAGGGGATCGACTCGGTGATCGAGAACGCGATCCTGATGCCCGTGCCGGAGATGAGGTCGTCGGGCAGCGAGTACCCGAGGAAGCCGTTGAAGATCGCCAGGATGAGCAGCGTCGTGCCGATCATCCAGTTGGCCTCGCGGGGCCTGCGGAACGCGCCCGTGAAGAACACCCGGAGCATGTGCACGACGATCGAGCCGACGAAGATGTTGGCGGCCCAGTGGTGCATCTGGCGCATGAGCAGACCGCCGCGCACCTGGAAGCTCAGGTTCACGGTCGAGTTGAACGCCTCGGAGACCGTCTGGCCCTTCAGCGGGGCGTAGACGCCGTGGTAGACGACGTCGGACCCCGAGGGCACGAAGTAGAGCGTGAGGAACACGCCCGTGAGCAGCAGGACGATGAACGAGTACAGCGCGATCTCGCCGATCATGAACGACCAGTGGTCGGGGAAGATCTTGTTCAGCAGGTGGCGGCCCGACCGGGACAGCGCGACCCTGTCGTCGACCCAGCCGAAGAGCTTCTCGATCACTGCGGGCTCCCGTTCGAACCGCCGCGGTACCAGAATCCGGGGCCGATCGGCTCGTCGAAGCCGGCCTGCGCCCGCAGGTAGCCCTTCGCGTCGACGTACAGCGGCAGCTGCGGCAACGGGCGCGGCGCCGGGCCGAAGACCGGGGTCGCGCCGGTTTCGACGTCGAAGAGCGACTGGTGGCACGGGCACAGGAGCTGCTGGGTGAGCTCCTGGTAGAGCCCGACCGGGCAGCCCGCGTGCGTGCAGACCTTCGAGTACGCGACGTAGCCGTCGGGACCCCAGGTCTCCTTGCCCGGCCCGGTCACCACGTTGCCGGTCGCCTGGACCCGGATGAGGACGGTCTGGGAGAGCGCGCCGCCGACGTCGTTCTCGGGGAAGACGGTGATCACGCCGCCGACCTCGATGTCGTCGACCTTGACCGGCCGGTTGTCGATCGAGGTGAGCCTCGCGCCCTTCCGCCACTTCGTGTGGTACATCGAGCTGTCGGGCTTCGGCCCGAGCGAGCGGACGAGCGGGAAGAGCGTGACGACCCCGAGGACTGCCCCGGCGGCCCCCATGAGCTTGCCGAGCGCGCCGCGGCGCTCGATCGCGATCTTGCCCCGCGTCGCGAAGTCGCCGACGAACTCGGCGCGCTCGCGCTCCGTCGTCGCCATCTGCGGGCGCGGCTCCTCGAACGGACCGCGCGGCATGAGGTACTTGCCCCACGTCACGAGCCCGAACCCGAACGCCGCGAACGCGACCCCGAGCGAGATGCCGAGCAGGTAGTTGTTCGCGTCCTGCCAGTAGGCGGCGCCGAACCCGGCGAAGCCGCAGAGCGCGACGAGGAAAGCGAAGGCCGCGACGCCCTCGGCGCGCCGCGGGTGGCGTGCCGCGACCGCGAACTGCGGCGAGCCGATCGAGACCGGCGTCGCTACGGGCACGGCGGCGCCGGCGGGCTCGCCGCCGTGGCCCTGCTCACCGGGGCCCGGCCCACCGAGGCCCTGCGCGCCGGGGTCGGGTGCGCCGTGCACCTGGCCCTCGGTGGTGTCAGACATGTGCGACCTCCGGATCGTTGCCGGGCGGCGCCGCGGCCCCCGGCGGGGCGTGCTCGCCGCCGTGCTCGCCGGTGTCCTCGCGCTCGTTGCGGTCGCCGATCCAGAGCGCGATGAGCACGCACAGCCCGACGCCGACGAACAGTCCGACGAAGCCCTCGGCGACCGGGCCGACCCCGCCGAGCGCGAGACCGCCCGGGTTCGACGGCTGCTCGATGTGGCGCGTCACGTACGCGACGACATCCGCGAGCTGCTGCTTGGAGATCGTGAAGGTTCCGAAGCGCGGCATGTTTCCGGGACCCGACCGCACGGCCTCGGCGACCTGGATGGCCGTGACTCCGTGGAGCGACGGGGCGCTCAGACCGTCGGCGAGCGCGTCGCCTGCACCCGTGATCGTGTGGCACGGGGCGCAGTTCAGCGCGAAGACGCTGAAGCCCTGGGCCGCGTTCGCCCCGGCGACGTCGACCGTCGGGATCGGTAAGCCACCGGGGGCGAGCGACGCGACGTACCCGGCGATCGCCTCCGTCTGGGTGCGGTCGAACATCGACGGCTTGCGGATCGGCTGGCTCGTCGGGTTCGCGAGCGGCATCCAACCGCTCGAGACCCACAGGTCGACCGTCCCGGCGCCGAGGCCGCGCAGGTTCGGTGCGAGGGCGCTCCCCTGCGCCTTCGCCCCGTGGCAGCTCGAGCAGTTCTCGTCGAACAGCGTCCGGCCGAGCGCGAGCTGCGCCGTCCGACTCGGCGCCGTCGCGGCGGTGAGGACGGTCGAGGGGAGCGGTGCCGCCGCGGCGGACGGCGCGCGGCGGGGCGCGAAGAACACGGAGGCCAGCGCGAGCGCGGCGACGACGACCCCAGCGGGCACCGCGGCGCGCCGCGCGAGGCTACGAGAAGAGGAAGAGCGCACTGAACAGGCCGATCCACACGATGTCGACGAAGTGCCAGTAGTAGCTCACGGCCTGGAACACGGGCGTCTCGCCTGGGTCGCCCTTCGGGCCGGCCAGCCGGCCGAGAAGCGCGACCATCGCGACGAGCCCGAGAAGGACGTGGAGTCCGTGGAGTCCGGACATGATGTAGAAGAGCGAGCCGTAGGCGTTCGTGCTCGGCCGGAACGGCAGCGTGTTCCACTCGTAGAGCTGGTTGCCGAGGAACGCCGCGCCGAGCGCGAGGCTCACGACGATCCACGCGCGCGCCTTCGCGCGCTCCCCGCGCTCCTGGGCCCAGACGCCGAGCTGCATCGTCGGGCTCGACGCGAGCAGCACGACGGTGAACACGAGCGCCTGGTAGGTGTCGAGCTTCGTGCCGGCCGGCGGCCACTGGGGCGCGTTCGCGCGGATCGTGAAGAACGCGGCGAAGAGGCCGCTGAAGAACATGAACTCGCTGCCGAGCCAGATCATGACGCCGACGGCGAGAAGCTGCGGCCGCTGCACCTGGTGCGGGGAACCCGCCGGTACCGGCGCCTCGATCGCCGTCACCTCGCTCACAGCAGTACTTCATACTCCACGGTCGCACCCTCGGGCCAAACGGCCCGGGACCAACGGGTGCTGCCGGCGGCCAGGGGTAGGGTCGTCCCGTGCACGCTGCCCGTTCGCCGTTCCTCGACGCCTGTCGGTCCCGGCCGGCGGAGCGCGTCCCGATCTGGTTCATGCGCCAGGCGGGCCGTTCCCTCCCCGAGTACCGGGCACTTCGCGGCGGCGGGAGCATCCTCGACGCGATCCGACGCCCCGAGCTCGCCACGGAGATCACGCTCCAGCCCGTCCGTCGCTACGGCGTCGACGCCGCGATCCTCTTCTCCGACATCGTCGTGCCGGTCGCGGCGATCGGGGTCGGGGTCGAGATCGTGCCCGGGCGCGGCCCGGTGATCGCGGACCGCTTCGAGGGGCCGGCCGACCTCGACCGGCTCCGCCCGCTCGAGCCCGAGCAGGACACGCCGTACGTGCTCGAGACCGTGCGTGCCCTCGTCGAGGAGCTCGACGTCCCGCTCATCGGGTTCGCCGGCGCGCCGTTCACCATCGCGAGCTACCTCGTCGAAGGCGGGCCGTCGCGCGAGTTCGCGCGCACGAAGGCGCTCATGCACACGGACCCCGCGCTGTGGGCGGCGCTCGTGGACCGCCTCGCAGACCTCGCGATCGCGTCGCTTCGCTCGCAGGTCCTCGCGGGCGCGACTGCGGTCCAGCTCTTCGACTCGTGGGCGGGGGCGCTCACGCGGCGCGACTACGAGCGGTTCGCGCTCCCCGCGAGCCGGCGGGTCCTGTCCGCGCTCGCCGACCTCGACGTCCCGCGCATCCACTTCGGCGTCGGGACGGGCGAGCTCCTCGACCTCATAGGCGCGGCGGGCGCGGACGTCGTCGGGGTCGACTGGCGGGTGCCACTCGACACGGCTCGTGCGCGAGTCGGGCCCGCCTACGCGCTCCAGGGCAACCTCGACCCGGCGATCTGCCTCGCCGGCGCCGGTCCGGCGACGGAGGAGGCGCGGCGCATCCTCGCCGAGGCGCGCGGGCGGCCCGGTCACGTGTTCAACCTCGGTCACGGGGTCCTGCCGGGCACCGATCCCGACGTGCTCGCCCGGCTCGTCGACGTCGTCCACGAGGAGGGCCGCTCGGACGCGCCCGTCGACGCCGGCCCGGACGCGCCCGTCGACGCGGCGCACGGCCCCGCCGCGGGCGCGGCCGGACGAGGGCGCGAGCTCTCCGCGTGAGCGACGCCGACGGCGCCCGCACGACCGGCGTGCTCGTCATGGCCTACGGGACGCCGGCAGGGCCGGACGAGGTGCTCGACTACTACACGGACATCCGGCGCGGCCGGCCGCCGAGCGACGCGCAGCTCGCGGATCTCGTCCGGCGCTACGACGCGATCGGCGGCGTCTCGCCGCTCGCCGAGCGCACCGCCGCGCAGGTCGCCGCGATCGCGGCGGCGCTCGACCGGCTCGCGCCCGGCCGGTACCGCGTGGTCCACGGTGCGAAGCACGCCCGGCCGACGATCGAGGACGCGCTCGACGAGCTCGCGCACGCGGGCGTCGAGCGGTGCGTCGGCCTCGTGCTCGCCCCTCACTACTCCGCGCTGAGCGTCGGCGAGTACGTGGGCCGGGCGCGGCGCCATGCGGACGGGTTGGGCGTCGCGTCGGTGTTCGTCGAGCGCTGGGGAGCGGAGCCCGCGCTCGTCGAGGTGCTCGCGGAGCGCGTCCGTTCCACGATCGACTCGGTCGCACCCGGTCCCGGCGCGCGATGCGAGCTCGTCGTCACCGCGCACAGCCTGCCGGTCCGCATCCTCGAGATGGGCGACCCCTACCCGGACGAGCTCCGCGAGACCGCTGAGCTCGTCGCCGCCGGGGCCGGGGCGACGAGCTTCCGCACCGGGTGGCAGAGCGCGGGGCGGACGTCCGAACCGTGGCTCGGTCCCGACATCCTCGAGGTGCTCCGCGAGCTCGCTGCCGAGGGAGCCGAGGCGGTCGTCGTCTGCCCGGCCGGGTTCACCTCGGACCATCTCGAAGTCCTCTACGACCTCGACGTCGACGCGAGCGCGCTCGCGTCGGAGCTCGGGCTGCGCTTCGCCCGCACGCCGTCGCTCGACGACGAGCCGCGCGTCGCCGCGGCGCTCGCGCGACGCGTCGCCGACCTCGCGCGCACGACCTGGCCCGAGATCGCCGGCGGCTCCCGGTGACGCTGACGGTCGCACCGGTGGGAGGGGCGCCGCGGTGAGCGGGCGCGCTCGGGTCGTCGTCGTCGGCGGCGGGGTCGCCGGGCTCGCCGCGGCCCGGGCGCTCGCGGCGCGCTTCGAGGTCGTGCTGCTCGAGTCGCAGGACCGGGTCGGCGGCAAGCTCGTGACCGCCGAGTTCCGCGGGCGGCCGCTCGACGTCGGCCCCGACAACTTCATCACGCGCAACGACGCGGCCGTCCGGCTCTGCCGGGAGATCGGGCTCGCGGACGAGCTCCTCGCCCCCGCGACCTCGCGCGCCGCCGTGTACGCCCGCGGCCGGCCGCGACCGCTGCCCGCGGGCCTCGTGCTCGGCGTGCCGACGGACCTGAGGGCGCTCCGCCGGTCGGGCGTCGTCGGCACCGCTGCGACGCTCAGGACGGCGCTCGACCTCGTCCTGCCGCGGTCACGCGCGACCGTGGCGCTCGCCGGATCGCTCCGCGGGGGCGACGCCGGCGAGGCATACGGCGACCCGACCGTGCACGAGGTGCTCGTCCCCCGGATCGGGCGCGCGGCCGTCGCCGCACTCGTCGACCCGCTGCTCGGCGGGATCAACGCGGGCGACTGCTCGAGGCTGTCGCTTCGCGCCTCGGCCCCGCAGCTCGCGTCCGCGGCGGCCGGCGCGCGAAGCGTCGTGCGCGCGCTCCGGGGGCGCGCGCCGGCCACGCCGGGTCCCGCGGGCGCGGCAACGCCGGCAGCGCCGCTCTTCCTCGGCCTCCGCGGCGGGATCGAGTCGCTCGCGACCGGGCTGCGGCGTGCCTGCGAGCAGGCCGGGGTCACGGTCCGCACGTCGTGCGAGGTCACGGGCGTCGAGCTCGCCCCGACCGGTGCGGGCCCCTCGTGGACCGTGCGCTTCGGCGGCGGGCAGGTCCTCGCGGACGGGCTCGTGCTCGCGGTGCCCGCGACCTCCGCGGGCCGGCTGCTCGCGGACGCCGCCCCCGAGATCGCGCTCGAGTGCGCGACGATCTCATACTCGGGCGTCGCGACCGTGACCCTCGCCTGGCCCGAGGCGTCGGTGCCGCGCGCGCTCGCACGCCTCCTCGACCCCGCGCCCGACGCTCCCGGGGACCACCCGGCGCTCCCCGGGAGCGGCGTGCTCGTGCCGCGGGCGACCGGCGGGATCGTGACGGCGGCGACGTTCACCTCGACGAAGTGGCCGCGCTCCGCGCGGCCGGGCGAGGTCGTCGTGCGCGTGTCCGCGGGCTGCGACGGCGACGGGCGCGCGCTCGAGCTCGACGACGGCGAGCTCGTCGACGCGGTGCGCGCCGAGCTCGCGGCGCTGCTCGGGATCACCGACGCTCCGCTCGACCGGCTCGTCTGGCGATGGCCCGCGTCGTTCCCCCAGTACGAGAGCGGCCACCTCGCGCGCTCCGCCCGCATCGCGGCCCTCGCGGGCGCGCTTCCCGGGCTCGCGCTCGCCGGCGCCGCGTACGACGGGATCGGGATACCGGCGTGCATCGCGGGCGGGGAGCGCGCCGGCGCGTCGGTGGGCGGTCGGATCGGGCGATGACCCGGCGCGCCACGCGCGGCGCGCCGGGCCCCGCCGCCGGAGGACCCCGGCCGCGTGCCCGGGCGCGGCGCGCCGGCCGGTCGTTGGTCGCGGCGCTCACGCCGCTCGCCGCCGGA